>DITW01000020.1 GCA_002422945.1 Sphingomonadales bacterium UBA6174 | reverse complement strand
AAGGCGGCCTATGGAACACGCTTACTCATAGCCTCGGTCAGCCAGCATCCACTGCGCCTTTGGCAGATCATCCAGCAAGGCCGCCGCGCCGGTGTAGTCGCTGATCTGGCCTGCGGTGATGAAGAAGCTCAAGGGTCGGCCATCGGCGTCGGTCACGGCGTGAAGTTTGGTGTTCATGCCGCCCTTCGTGCNNGTGCGGTGCGCCTTGAGATAGGTCGCGTCGATCATGACGGTCTTGGGATCGGCACTCTGAGCGGCCAGGCCCGCCATCATCCGTCCGAACACGCCCATCTCGCTCCAGCGTTTCCAACGGTTATACAACGTCTTGTGCGGCCCATATTCTCGCGGTGCATCCCGCCAACGCAGCCCATTGCGATTGACGAAAATAATCCCGCTCAGAACCCGCCGATCATCAACCCGGGGCTTTCCATGGCTTTTGGGGAAATACGGCTCCAGACGCGCCATCTGCTCGTCCGTAAGCCAATACAGGTCGCTCATGATCAGTCTCCTCGCGGAGCCTGAATCACATCGCTGTCAATCAATCAATGGGTCCTGACCCTAGATTTGTCGACATTCCCTGCGCTGAGCTGTCGATGATCCCTTGGAGAAGGCCTTTCATGGTATAGCATTCAAGGCATTCTGGAGGTTAGCAACTGCCTCAATCACCTCCTCGAATGGCGGCGTTTCGCCGAAGATCATGGCACTCATAGCCCGATAGTCCTGGCGCAAATCATCGACCATTCCTCCCTCTGGGCATAAGGCAAAGGTGGGCGGCATGGCAGATGCCAGGTCGAAGTCCGGGCGGTTGAAGAACATGCGTGCGTGTGCGACGCAGTCCAGGCCGAGTGCAGCGTTTGTCATGGCAGACCGGCCCGTCTCAGATTGGAGGAGGCGGAAGATATCGTAATAGTGGCGGGAAATGCGCTGCCCATTGCCGCGAAGCTGCCCGCGAATGTCGTACCAGCGACGCAATCCATGCAGGATCACGACCTTGTCCCAAAAGGTTCGTTCGGCGTCGACAACCGTGACGTTGGGAACGGCGAGATCGAGGCCCGGGACGTCGGGATCGACATAGGGCGTAATGACGCGGCAGGAATTAGGATCGAGCGCTGACTTCGCTCCTGACTCGATCTTCACCGACTTTGCGATGTAGGCGTCTGTTGGCGTGACGCTCGGATAAGTAAGGATAAGCGTCTGCCGATCGTGCTCGTCGGTTTTGACCTGCAGGGCACCCGCGCCAAGGCTGGTGCGTTCGCAAGCCTCGGCACAGATCGCTGCGAGGCGTGTCCCCAGCGAACCGTTGATATAGTCCTCGCAGGTTATGCGAATATCATCGAGGACCGCTGCTCGCTTCTTTCCGCTGAGGGCGGCCAGTTCGTTAACAGATGCCGGCAGGCCTAGATCGTCTCGAAAGACAGTGACGTCGATGTCTTCTGAGAAGCGCTGGATCAGTCCGAAGGCCTTTGACAGCGAGGTACCACCCTTAAACAGGAGCCGAGGTCCCTCTTCCATTCCATTGAACAGGGCATCAAGCACCCAGCACACCCAGAAGTCCTTCTCGACATTCTGCGGGGTGGTCCCGAGGCGTTGAGCGGTTGTCGTGAACAGACCGCTTCGGGTCTGCACATCGGCCTTCAGGATCTTGTCGAAGGCCTCGTTCATTCCCCTAGTGCCTCGCTGCAAATCAATGGGCGCAAGATGTCCTGCATCCATGCCGGAAGGGTAGCCATACCACTGGCCAGATCGGCCCGCAGCACTGCGCCGTTATCGGGATCAGCCAGAAGCGTGGCAAGTTGGGGATGCCAGCTATCGTTCTCGTCACCGGCCATAGTGTCGCGTAGCCAGTGGAGTGCCTGGACGATCCGCATCGCGGGGCGACCCGCCCAGTATAGCTTTGAGGCGGCCGTCTGCTTGAAGGTGATGGAAAGATTGCCGAGCTTGATTGACTTGGGTCGGGCCTCACTATGCACCACGATTCTGGCCGGGACGGCATTGGTAAATCCGAGGTCATTGGCGGCGGTCATACCATCAACCAATACTCGGATCTGGTCGCGCCGTGCGACCGCATCGATGATCGCTTTGGGGTCGGGCGGACTGTCCTGCTGGGTCAGGCTGTTGAACCGGGGCTTGTCATAGAGTCCACGGTCAATCCGGCGCAGCTCCCCCCATTTGACGAGGCGCTGCAAAGTCTTGTCGACGGCATCGCGCCCTGCCAGGTCCAGAAAGTCGGCGGGGGTCCAGACCGCATTTGGCGCGGTCTTCCTGATGCGGTTCAGCATCTGCGCTTTCAAGGTGGAGGGCACTGGGTCCATGTCCGAAATTTGTAGCATAATTTCGGACAATGTCCACCCATCGCGAGTCCGAAAAACGTAGTTATATTTCAGACATGGAAATACCAAGGGGTATCTCGGTGTAGATGATGCACTCACCTTGTCAGAGCGAACAGAAATCTGAGTTCTGTCGGCTCCCCGATTTTTTTGGAGAGGGTTCAGCTGTGTGAATGACCGGCAGCTATGAAGGGGGCGTGTTAGCGACAGGATTGGCGGCTCTTCAGCGTAATCAGCCATCTCGACATTAAGTGTAGGCTAAAATTATAGGTTTTTAAGATGGCGGGCTGGTTTTAGGGCTAATTTTAGGGCCCGCACACCAAATGGAATATTTAATACATAATATTAATATCTTATTATATTAATTCGAATCTCTCCGTCTCCGCCATTCATTGCTGATTATATAGGATATTTATCCATAATCAGTCGATAGTCCCCAATCCGCCCCATATTAGAGAACAGCTGGCCGTGAACAACCCGGAACAGTTCGCCTGAGCAATGACTCCTTGACGACAGGTTCAAGACGGGGTGCCAGCAGCCTTAAAAGGTTAAGGGCAAGCTTCCCATTTTCATTCTTTTCTACTGTAGATCACTGACGCACGCAGCACGCACGTTACAGCCCTCCTCCCCCGATGAAGGCGACAATATCCTGCGCCGCCATTTTGCCGCTTCGCCAGCCCTACCGATACGGTTCCACATCCGCTAGCCGCAAGGCCTCTATCAGGCAAAAAGCGGGCAAGTGTTAAAATGATTACAATCATATGGCCAATATAATCCAACCCAGACTTGAAGCTCTTGGCATCTCGGCCCCTATAACTTTTAACTACTAAAAGTAACAGTCAATCGCTCGTTTTGAATTCAATCCATTCCAAAATAGCTTAAATTTATTTTTGATTCTGAAATCTAAACAAGTAACAGAGCGTATTCAATTATAAATAATAAAACAATTAATAAAAAATAAAATATATGGGGGTTCGCAATGAGTAATTTAAAAAATACAAATAATTCTCTTTATACTGATGCATTAAGAAATATTAGTTATAGAATTATTGGAGAAGTGAATAACGATAAAGGCATAATAGACACTTATGCATGTATTAATGCTGCGAAAGAGATTGAAGATATTTCAATAAACCTTGAAAAAAACGGATTGGGACTCGACAATTACACCCTGCAATTTTATCCAAACCCGAACAAAATAACATTTAAATTCGGCTTTAAAAATAATAGCTATTCCGCCATTCTACTGGCGTTGATGAAAAGCCGAGAAGTGCCCCTGAGCCGCACCCGACTTGCCACGATCACAAATTGCGGGGCAGAGAGCATTAGTGTATATATCTGTAATATAAGAAAAATAATGAAAAAATTTGGCTTTGAGAACATAATTCATGTTGGTTATGGGGTGGGATATTTCATCTCATCTGACGATTGCGAGAAAATTCTGGCGTTCGTTAATGACTCAATGGCACCTGCCCAACCAGCAGCATAAAAGCAAATGGTGTAACGACGGGTATACCGTCGCCCATCTACACGCGACAAATTCCATTAGGAGTAGCTCGCGACAACTGCGAAACTGCGACATTGCGTCAAAACCAACAGAGATAATCAGGCTTCTGTGCGGCAGAATCGCAATTGTCGCAGGGAGGCATCGTTTCATGCTGTTATTTTCACCACGTTTTTCGACATGCAGAACCACGAATGATGACCACCGCTTCAATCAACGCTAAATGCATTGGCGTCGTCATGCCCCGCCTGGCGGATGGCGACGAATTTCGCCTCCATCTCGCGCCGCATCGACCTGCGCACCTCGGCCACGGTGAAACGGCGACGTTCGTCGGCTGTTTCCGGGATCAATGAAGGCACCGGCGTCGGCTTGCCTGCATCATCGACGGCAATCATCGTGAAAAAGCAGCTGTTGACGTGTCGCACGACCTTTGCCCGAATGTCTTCGGCAATGACCTTGATCCCGATTTCCATCGAAGACGTGCCCGTGTGATTGACCGATGCCAGAAACGTTACCAACTCCCCCACATGGATCGGCTGGCGGAACATCACCTGATCGACGCTGAGCGTCACCACATAGCAACCGGCATAACGGCTGGCACAGGCATAGGCCACCTGATCGAGCAGCTTGAGAATAGAGCCGCCATGCACCTTGCCCGAAAAATTCGCGGTGTCCGGCGTCATCAGGACCGTCATGGTCAATTGGTGGGAGGGCAGATCCATGAGGCTTCCTTAGGCTTGTCGAATGGCCAGATGACGGCGTTTTGTCTGGGATCGATTTGATAGGCCAATGGCTTTGCCAACGCAAACAAAGGCCTTTTTACCCCCCCCACAAACCCAGCCCCATATATGCGCCGCACCAGATGATAAGTGAATTTCTTATTCCGCCCGGATTGATGAATTATATTTTTACAATTCGCTCATTTTTATGCTATAAAGATTAATAGGTAGACATAAAAAGCACGTGGAGCCGTCGCGGTTGACCATGTCGGATATGAGGACAGCACCAACGTTAACGCGCTGGGCACAGGACTGAAAAGCGATCGCATAGACCGCCTCTCCAGACCTGTTTGTTGCAGACTCGCGTTAGCGCATTCTCCTGTCTTCCGGTCAGGAAGCAAGATCAACGAGGCACGCATGACCGATATCCATTACCCAAAGGGACACAGGTTCATCGATATGTTTTCCTATTCGGTCTACCGACTGATGGATTATCTGCGGCAATCGGGTGCGCTCGTCACGGCCGCTATTCTGTCGATCATCTCGCTGATCTTCGTGCTTGGCCTCCTCGCGGACAGCCGCACCAAGCCAAAGCCCCTGCCCGCGATGTACAACACATTGGGGATCAAGATTGCGCACTCGCCCTTTGATGCCAAGATGCGCCGTGCTGCCGTGCCGGGCGGCGGCGTGCGCTGGAGCACCGCCGTCAACCACGCGCGCGCCATATCGGACCCGGTCCAACGGATCGAGTTCATCCATAAATATGTCACCAGCACGATCGAATATGTCGATGATGCCCGTTTTTACCAAGTCGATGATTATTGGGCGACGCCGAATGAAACCTTGTCCAGCCGCCGCGGCGATTGCGAGGATTATGCAATCCTTGAAATGATGCTGCTGAACGCCGTCGGTTTTTCACGCTCGGATATGTATCTGACGATTGGCCATGATCTGTTGGCGCGCCGCGACCACGCCTTGTTGTCGGTCAAGGTTGGCGATCAACTGTGGGCGCTGGATCAACGCGCGCCGAAAATCTTCCCCGCCGCCGCCGTCTTCGACTTCCGTCCGATCATGACGTTGAGCGAAAACAACGTCTGGCTGCATGGCTATGCCCGTCAACCGACCACGCGTTATGCGGCTAAGAAGGACGATCAGACCCGCGAATAAATCGCGGGTCTGAAAGGCCGCATATAGGAGACGAATACGGATGTTTTTCGAACAGGAAGTGAATCAGTATTTTTCAGGCCAGTTCGAAAGCGTCAATTTTGGAGATTATCTCTATATTCTCGCGGGCATCTGGACGCTTGTAAAGCTGCTGTTTTTCGCGATCCCGACACTGGAATTATCCCATGTGTACGATCTGGAGCGGGCCACCAATCGCAACATCCATGTGCCGAAATATAAACGCTGGGTGCAGAATTGGATCATCCTGCTGATCCTCGTGCCGGTGGTCGATTGCTTCATCTTTTTCTATATCGTCATCAACGTGATCGGACGGGTAGCGGGCCTGTATCCAATGACGGTCGTCAAATGCCAGATTTACGGGATTGGCGCGGGTATATTGAACCTGATGATCCTATCGAATCTGTTCAGCATGATCTTGTTCTCATCGGGCTATCTGGTCGCCAATCAACATATGTCGTTCCTTTTGCTGAATGGCGCGATCGTTATGGCTTGGGCGATATTGTCGGCCTATCACCTATATTATATCTACCTCCTCAATCGCGAACTGCACCTGAAGGTCAAATCGCCCCAGCTCTTTTCAGATCATGACAAGGGCAATATCCCCTTTACTGCGGATCATCTGTGATGCCCGTTCACATTGCACCTGTTCGCGTTCAATCGGTGAAAGCATCATGAGAAACTATTCCGGCCCATTGGAAGACCGCATCGCCGTGCGCGAACTGTATGAATCCTATGCCGATGCAATCACCCGTCGCGATGCGCCATTATGGGGCAGTTGCTGGGCCGCGGAGGGCAAATGGCAACCTGGCATTGAAGTTTATGAGGGCCGCGATGCCATTGTCAAAAGCTGGATTCATAAGATGAAAAATGAAACGGGACTGAAAGGCCGCAACACCCGCCTGTTTCAAAACAACCCTGCCGCCATGATGATCGATGGCGATCATGGCTATGGTTGGTCCTATACCAATGAAATGCTCGTCGACGACCAGCACATGACCTACCATCTGAACGGCCTGTATGCCGACCGCTATATCCGGGAAGATGGCTATTGGAAGTTCGAGGAACGGCTATTCAAGAAAATCCACCTCGACCACCCATATTGAGCATTGGATTACGGCCTCATCCAGCGGATCAGACAACCCCGCGCGGCGTAAAATCGACCGCCGGCAGATGCAGCACCGGCTGCGGATCGAAGCCATACAGCGCGGCACATAATATCGCACCGGCGGCAATCGCCACGCCATAAGGGATCGGCCCTTTTGGCTCCAGCATGGCCCAGCCCGCGCCACGCGCTTTGCCCGCATTGTCCTTGGGTGACTGCTTGAACCCCAATAAAGGCAGGACGCGGCGCAAAATGATCAGGATAAAGGTCATCAACGCACCGAACAGGACAATCGACATCAGATAATGCGGCGCATCCGCAAGATTGAACCACAAGGCCCCCGCCATGAACAATTTGGCATCGCCGCCCCCGACCAACCCGAATTGAAAAGCAAAACTCCCAAGGACAAAGGCGATCAGGAATACTACCAGATTCTGCCAGACATCAGTATTGAACCCGACGGCCACCACCCAAAATGGAAACAGGGCCAAAATCGCGAGCACAAACAGGTTCGAGATCCGCAACTGCATCACATCCTGCAACGCCGCGAGGATCAGCAGCGACCACATCCCATATTTAACGATGTCGATCATTGTTGCGGTGTTCCTTGTTTCACCAGATCAAGATTGGCTTGCGCCCGATCATAATGGATCTGGCTGGTTTCCAGCGCCTGTTCAAAATAGGTCTTAGCGACATCTTTTTTGCCCAGCAAATAGGCCATAAATCCGGCATTGTTCAAACGCAGCGCCTGTTGCGCCGGATCTTGCGCGGCCCCATCCTCCGGCAGGATGCGATCCGGCAAGGGTTCATTCGCGCCCACGGTCGCAAGATCGAGATTGTTCAGCAGCCGGGCATCATCGGGCGAGAGCAACAACCCCTCGCGCAAGATCACCTCGGCCTCGGCGAAGCGCGCCTGCAAGATCAGCGAATAGCCCAGATTGTTGATGACGCTCACTTCATCCGGAACGATCAAACGCGCCTCACCATAAGCATGCGCACTTGCTGCCCAATCCCCGACACGATCTGCGATCACGCCCAGCGCATTCCATGCACGCCAGCGTTCGGGACAATGCGTCACCGCATCATGAAGCCTGACGCTCGCCGCATTGACGCGTTCAAGACGCAAGGCGGCCAGCCCCGCCCCCTCCATCGCCCGGCAATTTTCCTGTTCAACCGACAGCACGCGATCAAAGGCCGCGAATGCATCGCCCGCCCGGCCTTGAGCAAGCGCCAACCGTCCCTCCAGCTCATCCAGCCGAGCCGGATCCGCGACGCTGTGATCTTGCCGCGCCAGACGGATCATGTCCTCTGCCTGCACCAGACGCCCCTTGGTCAGGGCGAGATCGATCAGCCCCAGCTGATCCTGCTGGGCAGCCACGGGCGAGCATGCCAATATTGCGGCAAGAAATAGCGCCCGCTTCATCCCCGCCGGGTCTTGAGTGCGGCGGTCTGCATGCCGCGCGCATTGGCGCCCAGCACGACCACGATGCGTGATGCACGCGATTCTTGCAAAATGCGGGTCGGGAATGGCAGGCTTTTCTGCACCGCCAGCGCACGATCACGCTGGCCGCGCGGATAGACGACCCATGACAGGCGATAACGCCGCGTCGCATTGGCGGTCTGGGTCTGATTGATCCCCGACAGCGCCAATTGCTGCTGCGCCCAACGCGCAAGCCCAGTCTGGCCTGCGGCATTGATCAGCCGGATGGATGGGCGGCCCGGCTGTTTGACGGCCTGCACCGCGACTTGACTGGCAAGTGGCTTGGCCGCTGCTTTTCCACTCTGTTTGACGGGCTGCTGCAATGATGGCTTGGTGGCCAGACTACGCAGCGGCGCAAGCGCAGCGACAACCACCGGCTTGGGTGCTGGCACGGGCTTGGCGACCGCTACGGTTTTCACCGGCGCGACCTTCACCGGGGCAGCTTGATGTGCCGGCATGGCAAGCGCAGCCAGAAACTGCGGCTGCGCTGTCACAACCTTGATGGGCTTAGAGGGCCTTGGCACTTCCGTTACCTGCATCGGGACCACCGACTGCACCGGTGCGGCCACATGTTCGGGCGCGCCAATAGGGGCAAGAAAAGTCGGGATATGGATCGGCGCGGCATTGGCCACTGCCCCGGAAACCGGGGTAGCTTCCGCCAAGACCATGAGCGCGGATGTTGGCGTTTGGGATGCCGCTGGCGCTGGCGCAGGTGTCGCGACCGCCATTGGCGCGGCCATCGCTTCAACCGGTGCGGCCTCCACTGTTGTGGTCTCCACAGGCGTCGCGATCTCCGCTGCTACGGGCGTAGCAGCAGCAAGCGGCGCCACTTCCGCGACAATCGGTGCGGGCGCGGCATGCGGCATCGCCGCCACGACCATCTTACCCGCCTCTATCGCCTGCCATTCCGCCAGCAGGGCTGCGCCCTCGCCTTTACGGCCTTGCATGTCGAGCGAACGGGCCATGTTGCGGTAAATCCGGCCATCCATCGGCGCGCGCGCCAAGGCCATCTGATAATATTTCTCACTGACGTCAAAACGTCCCATCATATCGTAACAAGCGGCCAGCCCATTATACCCTTCCGGCGCGTCCGGCGCTTCGCGCACGACCCGGCGGAATGATTCAAGCGCCAACGCATATTGGCCACGGCTGAATAACTCCCGGCCCTTCAGCGCCGATCTGCCTTCACTCACCGGGTTCGTTTGAACCGGGCGAATTTCGACCATCTTATTGTTAGGAGAACAGGCCACCACACCGCCAAAAGCGGCGAACAAGATGCAGGATGCAGTCAGACGGTTCATGCTCAGTTACCTCCCATGGCGGGAATCAATTGACGGATAACGCGAATGGCGGCGGGCAGCATCAGCACCCCGATCATCACCGGCAACATGCACGCCACCAGCGGAATAGACAGCAGCACCGGCAGGCGATGGGCCTTTTCTTCGGCGCGCATCCGGCGCTTTTCGCGCATTTCGGCAGAATAGATGCGCAAGGTCATGCCGATGCTTGAACCCAGCTTATCGGATTGGACAAGCAAGGTCACAAACGCCTTGATCTCATCAACCTGTGCGCGATCCGCCATGCGGCGCAATGCTTCTTCCCGGCTACGTCCCGCGCGCATTTCCAGCACGATCGTTGCCAGCATTTCCGAAATCAGCGGGTGCGACATGGCCATTTCACGCCCCACCCGGTCAAATGCCGCCTCCATGCCAAGGCCCGCCTCGATGCACACCAGCAACAGGTCAAGCGCGTCGGGAAAGCCGTTGGTGATCTGATGACGCCGCCGGTCGGCCCGCGCCGACACCCAGACATTGGGGATATACAGGCCGAACAACGCGGAAATCGCGCCCATGAAATACAGCTTGATAATCGAAGGCGGGTTCTGCGACGTCAGCGCCAGCGTCAGGACCAATGCAGGGAATGACAAGGTCGTCACGATGCGGATCAGCGTGTACCAGCGCGATGCATAAGGCGAGGTATAGCCCGCCGCGATCATCTTGGCCCGCAAGCTATCTTCGCGCGTATCCGCCAGCGACAGCCCGCCTTGTTCGATCTTGTCGATCAAATTCGTCCAGATATTCTTGGTCGTTTCGCTGCGCAGCGTCGCCGAGCCGCCGAAACTGTCTTCCAACATGGATTCGGCCACGCGCCGCTGCACGGCCAAGCGCCGCGTAATCACGCCAGTGGCAACGATAACCACAAGCACAACCACGATAAAAATCGCCAGCAGCAATGCCAGTCTGTCCCATCCGAATGCGGTGATACTCGCCATATTCAGACCTCCAGATTAATCATGCGACGGATCGTGAAATAACCGATCAGATACAAGATCAACAGCCCGCCAAAGCCCGGAATAAACGCCGGATCGTCCGCCACATCGAGGTAGAAGGACGAATTGAGCATGAACAGCGCCGAAAATGCCATGATCGGCAGACCGGTCAGGATCACCGCCGTCATCCGGCCTTCGGAACTGAGCGCCCGCACCTTCATATACATCGACGCGCGATCACGGATCACCGAGGCGAGGTTTTCAAGGATTTCAGCCAAATTGCCGCCCGTTTCCCGCTGAATCGACAGGCTGACGACGAACATCTGCATGTCTTGCAATTCCCAGCGATCCGCCATCGATTGCAACGCATCCGACAATTCCGCGCCATAAGTGACTTCATCGACGACAAGGCCGAATTCGCTGCCGATCGGATCGGACATTTCAGTGGTCAAGAGATCAAGCGCGGACGCAATCGGATGGCCTGCGCGCAAACCGCGCACAAACACATCGAGCGCCACGGGGAATTGCGCCTCCACCTTCTTGCGCCGCTTGGCCGCGATCCGCGACAACACCATCGTCGGCAAGATCACCGACACCGCCAAGGCAAAGCTGGCCACCATCACAAAGGTGCCAAGCGACATCTGGCGTCCCCCGCTGAAGGTCAGGACGCTGACACCGCCGACAATCGCCAGCACCCCGCCCAACATCAACAACAGGATAAAGATCGGTTGGAAATTGAGGCCGGCGGCATGCAGCATCCGGGCAAGGCGATGTTCAAAACCATCGAAAGGCGCAGGCAGCACCGTGGGCGCGGCAGTATCGATCCGCAGCTTGGACGTCACGGCCTCGCGCGCCATCCCGCCCTCGATCAGCTTCAGCCGTCGATTGACCGCACGTTCGCTGTAATTGCGACCGCGATACCAGCTCAGCAGCGCCTCGCTAGACAGCATCACCGCCATAAAGAGCAATATCAGGATCGCAAGGCGCAGGATGTCTGTGTTCATGGCGTTAGAACTTCTGATCTGGGCGGAACAATTCCGCCGGCAGGTTGATGCCACGGTCATGCAATTCGGTCATGAACTTCGGTCGAATGCCCGTCGCTTCGAAATGGCCAAGGACGGAGCCATCATCGGCGCGCCCGGTCAGCTTGTAGCGGAAGATGTCCTGCATCGTGATGACCTCGCCTTCCATCCCGGTCAGTTCGGACAGGCTGATCACCCTGCGTTTGCCGTCCGGCAGACGGGCGACCTGCACGACCACATTCAAGGCAGAGGCGATCTGATTGCGCGCGGAACGTGGCGCGATGTCGATCCCGCTCATCCCGATCATCTGTTCGATACGGGTCAACGCATCGCGCGCCGTATTGGCGTGGACGGTGGTCATCGACCCATCATGGCCGGTGTTCATCGCCTGCAACATATCGAACGCCTCGCCTGCGCGGACTTCGCCGATGATGATACGATCAGGACGCATACGCAGTGCGTTCTTGACGAGATCGCGCTGGGTGACTTCGCCCTTGCCCTCGATATTGGGCGGACGGGTTTCCAGCCGGACGACATGGCGCTGTTGCAGCTGCAATTCCGCCGAATCTTCGATCGTGACGATGCGTTCACGTCCATCGATATAGGCCGACATCGCGTTCAGCAGTGTCGTTTTACCCGAACCGGTACCGCCGGAAATCAGCACGTTGCGACGACCCGCGACGATGCCCTGCATGACCTGCGCCATCGGTTCCGGCACGCTGCCATATTCGATCAGCTTTTCCATGCGGATCGGGACTTTGGCGAATTTACGGATCGAGAGCGACGACCCATCCACGGCCAAAGGCGGAATCACAGCATTGACGCGCGAACCATCGGCAAGTCGGGCATCGCATAATGGCGCGGATTCATCGATGCGACGGCCTACCGCCGACACGATCTTCTGGATGATCCGCAGCAAATGGCGTTCATCCTTGAACCGAACATGGGTTTCTTCCAACCGGCCACCGCGTTCCACGAACACGGTGTTATAGCCGTTGACGAGAATATCGGTGATGCTCGGGTCTTTGAGCAAAGGCTCCAACGGCCCCAGACCGAGCAATTCATCCAGCACGTCCGACACCAATTGGCGGCGTTCTTCGAGATTGAGGGCATGGTGCTGCTTGGCGAGCTGTTCTTGCACGATATCGCCAATTTCGGCCTCGACCTGCGCGCGCGACATGGTTTCAAGTGCCGACAGGTTGATCAGATCAAGCAGCTGGCGGTGGATTTCCACCTTGAGATCGATCGTCGCACGATCGACGCCCGACCCGCGCACGACGCCGCTTTGCAGAATCGCCGGTCGCGCTGTCGGTTCATTTTCGATAGGCGACCCATTCTCGCCCGGCTTCTTGATCTGCCACATGCTCATGCGCTGCGTCCTAACAATTCATCGCATCCTTCAAGCATGGTCATCATATCTTTGGCGACCTTGCTTTTCGATTTGATGTCACCGATCAACACCCCTTGATCCTGCGCCGTGCAGAGCAACGGGAAGTCATTTTCAATCGAATAATGCACCGGATGCTTCAACGCCTGTTCGGCATCGGCAAGGCTGATGGTGCGGAACAGGCGCTTTTGCACGCGATTGGCGACGATCATCACCGGCACATTTTGCAGGCCTTGGCTCGCCAGCAAGTTCAACTGACGACGCGCCTGACGCAGGCTCGCCACAGTCAGTTCGATCACCAGAATGATGAGGTCGGTCCGTCCGATCAGCGACAATGACCAGTTCGTCCAATTGCACGGCAAATCGAGGAATACCGTACGGAATTCGCGGGCCGCGAGATCGACCAGATTGAAAATCTGATCGGTGCTGACCGCTTCCAATGGCATGATATCCGGCGGCGCAGCCACAACCCGGACGCCCAATGGCCCCTTGGCACAAGCCGCCAGCAGCATCGCGCGATCAAGCCGTGGCCCGGCTTCGATCATATCCGCCACCGTCAACGAAGGATTGAGGCCGAGATAGGTAGCCGCATTGCCGAACTGGAGATCGAGATCGATAATGCAGGCCTCGCTCGACACGCCTTCATCGCGCTGCGCTTGCAGCGCACCCGCCTGCGTTACCAAGGTCGTCACGCCAACCCCGCCCACGCTCGGGATGATCGCGACCACCTTGCCCAGTTGATGATCCGCGACCGTCTCTTCCTGCATGGAATCGCGGATCTGGTGCAACACCTGTTCCAGCTCATCACGCATCAGCGGCAAGGTCAAAACATCGGTAAGGCCATTGCGCATCAACAGGCGCACGACCGCAATCGACGGATCGCGCACCAAGGCGATAATGCGCCCGTTCGGCACTTCTTCGCACAGATTGACCAACCGCTGCATCGACGCAGGATCATCCTGCCGCAATTCAACCAACAACACCTGCGACGACGCGACATCGTCCACCGGAATATTGGCCGCAGCATCAATCGCATGCGCAACGATCGTGAAACCCGCAATGTCAGTCCCAATGACATTGAGTTCCGCGATCTCCTGCGCAGACATCAGCATCCGCGCCACCGATTGTTCGCGATGAACGTTGAAGTTCTGGCCGTTAATGTCGCGTTCTCCCATTTTAGTCACAACATGTCCCTCAATTCGATACCGCGCCCGATGCATCTTCCATCGTCAACGATGACTGAAAAAGACCATCAGATAAAGTAATCCCTGTACTTCCAAACAATGTATACAACATCGGCGTGTAGACCAGTCCCGTAATGCCTACAGTCACCAGCGGAGAAACATCTGGCATAGTCGAACTGGGATTCCCCGCATATCCCAGACCCGATGGCGAATATTGTACCACTACATTTGCGACCTGTAGTTCTGGAAATATCAATTTCATGTGATCATATATCTTGGTGAAAGCGGCGCTATCCGCCGTCGTCCCCCAACCGCATGTTCCCTTGTCGCAGGTGCAACCGGTGCTGGTGCAGGTCATCCGGCCATAGGCCGTATCGGGAATGAGATCTCCCTGCGTCAGGCCACCGACACCGACAAAATTATAGCCCGCAAGGCCTGTCGGCACCGGCTTGGTCACCACCGCGTAACGGACCCCGAATTGAGTGGCTTTCTCCGCCTTGTTCCAGAACCACATCAGCCGCCCGACCTCGATGATCCCGAACAGGAATAACAGCAACACCGGCAGCACAAGCGCGAACTCCGCCGCCGTGGCACCGCTGCGCGAACGCCGCAAACGCGTGAGAAAGCCGCTCATAAGCCCATCACCGCTGCTTCGGATTCCGCCCGCATGTAAAGCGTCGTCGCATCGAAGCCGATGGTGTTGAACAGGGACAGATATTTCACGTCCGCCGATACCCGCACCGAAGGCACGCCGCCCGTGGCCCCTTTATAAATGCCGCTGTAATTCGCGATCGGCGTGCAACGCACCGTCAATTTGACCGCCGTATCAGGGCTGTCATAGGTCGATGTCCAATAGCCAAGTCGCGGGCTGTCCTTGGCATCCGTTGTGACCGGGTGCAGCTTGCCCGTGCGCGTGACATCGCTCACATTGGCAATCAACGTCGCCGCCGTCACACCCCCCGCATCGACGACCGAGCCAGTGGCCGATCCGGTCGGGCAGCTATAATGGCCAAAGCCCTGCCGCGCCGCATAACGCGCGCCATCGCGCACGGCCTTCACCACGACATGCTGGCTGTAGAAATAATTGCCAAGGTCGAACGCCCCAAACATGATGATCATCAGCAACGGCGTCACCAACGCCATTTCCGCCCCGGCAGTCCCGGCGCGGTCATGCCAGAGCGGCATAAAGGCGCGCGTAATACCCATCATCGGATGAGATACGGCATATCGCGCCGTATCACCTGACCTGCCGTCGCGCCGGATGCACCGGCAGTCGCTTCTTCAATGACTTCGACATAAATGTCGCCAGCCTGGGTCCGCAAGCGATTGATCGAGGGTTCAGTCAGGAACACATCGATCCATGTTTCGACCGGGACATTGGTCGAACTGCCGTTGACGCTATTGGCAAGGCAATTGACAACCGCAACTGAAATACGCCTGCGATCCACTGTGCTGCCCCCCGGCACGGTGCCCGTGCCATAGCCTGCAATCGGCCCGCATACCGGCGATCCATGCGCCGACAGCGTCGAACCGCCGCCGCCGCCGCCGCTGTTGCCTTTACCGTTGCCGTTGCCGTTGCCAGCCCCGGCGGCGGCAATCGTCCGCTGACCCAAGATCGTTCGGCCGCCGACCGTTTCCCCGCGGTGGAGGATTTCCCAATTATACACCTCATAACGGGTGGGGTTGGATGGCAGGGGATCATCAGCCGTATTGGTATTGGTCTGCCACGCGCTTGCGGTCATCCAACCGTAATTCACCGCGAAATAGGCGTCTCGGTCCCATATTCCACTGCCAACGGCAGTCCCACACGCACCGGCGGCCCCGGAATCGATCGCATGACAAATATCGCGGGGATAGCCCATCGCCCTTGGCGGCGACATGCCTTGAGCCACAAGCGTTTGATTCGTCGTCGGCAAATAGACATCGGCGCTGGTCGAACCCGCCTCTTTCCAGCCATTGGTGCCAAGCGTGCAGCTAGCCGCATTATTGCCCGGGTCACGCACCAGATCCTTGGTCGAGTTGACCGATGGCGGACATGCGCCGCCCGTCGGGCAACCTGCACCTGCGCCATTGTCGTAAATATCAAAACGTGTATTGAGCGCATCCGTCACAGTGACGGTCACCCCCGGCTTGGTATCGACGCCTGTCTCCGGCAAACATTGCCCCGGCGGCGTTTCCCAGCCCAGCGCTTCGCGAATGCCCGGTGCGCCACTGCTGCCGCCATTGGTGTTGAGATAGCCGTAATTCCCCGGCGCCCAGCCACCACCGCCATTTGATACCAGCTTCAGGCCCTTGCCGATCAGCGCGCCCACATTGAAATTGGTATTGCCCCCGGCTTCTTGCGGGTTGCAAATCATGACCGGCGGCACCTTGCAAATCGCAGCGCCAATGCCTGCAACCGCCTCTGCCGACATGTCACCGGAATCGAGTAGCGCCACCACCGGCGTCAACGCATAGACGGCCTTGCGGGAAGCGACTTTAACCCAAACTATTTTGGCGTCTGCATCGAGGTTTGTCGAGGTGCAGGCCGTCTGCGTATCTGCGATGGTATCATTAAAGGCGCTGCAAAATCTGACCCCTTCAGTGGCATGAAGAGTTACCCCAAAGGCTTTGCCATCATTGGCGAATACCGCGAGATTTTGGACCAATTGGCTGGCAGCATTGGTGGCCCTGACGGTAGCGCCAAGTTCGGCGGTGGCCGTGCTGGCTACAACCCCGTCAAGCTGGCTTGCCGCCGCAAGGGCCGCCTGATCCGCCGCATTCTGAAGTTCTGTATCCAGTGCCGCCATCCGGGCGTAATCGAACGCCAAACCACCTGCCGCGATCAAGCCGAACAGGGCAAGCGCGACCGTCGGCGCAACTGCGGCCCTCTCGTCCTGCCAGCCCCGCTTGATCCAGCCCCGTAACATGAACGAAAAACTCCCGATTATTTGGAACTCACTGCTTCTGTCGTTTTGACAGAGACCGTCTGCTTCACCGCACCCTTTTTGTAACGATCAACGGCCTTGCCGATGACTTCGCCATCGCCACCTTCCATCGGCGTGCCTTGATATTGCGGGTCCGGATCAATGACCTGCATCGCCATATTGTGGCGCACCGCACCGCCAAATGTCGTGTCGTTCGCGGCGCAGGCCGCCAACGGCACCAGCATAAGCACAACGGCCAAATTCCTGATGTTCATTGCCTGACTCCTAGAATTCATGGCCGACCGGGCCATCAAGCCCCGTCTTCGAATTACCCGATGCGGCTGGTGCCGGTGCACTTGCGGATGCCGTTGACGCCGCCCCTGATTTGGTCGCGCGTCGTTCCGGCGGTGGCGCATTGGGATCAAGCGGATTGATCCCCACCGCATTATCGGTCCGGCCCAAGAGGAACAGGTCGAGTTCATGCGGATTGCCCACGCGGTCGGTCGGCAGTTGGACATCGTCCGGCTTCATCGGTTTCACCAGTCGCGGCGTGACGATGATGACCAGTTCGGTTTCGCTCTTTTGGAAGCCGGTGGAACGGAACAACGCACCAAGGATCGGGATCGAACCAAGGATCGGCATCTGGCGGATGGTATCGTTGAAATCATTGCGCAACAGGCCTGCAATCACAAAGGACTGGCCATCACGCAATTCAACCGTCGTCTTGGCGCGGCGGGTCTGGAGACCCGGCACGCTCAGGCCGTTGACCGTGACAGAGGCCGAAGGATCGATCGAGCTGACCTCAGGTTCGACCACCATGTTGATGATGCCATCGTCCAGCACCGTCGGGGTAAAGCCAAGGCCAACGCCGAACGGCTTGAATTCAACCGTGATAGACCCGCCACCGGCACTGGAACCGCCGCCATTGTTCTGCGACACCGGCACCGGGAATTCGCCGCCCGCAAGGAAGGACGCAGTTTCACCCGACAAGGCGATCAACGTAGGCTCTGCCAATGTCTTGACCAGACCCTTGCGCTCCAACGCATCCAATGTCGAAAACAGCTTCAAACTGCCGATGGAATAGGCAACCGATCCGGTACCGAACGCGCTGTTCAGCGTCGAAGACAGGTCTGGACTATCGCCAATCGACCCCGATACCTTATTGCCATCGAAATTATGGTTGAGGCCGATCTGCTTGCCGACAGTGCGGCTCACTTCCGAAAAACGGACCTCCAGCATCACCTGTTGCGACGCACCGACCGACAACATGTTGACGATCTTGTCGCCGGCATAGGTCCCGGCGATCTGGCGCGCGCGGTCGATGGCCGGGCCGCTCGACACCACGCCCGATAAGACGACGGACTCGTTCGACATCCGCACCGCGATCTTCTCATTCGGCATCAGGTCGGACAATTGGCGACGCAGCGACACGACATCCGGGCCAACGGTCACATCCACGACCGAGGTCAGGGTGCTGCCCTGATACAGCATCAAGGTCGTCGTCCCGGCTTTTTTGCCAAGGACATACAGCGACTTGTTGCTCATCGGCATGATGTCGGCAATGTCGGGATTGCCAATCATCGCCTTGGTAAATGGGGTGTCGGCGCGCAGCACCTGACTTTTGTTGACCGGCACATCAAGCTGGCCGGAATGCAGCGCCCCGGCGTCGCCGCCAATGGCCCGCACGCCAGATGCCATGATCGGCGACAGCGGCAACGCGGTGGCCGCCATCAAAAGCGCCACGCGGGCGAAGGACTTAGAACCCTGCATGACGACGAACCTCATAGCTGGTGTTGGTCGTGCCGCGCACAACCTGCACGGTGACTTGGTTGGACGGCTTGCGACGCACGGCCCGTGCCGGACGCCATGCCGGGCTGGCGGACGTCGTGGTCATGCTGGGAGCGCTTGGCACAAAGGCCGGTCCCGCATTGCGGAAACCACCGCCATAGGCCCCGTCACGCAGATCTTCGACGCTGACCGTGGTCACGATATTGGGGATATCCGCTTTCACTTCGCCCGATTTGCGCAGCACAAGGCTCAACGCCCCGGCCCGTTCACCCAGCGCAAGCTTCTGCGCATCGACCTGGCTCACTTCCAATGTGGCGGTCTTGGATACAATCGGCTTTTGCGTGTTTTCGCTGGCGTTCTGATCCATCGCGAGGACGCGCACCTGCTGCAACAACACATCGGTGATTTCGCCAGATGAACCATCGCTCGTCGGCATCGTCCGCGTGATCAGCACATCGACAATCTCACCCGGCACGACAAACCCGGCCACGGCTGAGGCTTCGCTCACCCGCACCGAGACGGCACGCATATCGGGACGCAGCAAAGCCGACAGCGATGCCCGGCCATTCTCACCGGACACGCGGGAAGCAAGGATCACCTCGTTCACCGCAATCGGACGGATCGCCACGCGCGGCTTGTTCATCGGCAGCAATTCGGCCATCGAACCGAACGCACCTTTTGGCAGATTGGCCGCCGGCATATCGACGATCTGGACCATTTCAGGGGTGATTTCAGTCCCATAATCCATTTCGACCCGCGCCACCACCACCTTGGTCATGGTCGGCGCAGCGACCTGCTGCTGTTTCTGCTCGACGCCGCCCAACCAAATATTGGCCAGATAAACGGCAACAAGCCCCAGCACGATGGCAAGGGCTATCACGATCAACGATCGTTGCTGTGGCATGGTGACGCTTTCCCCCGAAATGCGTGATGGCCGAGACCAACGCCGAATAGCTATTGATTATTTATAGCTACCCCAAGATACTGAAATCCAAGAATGGTTGCCGGGATTAAATCCCGACAACCACCCTCCGATAATTAACAGCCAGAGTTCTGGTAGGCTTTGTCCGACATGCACTTTGATGCATCATTCATCGAATTGCCGATGGAGTTACCAAGAACAACCGCCGCCAGTGCAATGCCGGTGCCGACAATCGCGAGGATCAGCGCATATTCAGCTGCTGATGCGCCGCTTTGATCATTC
This sequence comes from Sphingomonadales bacterium UBA6174, assembly GCA_002422945.1. Taxonomy (GTDB): domain Bacteria; phylum Pseudomonadota; class Alphaproteobacteria; order Sphingomonadales; family Sphingomonadaceae; genus Alteraquisediminimonas. The sequence continues at coordinate 37,598 of DITW01000020.1, read as the reverse complement.
CACATTTTTTTAAGAAAAGACTTCATTTTCGCACTCCCTGTTAAGTCCCGCCCAAAATGAAAGCAGGCAATAAAAGCAGTTGAGATGTGCCAGGGCCATCGACCTTGCGCGACCCGGTTGCCCCTTGTTTTGATCTAGGGGCTTGCCGGCCAAAGACAGAAAAACACATCATTGCTATTGGCGAAAAAGCGCCGAAATGGCCCATGTGTCAATAAATAAATTTTTAAATCTTATTTTTCAATAATTTAAGATTTTACGCAACTGACCATTTACATTTTTTGTAGTTAATTCAACGATTTCTATCGACACGCCAGCACTGCATTGAGGCCATATTGATTCGGACCTTCAACCCGACATTAACTATTTTTGCTAGGGCAGCGGGTGAGACATAAGCCCCAAAAAATGGTCGGGCTGAACAATATCCGCCTCATGCCGCCGTCATGCACTCACGGCACCAAGAAATCGACTGCGCCGCCAAAGAAGCCATTCCTCAAATGCGGCTTTCGTGTTTACAGGTCTAATTTAAGGATTTACGCGTTTAAAATATTTTTCAAGCTCGACCGGCGTATCGCATATGATCTTGGCGCACGCTGGCGGGAGTGGATCATTTGATGCCGCTTCAGCGGACACCGCACAAGAACAGGCAATGACGGACAATATGAACAACCCCGACAATATTGCCGCCGATCCGCAGGCGCTGACTGAGCCGCATGTCCCTACCCTGCTTCAGCCAATAGCCAATGGGCTGATTTTGATGTTCCTCAGCGCGCTGAGCGCCGCGGCGGTGTTCATGTTTCATCCCGATGTTCTGCGAGATGGGGATACGGGCTGGCATCTCGCTGCCGGGCGCTACATATTCGAACATCTAACTATTCCCGGTGCCGACCCCTTTTCCTATACCTTTCATGGCCGCCCATGGGTGGCCCATGAATGGTTGGCCGAAGTGTTCATGCACGGCATTTTTGCGGCAATGGGATGGCCGGGGCTGATGCTTGTCTTTGGCCTTTGCTTTGGACTGGTGATCGCAATCATCTCGCTTCACGCACAACGCTGGCTGACGCCGGTCACGGCCACCAGCGTTGCCGCCTTGTGCTTTTTCGGCTTGCTCCCCGCCTTATTGGCGCGGCCCCATGTGTTGGCTTGGGCATTTCTCGCTTGCTGGGTCGTGGCGATGCTGCGCGCGCGGGAACGAAATACAGCCCCCAATCTGTGGTGGGCATTGATGATGCTGCTATGGGCCAATCTCCATGGCAGCTATGCCATCGGCCTGTTCTTATCGGCCGTATTTGCGCTCGATGCGCTGGTATCGAACCCACGATCCAACTGGATTGGGATCGTAAAACAATGGGCGCTGTTCGGCCTTGCCTGCCTATTGGCGGCCATCGCAACCCCATCGGGGGTGGAGGGGCTGATCTTCCCATTGACCGTATCGACCATGAAGACATTGTCGATGATCGCGGAATGGCGCAGCACCAGCTTCGCCAGCATCAGCTTTTTCAGCTTCGCATTATATCTCGGCCTGTTTTTCTGCCTGTGGCGCAAGGTCCGGATTCCCGTTGTCCGTTTGTTGCTGATCATCTTTCTGCTGCACATGGCGCTGACCCATGTGCGTCATCAGGCGGTTTTCCTGATCGTCTCCAGCCTGATCCTGATTGAACCCTTGGGCCACGCCTATCGCCGCGAGGGTGCGCTGCCCCGGCCCGATATTCTCGCAACCGTCGCACGGGATTGGCATCGCTATCGCTGGTTATTGGGCGCGTTGGCGCTGGCGCTCACCGGCCTGACCTTTGCCAGGCTACTAACCCCGATGCAGCGCCCGGACAGCGTCGGCTCGCCCGCCACTGCGATTTCAAAGCTCCCCCCTGCCTTGCGGACGCAGCCCGTCTTCAACGAGTACAGCATAGGCGGCGCGTTGATCTACGCAGGCATTCCCGTGTTCATCGACGGGCGCGCCGATATGTATGGCGACAAGTTCATGCAAGAATATTTCGATATCACCACCGCCGACGACCTTGGCAAATGGCGAGTAGCGGACAAGAAATGGCATTTCCGCTGGACCATTCTCCCGCCGGATCACAAGCTCAGCAAATGGCTGGATCGAGAACCCGACTGGAGGCGCTTTTACGCGGATAAATGGGCCGTCATCCACATTAGGCAAGCACCGATCAAGGTTTCAGCCAAGGCCGATCAGATCCGCACCCGGTTGCGATAGGTCAGGTTCACCCGGTCCGACATGATGAGATAGGGCAGCCACAAGGCAATGCCGATCCCCGCCTTTTGGATATTGCCCTCCAGCATCAGGCTGAGGGCCGTGTTGACGTCACCGGGTATCTGCTGACCGGACACAAGCTGGCCAATCGCCAGTTGCGCCAAGAGGTCAAGCCCCCAAACGATGCCAAGGAAACGCGGGAACCATGGCACCAGCCGCAACGCCATCACAAAGGCTACCGCATAAAGGCTGGACGTAATGACGACATCCGCTGTCATCGCATAGACCGCCAAGCGCAAGGCCCCGGAAGTGGCTTGATCAACGGCAGGCATAGCGACAAGAAATTCAAACGTCCGCACCGGGACATTGAGCAAAATGCCAAGCAGCAACAGCGCCATCAACCCTGCTGCGCCGAATTTCGGCAGACGACGCACCTTGACGCAATCAAGCTGCGCCCATCGGCCATAACGTGACAGCCGGATTTCCGGCTGGGTATATAGCGCGCCTGATGGAAATAGCCGAAGCGCAAGCATCACCGCCAGCACCGGCCCGCCCACCACCAGAATATAGGGCAAGGCCACCGTCCAATGCACGCCATTGGTGGGCGCATCCGGCAAGCCAATCCGCATCACGCAAGCGAAGGTCGCAACCGCTACCCACATCAGCAGGATCAGCGGCATTTCTGAATCGAGCGAGCGCACAACAGCAACGCTGCGGCGGGTGAGGCTCGATGTGAAGCGTTCGATCATGGCGGCCATTTCCTTCACTCTGCAAATATACAGAGCTTCGAAATACCAGTTAATAAGTTAATTATTTATTCAATTTCGGGCGAATTCATCCATGATCGATGAAAGTCCTGACCCTAATCCACATCCCCGCTGAACAGCAGCGCCGCATCGGGGCGGGCGAGCGACAGCAAGGTCATCCCCGCCGCCTGCGCGCGATCAACCGCAAGGCTGGTGGCGGTGGAGATGGTAACGAGATGCGCCCCGCCGGCCAGCGCGGCCTTTTCCACCAGTTCATAGCTGCACCGCGACGACAACAGGAAAAACCCGCTAGCGGCGGACAGGCCCTGCCCCGCCATGGCGCCGATCAGCTTGTCGAGCGCATTGTGGCGACCCACATCCTCCCGCGCCAATAATATCGCCCCATCCGGTGCGCAAAAGGCCGCCGCATGCACCCCGCCCGTCGCCCGATTGAGCGGTTGATGCGTCCCCAGATCGGCCAAGGCGCGAAACACCGCCGCGCGTTCCAGCCGGAATTGGGGGGCAAGGTGCGGCACATCGCGCACCGCCTGTTCGAGATTTTCCAGCCCGCACAGCCCGCACCCGCTGTCCGATACCCGCACCCTTATGCGTTCGCGCACCGGGGCAAAACAATGTTCCGCGATCTGAATCCGCAGCAACCAGCCCTGCGCCAGTTCCAATGCCTCGACCTCGGTCACCTCGCCCGCGGCCGTCACGACCCGTTCGGACAAAGAAAAACCGAGCGCGAAATCATGCAGATCGACCGGCGTCGCCATCATCACCGCATAGCCAAGACCATTATATTCAATCGCTACCGGCACCTCGACCGGAATAGCACGGCTGGCCGCCTCACTCCCCGCTAACGTCACGCGCCGCACGGGCGCAATCCGGCTCGCCGTCATGCCATTGGCCTGATCAACGCCACTGCCGCCTTGGCCGTTGGCATAAGGCCCGCCACCTCCTCCGCGCAGATCATCGCCCGCATTCGCGGGTCCCAAAACAGGCGGATATGTTCCGCAGCGGCCGCTGCCGGGTCCGGTTCATGCGCGAGATTTTGGGCGATCTGGTTCGCCATCATCACCAATTTTTCCAAATGGGTCATCCGGGCAAATCCCCATATCTGGTCCGCCGAGATTGCGTGGCCCACGCGTCATGCGCCCTTTGCCAATCTGTCGGGCCATTGGAGGGCGAGACTTGCACCGCCGTCACCTTATATTCTGGGCAATTGGTCGCCCAATCCGAAAATTCGGTGGTGACGACATTGGCCTGTGTCTCTGGGTGGTGGAAGGTCGTATACACGACCCCCGGCGCGACCCGATCGGTGACATAGGCCCGCAGGCTTGTCTCCCCGACGCGGCTGGCGAGCTTGACCCAATCCCCCATTTTCAACCCGCGATCTTCGGCATCGACCGGATGGATTTCGAGCACATCCTCATCATGCCAGACCTCGTTCAATGTCCGGCGCGTTTGCGAACCAACATTATACTGGCTCAAGATCCGGCCCGTGGTCAGCAATAACGGAAAGCGCGGCCCAGTCTTTTCATCGGTCGGGACATAATCGGTCACGACAAACTTGCCCTTGCCGCGCCCAAAGCCTTGCTCATGCATGATCGGCGTGCCTTCGGGCGCAGCCGCATTAACCGGCCATTGCAGCGATCCGGCCACATCCAGATGGGCATGGCTCACCCCTGCAAAGCTCGGGGTCAGGCGCGCGATCTCGTCCATGATTTCGGACGGATGACTATAATCCCAATCCAGCCCCATCGCCTGCGCCAGTCGTTGCGTCACCTGCCAATCGGCCAGCCCCGTCAGTGGCGACATCACCTTGCGGACCAGCTGGATGCGCCGTTCGGCATTGGTGAATGTCCCGTCTTTTTCCAAAAAAGTCGAACCAGGCAGGAAGATATGCGCGTAATTTGCTGTTTCATTGAGGAAAATATCATGGACGATCACGCATTCCATCGCCGCTAATCCGGCCGCGACATGGCGGCTATTGGGATCGGATTGCAGCAGATCCTCACCCTGAATATAGATCGCCTTGAAGCTGCCATCGGTCGCGGCATCCAGCATATTGGGGATGCGCAGGCCCGGTTCGGGATCGAGCGTCACACCCCAATCGCGCTCAAACAACCCTCGCACCTGATCGTCCGAAATATGGCGATAGCCGGGCAATTCATGCGGGAAGCTGCCCATATCGCATGCGCCCTGCACATTATTCTGGCCGCGCAACGGATTCACCCCCACCCCGCGCCGCCCGATATTGCCGGTCGCCATCGCGAGGTTCGCAATCGCCATCACCGTGGAGGAGCCTTGCGAATGTTCGGTCACGCCCAGACCATAATAGATCGCGCCATTACCGCCGGTCGCAAATAGCCGCGCCGCCCCGCGCAGATCGGCGGCGGCCACGTTCGTGACAGGCTCCAGCGCCTCCGGGCTATTGCGCGGCAGGCTGACGAAATCCGCCCAGTCGCGATATTCATCCGCATCGCAGCGTTCAGCAATGAAGGCCTGATCCACCAGCCCTTCGGTCACGATGACATGCGCCATCGCCGTCAGCACCGCGACATTGGTGCCGGGACGCAGCGGCAGATGATAATCCGCCGCGATATGGGGAGAGCGCACCAGATCGATCCGGCGCGGGTCAATCACGATCAACCTTGCCCCCGGCCTGCCATTTTGGGGCCGCAGCCGCCGCTTCATCCGGCTGGCAAAGACCGGATGGGCATCAGTCGGGTTCGCGCCGATCACAAGGATGACATCGCTATCATCGACGCTGTCGAAATCCTGCGTCCCTGCCGAGGTGCCAAAGGTCGTTTTCAGGCCATAGCCGGTCGGCGAATGGCACACCCGCGCGCAGGTATCGACATTGTTATTGCCAAAGCCCGCCCGCACCAATTTCTGCACGAGGAACGTCTCTTCATTGGTGCAGCGGCTGGACGTGATCCCGCCCAGCGCATGGCGGCCATATTGGGCGCTGATCCGCTGTAATTCACTGGCGGCATAGGTAATCGCCTCATCCCAGTCGACCTCGCGCCACGGCTGATCGATGGACGCACGGATCATCGGTTTCAGCACCCGGTCGCGATGCTGGGCATAGCCCCAGGCAAAGCGCCCCTTAACGCAGCTATGGCCGTGATTGGCCTTACCCTCTTTCCACGGCACCATCCGCACGAGTTGTTCGCCGCGCATTTCCGCCCGGAATGTGCAGCCCACCCCGCAATAGGCGCAGGTGGTGACGATGGCGCGATCCGGCGTGCCAATCTCCACCACCGATTTCTCGATTAAGGTCGCGGTCGGGCAGGCCTGCACACAGGCCCCGCAAGACACACATTCGCTCCCCAGAAAACCCTCACTGGCCAGCCCCGCCGAAATCTTCGAGGCAAAGCCGCGATGCGCCATCGTCAGCGCGAGCGTGCCTTGCACCTCATCACATGCCCTGACACAGCGCGAACAGGCGATGCACTTGGCCGGATCGAAATCGAAATAGGGGTTGGACAAGTCCTTCGCCTGCCCCAAATGGGTCGCGTCCGCCGCATAGCGCACATCGCGCAGGCCGACCGCGCCCGCCTGATCCTGCAATTCACAATCCCCATTGGCCGCGCAGGTCAGACAATCGAGCGGGTGATCGGAAATATAGAGTTCCATCACCCCTTTCCGCAATTTTTGCAGCCGGGGCGTCTGGGTATGCACGATCATGCCGGGGGCAACCGGGGTCGTGCAACTGGCGGGCGTGCCGTTCACCCCATCAATTTCCACCAGACACAGGCGGCAGGAACCGAAGCTTTCCAGCATATCGGTCGCGCATAATTTGGGGATCGCCGTCCCCTGCTCTGCTGCTGCCCTCATCACCGAACTGCCCGCCGCGACCGTCACCTCGCGCCCGTCGATGAGGAGCGTGACCATTTCGTCCGCGTTTGAAACAGGCGTCCCGAAATCGGCTTGCGGCTGATAGGTCATGCGGCTTCGCCTCCCCCGAAATCTTCCGGAAATTGCGTGATCGCCGACATCACCGGATAGGGTGTAAATCCACCCAATGCACACAAAGATGCGGATTTCATCGTGTCGCAAAGGTCCGTCACAAGCGCGAGATTGGCCGCCACCTCCTCGCCAGGGATAATCCGGTCAATCGTCTCCACCCCTCGGGTCGATCCGATCCGGCAGGGCGTGCATTTGCCGCAGCTTTCCGCCGCGCAAAAGGCAAAAGCAAACCGGGCTTGGCCCGCCATATCGACAGTGTCGTCAAACACCACGATCCCGCCATGGCCGATCAAGCCGTTGGCCGCGGCAAAAGCCTCATAATCAAATGGCAGATCGAACTGGCTGATCGGGTGATAGGCCCCCAATGGCCCGCCGACCTGCACCGCGCGGACCGGACGGCCCGAAAAGCTCCCCCCGCCAATGTCATTGACCAACTGGCCCAAACTCATGCCGAAACCGGTTTCGAACAGCCCGCCATGAAGGATATTGCCCGCAAGCTGGATCGGCATCGTCCCGCGCGAACTGCCCATGCCCAAGGCGGCGTATTTTTCCGCTCCTTGCGCGATGATCCACGGCACGGCTGCAAAAGTCAGGACATTATTGACGACGGTCGGACAACCGAACAGCCCCTTCAACGCCGGGAGCGGCGGCTTGGCCCGGACCTCGCCACGCCGCCCCTCGATGGAGTTGAGCAGGCTCGTCTCCTCGCCACAGACATAGGCCCCCGCGCCGACCCGCACTTCCAAAATAAAGGGCGCGACCAGATGCGCAGATGCCGTGATCGCCGCCCGCATCTTGGCAATCGCATGCGGATATTCCGACCGGATATAGACAAAGCCCGCATCCGCCCCGACCGCAAGACCGGCAATTGCCATGCCTTCGATCAATTGGAACGGATCGCCCTCCATCATCATACGGTCGGCGAAGGTGCCGCTATCGCCCTCATCCGCATTGGCGACGATATATTTGTGCGGACCTTGCGCCCCGGCGACCGTCCGCCATTTGATGCCGGTCGGAAAGCCCGCCCCACCCCGGCCCCGCAGGCCCGATGCGATGACGGCATCCAATATCTCCGCTGCGCCCATGGTCCGCGCTTTGGCCAGCCCCTGCCACCCGCCGGTCGCGGCATAATCGTCAAGGTTCAGTGGCCGCGTCCTTCCCGCCCGGGCAAAGGTGATCCGGGTCTGGGCTTTGATAAAGGGATGATCCTCGATCCGGCCAATGCTGTTTGCTGTGCCATCGATGATCGTAGGCACATCCGCCACCGTCACCGGGCCATAGCCAAGCCCATCCAGCTCAACCAATGGCTCCAGCCAGTGCATTCCCCAGCTCGAAACGCGCTCAACCTCGACCCCGGCCTCAATAAACGCCGCCGCCACTACATCCGCACCGCAGGCCCGCGCGACGGCATCATCGGACAGCCGGACCTTCATCGCGCCGCCTCTGCTTGCAACAACGCTGCAAAACTTTCAGGCGTCAGCCGCGCATGCACCTCGCCCCCGGCCATCATTGCCGCAGGCCCCACCGCGCAAAGGCCGAGGCAATAGACCGTTTCAATCACAACCCCGTCGGCATCTGCCGCCACCTGCTCCAGCCTTGCCACGCCCCGCGCCTGACACGCCTCTGCCCGGCATAATTTCACCACCGTATAGGATTCGGGTGCAGTCTTGAAATCATGATAAAAGCTCACCACCCCATGCACCTCGGCACGGCTGAGGTTCAACCCGTTCGCAACCGTCCGGATCGCCTCTTCGCTGATATGTCCATAGACAGCCTGCACCTCATGCAGGATTGGCAAGAGCGGCCCTGACTGATGTTGATAAGTTGCGATGATGTCATCAAGCTTTTGCATTTCGCCATCATATATGAATCGCAGAAGATGCCAAATATTGAGCGGATAATAGGTCGACAATCGACTATCGCGCCTATTACCAAGATACCATGCTGACCGCCGAGGGAGATTACGTAATGCACACATCGAAGAACGCCCCTTGCGATCCGCATGACAGCCCCTTTGCGCGCATGCTGGCGCAGGCGTTGCACCTCCCCCCGATGCGAACAGCGGTCGTTCACCCGGTGGACGAGGCGTCGTTGCTGGGCGCGGTGCAAGGGCGCGATGCGGGATTGATGGACCCGATCCTGATCGGGCCACGGGCCAAGATCGACGCCGCCGCCCAAGCCGCACATATCGACATTAGCGGCATCGACCGGATCGACACCGAACATAGCCATGCGGCGGCAGAAGAAGGCGTACGCCTTGCCCGTGCAGGCGAAGCAGAGGCGATCATGAAAGGGTCGCTCCACACCGATGAATTGATGAGCGCGGTCATGTCCCCGAACGGACTGAAAACCGACCGACGGATCAGCCATGTCTTCATGCTTGGCGTCCCCAATTATCACAAGCCCTTGTTCATCACCGATGCCGCGATCAACATCGTGCCGGAACTGGAGGACAAGGCCGACATCATCCGCAATGCCATAGACCTGTGCCATGCGCTCGGCATCGCTTTGCCCAAGGTCGCGATTTTGGCGGCGATTGAAACGGTTCACCCCCGGATGCGTTCGACTATCGAAGCAGCAGCCCTGTGCAAAATGGCCGATCGCGGTCAGATTACCGGCGGATTATTGGATGGCCCGCTCGCGTTCGATAATGCGATTTCACATGAGGCCGCGATGATCAAGCATATCGTGTCCCCGGTCGCGGGCGATGCGGATATTCTGGTCGCCCCTGATCTGGAGGCGGGCAATATGATCGCCAAGCAGTTAATCTATCTGGCGAGCGCACAGGTCGCAGGCATTGTGCTGGGCGCACGCGTGCCGATCATGCTGACCAGCCGTTCCGACGATGCCGACGCGCGCACGGCCTCGGCGGCGCTCGCCCTGCTGTTCGCCCGCCACCGCGTGAAAGCCAAAGTATGAGCGCGTTTATTCTCGTCCTCAACACCGGATCATCCAGTGTCAAATTCGCGCTCTATGACGAGGCGAACCTCGACCTTTATCTGCGTGGCGTGATTGATGAGGCAGGCGACACGCCAACCATCCAAGCGACCGGCACTTTCGCTGCCCAGATATTGGACGGGGCCGCCTTGCAACCGGGGGGCCATAAGGAGCAGGTTAAATGGCTGCTGGATCGCCTGACCCATCATATCCCCGGGCTGGAACTGTTGGCGGCGGGCCATCGCGTCGTCCATGGCGGGCGCGATTTCGCGGCACCAAAACGGATCGATGCGGCGATGATGGCGCAGTTGGAAACCCTCGTCCCGCTTGCGCCCGCGCATCAGCCGCATAACCTCGCTGGCATAGCCGCCGTTGCCGCCGCATGGCCCGATCTGCCACAAATCGCCTGTTTCGATACCGCGTTCCACCGCACCCAACCCCGCTTGGCCAAGCTCTTCCCTTTGCCCCGGCATCTGGCGGATGAAGGGGTGGAGCGTTATGGTTTTCACGGCCTGTCCTATCAACATATCGCGGAAATATTGCCGAGCCTTGCCGGTCCCCGCGCCGATGGCCGAGTGATCGTCGCCCATCTCGGCAATGGCGCAAGCCTGTGCGCGATGAAGGAGCGACGCAGCATCGCCACCACCATGGGCATGACCGCACTCGATGGCCTGATGATGGGCACCCGCAGCGGCGCCATCGATCCCGGCCTCGTCCTCCATCTGATCGAACAGCGCGGCATGACACCCAAGGCCGTGTCCGACATGCTCGGCAAGCAATCGGGTCTGTTGGGCGTATCGGGGATCAGCGGCGATGTCCGCATCCTAGAGGCGAGCGCCGACCCCTGCGCGCGTGAGGCGCTGGAATTGTTCGCCTATCGCGCGACCCGCGAAATCGGGTCGCTCATGGCGGCGTTGGGCGGGTTGGATATATTGGTGTTTACCGGCGGGATCGGCGAACATGGCGCGGCGATGCGCGCGCGCATCTGCGATGGCCTTGGCTGGGCAGGCATCATGCTGGATGTGCCAAGCAATGCCCGCAATGCCGCGACCATCAGTGATGTGGAGTCAGCGGTGCGCGTGCACGTAATCGAGGCGAATGAAGAACTCCCCATCGCGCGCGCAACCCGCGAGTTGGTGGCCTAGCCTCCCTCTTCCCGCGTCACTCCCCCACCTCATGTGCATCTTAAGCCTAAAGTCTGCCCCCAAGCACGGCCATGCGTGCCGGCAAACGCGCGACGATATCCCGGCGCCTGGCCTCATCGGCATAGGGCCATTGGCTGATTTCATCCAGACTGCGCCCGCACCCAACGCACCAGTTGCTGGCCCGATCAATCTTGCAGACACCATTACAGGGCGACGGCGTCACCGGTTCATTTGGCGGCAGGTCCATCCGTTCAATCGTCGATCTTTGCGCCATCGAGCAATTGGGCAAGCCGTGCGGCTTCCATTTGCTCCGCCTGCCGTTGCGTCTTGCTGCGGCCATGCAATGCGCGATTGGCCGCCGCCTGCACCTGTTTGGCGCTGCGGTCGCGGCATTTTCGCGCCTGACGAAGGTTGATCACTTCACCCATAATGCCCGCTTACTGGCTATAGCCCTCGCTGCCGTCGCTCTCCGCATTCTGATATTGCCGCAGCCAATTGGTGCGCGACTGATTTTCCCGCGTCTCGCAACCAAGCCGTGCCGTTTCCAATTCGCTCGGATCGGTGGAAGTGCCTGCGGCCTCGACCCGGCAATCCGCATTTTTCTTGCGGATCCATGCGCGTTGCAGTGGCAGCAATTGCTCCCGCGTATCGGCGGGCAGCGATTGCCACAAAGCGCCGATCACCTGCACCGCGAGCTTGTTTTCGGTCTGGGCAAGCGCGAGATTGGCCTTGCGCTGTTCATCCAAGGCCGCCTGCGATGCCGCTTCTTGCTGCTGCGCGACAATCTGCTGCTGACGCTGCGCGCCCTCAATCGCCGGGTTGAGCAAATCGGACGCCAGAATTTCGGCGGAAAATGGCAGGATCGGGTTTTCGCTTTCGGTTTCCGCAAAGATCTTCTTGCCGTCATCGGTCGGCTGGATACTGAAATTCAGCTCGGTCGTGAAATTGTCCGCCGCGCGTTCGACCCCGCTAGCATCGGCGAAATCGGACACGCTGGTCATCGCCAGCGCGCTGCGCGTCTTGTTGGCAGTGTTGAGAATCTCCACCGGAAAACGGATTTTCAAACTGCCGGTGCAGTGGCGCTTGGTGCTATTGGGGTCTTCCTTGGCGGTCCGAATATCGTCCACCATGAAGCTGAGCTTCGCAATCGCCGCCTTGATTTTCGACGGACCTATCGCACCTGCCGCATTCGGATCATTGGAGAGATTGTCCGTGACCCGCTGCTGGAGTTGGTCCTTCATCAAATCAGTCACAACCTCGCGCGCGGCCTCGTCCGAACACTGAACCTCGGGCTTGCCACAGCCCGCCAAGGCCAGCGACAAACAAATCGGCAACAGGCCAAGGCCAATCGACAAATTCAGTTTCGACATCAATAGTCCCCCCGGCGCTTCAGCCCGAAATATGCGTTACAAGGGGATAGCGCCCCCCATGCGCATATTTCAAATCAAAAAGCCGCCAGATTGCGATGAGCCAGCGATTTCAAGCCGCATTATGCTGATGCGCTGCCTCTTCGGCCTCTTCGCCATCTCCCACCAATGCCACCGCCGCGCCCACCAGCTTGCGCATTTCCGCCAATAGCGCGAGATTGGGCGAACGCCCGCCGGTCGCGGCGTTGAAGATGCTCGCCGTGATCCGATCCAGCTCGATCATCAATTCGGCAATCTCCACAGGATCGAACCGGATCGGCTGCGCCCGCTTACGCGATGCCTCGACTTCGGCCTCCAGCGCTTGCCGTCGCCGGATTTCATCGCGCAATTCATCCTGCAAGTCGGCCAACGCCATCGCCCGCAGCGTCACCCGTTCATCCAGCACCGCATTCACCCGGCGGAGTTGCTTGGCACTGCTCCGCTTTTCAAGCTGGGTTTCCATCCTTGCCCGCAACACATCGAAATCAATCGGCTTGGTCACATAATCATCCGCGCCGGCCTCCAGCGCCTCAATCACGGCATCGCCCTCGGTCCGCGCCGTCACCATGATCACTGGCACTTCCTGCATCTGCGGGTCGCGGCGCAATTGGCGCAGCACTTCGACCCCATTCATCTGCGGCATCATATAATCGAGCAGAATGATATCGGGCGTTTCCTGCTGCAATATTGCCAAGGCGGTCGCGCCGCTATCCGCCGATTGAAAGCTATAGCCGAATTTTTCCAACCGACGGCACAGGATCGCGCGATTGGCCTCTACATCATCCACCACCAGCACATGAACAGGCTTGTCCGACTGGGCATTGATCGCAAATGGCATGTTCATGCGGTTTCTCCGCTAAAGGTCATAGGCGTTGCCGAACCACGCCCAAAAATACCGGCAATATTGGATACGAGCGTCCGGGGGGACAGCCCCCTTTTCGGCAGCAACTGGACGATTTTTCCCGCCAACAGTTCGGCCTCGTCTTCGCGTAACACCTTGCCCGTGACGACGATCACCGGCGGGCGCAGATCGGGAGGCATTTGCGACACCGCATCCACCAGTTCAAAGCCATCGACATAAGGCATCTTCAAATCGGTCACGACAAGGCGGACATGGCCTTGCGCCAGCACCTCCAACGCATCGCGGCCATTGGCCACCGTCTTGGTCTCAAACCCCATCTGCCCGATCCCGCGTTCATATAATCGCGACGTCGCGACATCATCTTCGACGATCAGGATCAGCCCATCATTCCTGCCCGCATAGAGGGACAGAATATCCGAAAGCTCTTGGCGGTTGATCGGCTTGACGAGATGCTCGCACGCCCCGGAATCGATCGCCCGGCGACGGTTGTCATCGACGCTCACCACCACGGTCGGGATGGATTGAAGCCCGTTTTCCCCTTCCATCGCATCCAGCACCTGCCAGCCATCCATTTTGGGCAGGCCGATATCGAGCAGGATCAAATCCGGTTGATGGGTGCGCGCGCTCGTCAGGCCGGTTTCACCGTCGCTTGCCACCATCGCATCATAGCCCGCCTGCTTCACCAACCGCATCAGCAATTGCACCGCGCTTGGCTCATCATCGACAATCAACGCCAGCGGACGATCGCTATTGCGTTCTGGGGCCGCAGCTTCGGGGTGCGACAACATCGCGGCCGGTATCGGTTCTTCTTCGACCCGCATATCGGCCTTGACCCGCAAGGTGAAATTCGTTCCCTCACCCGGCGCGCTGGTTACCGTCACATCGCCCCCCAATAATTCGGCGAAGCGCCATGTTATCGCGAGGCCAAGCCCCGTCCCCCCATAACGACGAGTGGTGGAGGCATCGGCCTGCACAAAGGGCTTAAACAAGCGGTTCAGCTCTGTTTCCGTCATGCCGATGCCGGTGTCGGCCACATCGAAATATAACATGCCCTCGCTTGCACGGGCGAGAATGAACACCTGTCCATGTTCGGTAAATTTGCAGGCATTGCTGCCAAGATTGAGCAAGCACTGACGCAATTTGGTCGCATCTGTCCGTGCCGTCCCCATAGAGGGATGGATCTGGATTTGCAGGCGATTGTCTTTTTGCACCGCCAGCGGCTCCAGCATCGCCGCCACTTCCTGCAACAGCCGCGCCGCATCGAATTCATGGACATCCAGTTCGACATGGCCTGCTTCGATCTTGGAAAGGTCGAGAATTTCGTTAATCAGCGCGAGCAACTGATGCGCCGAACTGTAGATCCATTGCACATCCTCGGCTATTTCGTCATCAATGGACTGTGGCAGGCTGGATCGATCTTTGCCCACCGCTGGGGTCGCCTGCCTCACTGTGCCATTCTGCTGAGCCTGCCCCTCGCCTGCCATATCCGCGACCAATGCGACCAATGCAGCCATGTCGTCCCCGGTCACTGTATCAGACGAAACGCCATCATGCGCGCGCAAGGGTTCTATTACTGGTTCTTTTATAGGTTCGTCCTCAACCATTGAGGGGGTGAGTCGCAATGGTTGAGGGGGTGCCCCGCACTCATTGAGGGGGTGCGCCTGTTGCGGCTGGACGCCTAGTGGCCCCGGCCGCGCCCGCTCCATCGGGCAATATGCCCGGTGAACTTGCTATTTGCGCGCGCCTGTCTTGATCGGGACAATATCCGCGCCCTTGCGGAGCTGGTCGAGATAGTCGCTCCACCATTGGGCCATTTCAAGCCGCTCCTTCCAATGCGCCCCGCGATGATAGGCCGCGCGCACATTGTCGCTGTCTTGGTGTGCCAAGGCCCGCTCAATCGCGTCCGGGTGCCACTTGCCGCTTTCGTTCAAGAGCGTGGAGGCCATCGCGCGAAAGCCATGAGCCGTCATTTCCTCGCTGCTATAGCCCAGCCGCCGCAACGCCGCGTTCAATGTGTTCTCTGACATGGCGCGCGCCGTGGTGCGGACGGAAGGAAAGATATAGCCCGGCCGGTCACCCGAGAGTGCACGCATCGCCTTGAACAACTCCACCGCTTGGCGAGACAAGGGAACATAATGCGGCTTACGCATTTTCATGCGCCCGGCCGGGATCGTCCAGACCGCCGCCTCAAGATCGAACTCCGCCCATTCGGCAAAGCGAAGTTCACCCGGCCGCACGAACACATGGGGAGCGATCTTGAGCGCATAGAGCGTCACAGGGCTTCCCTGACAGCCATCTATCGCCCGCAACAATTCGCCAACCTTGGCAGGTTCAATGATGGCACCATAATGCTTGGGCTTGGGCGCTATCAGCGCGCCGCGCAAATCGCGGGTAGGATCGGATGCAAGCCGCGCCGTCGCCTCCGCGTAACGGAAGACGGAACTGGAAAACTGCAACAAGCGCC
Source organism: Sphingomonadales bacterium UBA6174 (assembly GCA_002422945.1). Taxonomy (GTDB): domain Bacteria; phylum Pseudomonadota; class Alphaproteobacteria; order Sphingomonadales; family Sphingomonadaceae; genus Alteraquisediminimonas. The sequence continues at coordinate 21,851 of DITW01000020.1, read as the reverse complement.
GCGCCGTTTCCAGTCTGCCGCGCGCCTCCACCTTTTTCAACACAGCCAGCACATCGGTTGCAGTGATATCGGTAATAGCGAATCGACCCAGCGCGGGCTTCATATAGCCAAGGTAATATTCCGCCTTGGATAATGTGGAGGCGGACCACCCCTCCGCCGTGCGCTTGGCGATATATTCCCGGGCGATCAACTCGAAGCTATTGCCCGCCTCCGCTTTGGCCTGCACCTTGCGGCGCGCCTTCTCAAGGCCGGGATCGATGCCCACCGCAAGCAACTTGCGTGCATCGTCTCTTGCGGCGCGCGCCTCACCTAGGCTCACTTCGGGATAGACCCCCAGACCCAGCTTCTTTTCCTTGTCACCAAATCGGTATTTGAGCCGCCACAGCTTGCCGCCGCTCGGCTGGATCAAAAGGAAAAGTCCGCCTGCATCGCCCAATTTATAAGGCTTCTCACGCGGTTTCGCGTTGCGGATAGTGGTATCGGAGAGCGACATAGTGGGGGCCACTTTCTGCCAATGAAGGGGCCATTTCTTATCTGGCCCCCAATATGGCCCCCATTCCTTTCGATTTCAGGCGGCGACGCGTGAACCTCTACGAATGAAAGCACGCCCATATATGGCTGTTTTCAATGCCTTGTAAAGACAAGGGCGAACTCTAGCGAAAGGGGAAATGGTGCCCGGGGACGGGATCGAACCNNTTTTCAATCCGCTGCTCTACCAACTGAGCTACCCGGGCATCTGGCGTTACCGCCGGTTGGTGACGGGCCTATAGGGTTGGAAAGGCGTGGCTGTCCAGCCTTCAAACCAAAAAATTTTATTCGCCCTCGTCATCCTGCTCTCGAACGGGGATGCGATAACCCTCGTTCAGCCATTGAACGAGGTCGCGATCCTTGCAGCGGACCGAGCAAAAAGGCGCGTGTTCGCGTGATGGCGGCTTGCCGCAGATCGGACAATTCTTGGTGTTTTTGCTGGTCATGATGCAGCCTCACTAACATCCCGCAGGCGAAAAACAATCGTTGCGCCGGTGGCGCGGCGCAGTTGTTCCACATATTGCGGCCGTTGCTCCAGCCAGCGCAATACGCCGCGATCCACCGGCCGATCCACTGCAACCGGCGGCGCTTCCCGCGCAATTTGTCGCAACAACCGCCGCGCCCGATGGCCTGCCGCATCAAACTTCACCCGTTCCGGCAATGATATAAAGCGCCGTGGCCGGACGATTTGCAGGAATCCAAAGCCATTGATGCCGGTGCGTTCAAACGGCCCTTCCAACGCGGCATCCAAGCTATCGGCCACCGCCAGCCGCTCTGCCTTGCCCTCCATGCTTGGGAAATCGACGCCAATCGATCCGGCAAGGTCATGACGCATGATCGCCTCGCCCACCGCCTGCGCCGCCGCTCGCGCCAAAGCGCCGGGGGCAAGGCTGCCATCCACGTCGAAAATCGTCATCGCCGGGGTCAGGCTCATCCGCAACAACCCACCGGGAAAGGGAATAAGGCCAGTTTCGGCCTCATCCAGACATTCGCCCCAGCCGGCTTGTTCGAACCAATCCTGTTCATGCGGCAGGCAATGGCGCACCGGCAAGCCCGTCGCCTCGATCCGCGCCAGCAGATCCGGACCCATGATCGGTGATTCGTCTGGAGCCGGAAATGCCTGTGCAAGTTTGGGATTGCCCGGTTCGGGGATCGGCACCCTAGTGACGCGCAAAGTAAAGCGCCCGCCCTCTGCCACGCCCTTGGGCAGCTTGTTGAGCATGACCGACTGCCCGTTCTCCAGCGTGGCGAGCGCGGTGCGTTTTGGCACCACCTGTGGCCCCAGACGGGCCTCAACCACGCTATCGGGGGGCAATCCGTCTTCATCGGTTTCGATCCGGGCGGCAATGATCCGGTCATCGTCGATCAGCACGGCACGGCGTTCGCCTATGCCCGCTTCATAAAGCCATTCAGCCAAGACAGAGGCTATCCGAGGCACAGCCGCTAGCGAGCAGCAACATCCGGGTTTCATAGAGCGGCAGGCCGACCACCGCGCTATGGGAGCCGGAAAGGAAGCGCACCAGCGCTTCTGCTGCGCCCTGAATGGCATAGCCTCCGGCCTTGCCATGCCAATCGCCCAGCGCCAAATAAGCGGCCAGCTCATCATCGGACAGGCGCTTGAAGGCGACAATCGTCGTCACATCGCGATGGCGGGCCTTGCCTTCGGCATCGATCACGGTGACGGCGCTGATCACGCGATGGCGGCGACCGGACAACAGTTCCAGACATTGCCGCGCGGTCTTTTCATCTTCCGCCTTGGGCAGGATGCGCCGTCCGCAGGACACGACAGTGTCCGCGCCCAGCACAATCTTCCCTGGATGGCGGGCGGCGACGATCTCCGCCTTTTCCCGTGCCATGCGCCGCGCATAATCGAGCGGCAGTTCGGCCTTGCCGTGATGTTCGTCAATATCGGCGGGATCGACAGCCAAAGGCACCACGCCAAGGCGCGCCAATAGCTCCAGCCGACGCGGGCTGGCGGAAGCGAGGATCAGCGGCAAAATGCCAGCCCCAGCCTATTTGAAGCGATAAGTGATCCGGCCCTTGGTCAGATCATAAGGGGTCAGTTCGACCAAAACGTCATCACCGACCAGCACACGAATGCGGTTCTTACGCATCTTCCCGGCGGTGTGGCCGAGAATTTCGTGGTCATTTTCGAGCTTCACGCGGAACATGGCATTGGGCAGCAATTCAACCACCGTCCCGCGCATTTCCAGCAATTCTTCTTTCGCCATGCGGTCTCTTTACTATCCGGAATTCGAGGAATTTCGAACGTGGCCTTAGCGCGAAACTCCGCAGAAGGGAAGGAAAAGCGTAATCATGCAGGCGATGGGCAAAGGGCGCGCCCAGGCGGGTTGAAATGCGACCGAAATTTGCGCCGTAACATCGCGTGAGACGCCAATGGCGACCCCACTTAAAAAATCCATAATTGATAATTTAATTTATATTATTTTACCAAATAGGTTATTTTATTGACTTGCACAGACGTTCCTGATACGTTCCAATCCTCCAGCATTTGGAGGCGTACATGTCACAGCAAGACCATGATATTGATAGCGACGACTTCGAGCGCCGCGCTTTTGCCATATACCTGCGCACCGGCTTGCGGCTCATCAAGCCCGATAATCCCGCAGTTGAGGTCAAATATAATCACAATCACGATCCGCGTAATGGCCGGTTTACCTATGCGGGCAGCGGGGGCGAGGCAGGATCGGACACACCCTTCATGCACCGCTCCGGCCCCGCCCCTCGCGCATCAATCGCAAAAATTCGTCAAGTTTCGAAGAAGCCGCATTCGATGCAGCCCATTCTCCCCACTGACGGCAAGGACAATATCCCATGGCCGACGGACATTATTGTCAACGGTCGCCGCACGGCGAGACCAAAAAGCACAGCAGACCGCGTTGTCAGCGGCCTGATCCATATATTGCTACCCGCATCAGGCGTAGGATTTCGGACATATAATCGCGATGGCAATGACCAATATGGCACAGCAGAGACAATTGCCCACATTCAGGCGATTGGTGCGAAATGGAGCGAAGTCAGCAACACCCCCATGCAAGTTGGCGACATCAGCCGCAAAAATGGCGAGAGGTTAAAACCTCACGAGTCCCATCAAAAAGGCATTGATGCCGACATCCGCCCTTTCAGACAGGATAAAGCGATGCTGCCCGTGCGATGGGACAGTTCGACCTATGACAGGGCCACCACGATCAAATTCCTTCAAACAGTCAAAAAGCTACATCCTCATGCAGTGATATTGTTTAATGACCCTACGGCTATTACATCAGGATTATCAAAACATTACAAAGGACACGACGACCATATCCACATCAGTTTCAGGAGGTAGCGTCATGCGTACAACCAACTCTTCTAGCCCTATTTCAAAGATACTATTTCTGCCCTGCCTTGCCCTGTGCCTAGCTGGCAACGCGCCCATTCAGGGCTGGCAGCAGGCATTCGCAGCACATCATTTGGATCTGATCATCCGACTCCCGGCGGCGAAAATACTGGTTGTCGACTTTAAAAATGACAATAATCCATATTATGTCATCTCTGGAAAGTCGCTTTTGAAGAAAACTATCAGCACCAAGGATTATATATTTCTGGGATATGATGGTGAAGCCCATAGGCCGCGTCCGATTGAAGCGACCGATAAATATACTGTTGCGATCTTCAAAAATAACCGAGACCCAGCCCTGCTCCTTTCAATGAGTGAAATCGATATCATTCAATTAATCGAAAGAAATACACCGGGCGCAAATATGCTTGATGCCTGCTGGCCCAGCAAAAATGTCCAACGCGGACTTTTCATCGGCGAGAGCCTTTCAAACGAGTCTGCCGGATTGATTGAGTATTTCGATAAAAAATGGAAATCGGTGCCGTGTGGCGACTGAACAACCTCGGCGTACCATTAGCAGGTTATAATATTAATCATACTTAATGTTCAGGAGGTGGCGTCATGCGTACAACCAACTCTTCTAGCCCTATTGCAAAGACACTATTTCTGCCCTGCCTTGCCCTGTGCCTAGCTGGCAACGCGCCCATTCAGGGCTGGCAGCATGCATTCGCAGCGCATCATCTGGATCGGGTCATCCAACTCCCGGCGACGAAAATACTGGTTGTCGACTTTAAAAATGACAAAAATCCTTATTATGTCATCTATGGAAAGTCACTTTTAAATAAAACCATCAGCACCAAAAATTATATATTTCTTGATGACAATGGTAAAGAAGTTAGTATCGATCATATTGAAAATGTTAAACCTTATACATTTACCATTGTTCGCAATAGCAAGGAACCGGCAATTCTATTCAGTACATATCCATTAAACAAATTATATAAAGTTGGCCTCAATAAGCGAGACATAAAAATGAACTCAATCTGTTGGCCAATCAAGAATGTCAAACATGGCATCTATGCCGAATCGGAAGATGGTGCGTTCATCCAATATTTCAATAAGAAATGGGACTGGTCTCCATGTGGAGATTGAACCGCTGAGATCAGGAGGCAGGTGCGACTCCGCCCCCCTCACCTCACCGCAATTGCTTCACGCCGATCCCCTGCGCCAGCGCATTCTGGCCGATCTGCAGCGGTTCATGGCTCCAGTCCGCGACAAACCATGTCGACCATGGCACATTCGGCGCAAGCGAGGCCTTGTTATCGGCAATCACCAGTCCGCCGGAGCGATGGCTGCGATTTTCCGCCGCAATGGCGATGAATGCGCTGTGGTTTTCCTTGTTCTTGCCTTGCACGAACATATTGCCGGTGATGCTGCCGACCGAACCGGAGGGCAGATCGATCATATAATTGGTCGCCACGCCCTGACTGTCGTCAAAGCTGTTATCGGCAATATTGTTCCGGCCTGCATTGCTCTTGAGATAATGGCCGCCCGTCCCCTTTTCAAAACGGGAGTTGGTGACGGTCAGCGATCCATAATCTCCGACATACAGGCTATGCGCGCAGGCATTTCCCCCATCGCACCGGCCAAGGCGGGAAAAAGTGCTGTGATCGATGACGATCGCCGACTTCAGGTCAGGTGCGGTCAATATGCCCTGTTGGCTATTGCGGAATACCGCATTCACAACGCGCAAATGTCCGCGTTCCAGCCGGATGCCCGCGCCATTGCCGTCCGGCACCGCCATATTCTGGAAGATAATACCATCCACCACCGCATTTTTGCCGCGAAAGACCAAGGCGGCCTTGCCCTCGCATGCGGTGCCATCAAAGATCACCGATCCCGGCCTGTCCGCGCGCAGGGTGATGTCGCGATCCTCGAAGACCGCGCAGTCGCGATAAGTGCCGGGCTGGATATTGATCGTGGCAGGCTTCGCCCCCAGTTCCGCCACCGCATCGTCCAGCCGCCAGAAGCTATGGCCGGTCTCTTCAATCTCGAACGGGGCGTTTTCGGACTGCGCCAATACCGGCACCACCGCTGGTAGCGCCAATAGCATGACCACGAGCAGGGATGGGAAAATCGACTTGTACACGACTCGTTACTCCAACAAACATCGTGCAGAAATTGACATTTGCAGCGCGGGTCGTCCACATGATTAATGGTTTACGGCCATATATTTACCATTTTATCGTTGGCATCACAGCCGATGATAGGCGCGATACCAATCGACAAAGCGCGGGATGCCCGATTCGATCCCTGTGGCAGGCTGGAAACCGAGATCGGCCTGAATGGCACTGATATCCGCACAGGTCGCAGGCACGTCGCCCGGCTGCATCGGCTGATAATCGCGCACCGCCTTCAGCCCGATCGCGTTTTCCAGCACATCGATCATCCGGCCCAGCTCTTCGGCGCGATGATTGCCGATATTATAGATGCGATGCGGCGAGACACTGCCGCCTGCCTTGATGGCTCCATCGTCTTGCGGCGGATTGTCGATGCACGCCACCACGCCGGAGATGATATCGTCGATATACGTGAAATCGCGCAACATCTGGCCATGGTTGAATATCGGGATCGGTTCACCGGCAAAAATCTTTTGGGCGAAAATCCACATCGCCATATCGGGCCGCCCCCAAGGGCCATAGACCGTGAAGAACCGCAATCCCGTCATGGGTATGCGATAGAGATGGGCATAGCTTTCGCTCATCAGCTCATCCGCCCTTTTGGTCGCGGCATAAAGGCTGACGGGATAATCGACCCGATCCTCCACCCGGAACGGCAGTTCCTTATTCCCGCCATAGACCGAGGATGATGACGCATAGACCATATGCGCGACCCGGCGCGCGCGCGCGATTTCCATCAGATTGAGATGGCCGACAAGGTTCGACTGCACATAAGCGCGCGGGTTTTCGATGGAATAGCGCACGCCGGCCTGCGCCCCCAAATGGGCAATGCGGTCGAATTCCAGCCCGTTAAGCCCCGCCTCCAGCGCGCGATCATCGGCAAAATCAAGTTCGAGAAACGTAAAGCGGTCGCCATATTGCTGCTGCAACAAGGCAATGCGGTCACGCTTCAACTGGACCGCATAATAATCGTTCATATTGTCGATGCCGATCACATGATCGCCCCGGCGCATCAGACGATCGGCCAGATGCATGCCGATAAAACCAGCCACGCCGGTTACGATAATGGTCGTCATAGTCTACTTTCCCAACACACCCGGAGCGGGTTTGATCCGCTCTCTAAAGCGACAAGTTGTTAAGATTGTGGCGCATTGGCCCTTCATGCCCGGATACATGAGCAGCGCGATATTGCCTTGAACCCGCATTCGGCCCATTAAGCCCCACATAGATCGACAAAGGCAGGCAGATGACGACAATCGGTATCTTGGGCGCGGCGGGCCGCATGGGACAGGCAATCGCCGATCTGGCATCACAGGCGGGCGTAAATGTGGCGGGCGGCGTGGATCGCGCGGGCGTGACCGCCAAGGTCGCGGGCCTGCCGGTCGGCACCGATGTCGCGGGGCTGGCCAGCCAATGCGATGTATTGATCGACTTTTCCTCCCCGGTGGTGCTCGGCACGCATCTGGAGGCCGCCAAGACGGCAGGCCGTGCGATTGTCATCGGCACGACCGGGCTGGAGGCCGAACATCACGCCCTGATCGATGCAGCAGCCGCGCATATCCCGATCCTGCAAACCGGCAACACCTCGCTCGGCGTCACCCTGTTGGCGGCGGTCGTGCGCGATGTCGCCTCGCGTCTGGGCGATGATTGGGACATTGAAATTGTCGAGATGCACCATCGCCACAAGGTAGATGCCCCATCCGGCACCGCGCTTTTATTGGGCGAAGCCGCAGCCAAGGGGCGCGAAGTGTCTTTGTCAGAAGTAGCGGATCGCGGGCGCGACGGGATTACGGGGATGCGGCAGTCGGGCCATATCGGCTTTGCTGCATTACGTGGCGGGTCGGTCGCGGGCGACCATCAGGTGATCTTCGCCACCGATGGCGAACGCATCGAAATCGGCCACCGCGCCGAAAGCCGGGTGATCTTTGCCAAGGGCGCGATCAAGGCGGCGCAATGGCTACACGGCAAGCCCGCAGGCCGTTACCGGATGGAGGATGTGCTGGGCCTTTGATGGGGAGCGCCACACGCCGGGGGTAGCATTTTCAAAAAACAGACCTCACTATCCCCCACCAACGGCACGCCGTGCCGCAAGGCCGAACGGCCGCCCGAGCTTATTGCGAGGAAGCCAAGCGGGCGGATGCCCGCGCCCGGCGTCTGAGGGACAAAACAAAAATGAAAAAAACCGACATCGAGACCTTCTATTCCATCCTTGCGGCCAATAATCCCAGTCCGGAAACCGAGCTGGAATATGGCAATGTCTATCAATTGCTCGTCGCCGTCACCTTGTCGGCACAGGCGACCGATGTCGGGGTTAACAAGGCAACCCGCGCGTTGTTTGAACGGGTCAAGACGCCCGCGCAAATGGTCGCCTTGGGCGAGGCGGGCTTGAAACAGCACATCAAGACCATTGGCCTGTTCAACACCAAGGCCAAGAATGTCATCGCCTTGTCGGACATCTTGGTCCGCGAACATCAAGGCGAGGTGCCACAGGATCGCGCGGCGCTCGAACGCCTGCCCGGCGTCGGGCGCAAAACCGCGAATGTCGTGCTGAACACTGCCTTTGGCGTGCCGACGATTGCGGTCGACACCCATATTTTCCGCGTGTCGAACCGCACTGGCCTCGCGCCCGGCAAGACAGTGCTGGAGGTCGAGAAAAAGCTGGAAAAGGCGACGCCTGCGCATTTTCGTCTCCATGCCCATCACTGGCTGATCCTGCACGGGCGCTATATCTGCAAGGCGCGCACGCCCGAATGCTGGCGCTGCCCGGTGGCCAGCTGTTGCGGCTTTAAATCCAAAACGCCTGCGCCTATATTGAAAACCAAGGCTTCATAAGGCCGAGTGACCGGCACATCATTGCCGGGATGTGTACAGGAGTGGCGACATGAACAAGAAGATCATGATACCCGCGTTATTGGCGGCCCTGATTGGCGGTAGCACAGCCTTTACCGAACATGCCGATGCAAGGTCGAAAGACAAGAAATGGGAATTGGCCAAGCCGACCGGTGAGCCAGTCAATTGCATCAACCTCAGCCAAATCCGCAACACCCGCGTGCGCAGCGACAAGATCATCGATTTCTACATCAGCAATCGCAAGATCATGCGTAATGAATTGCCCTATAGCTGTCCCTCGCTCGGCTTTGAGGAACGCTTCCTCTACAAGACCAGCCTGTCGCAGCTATGTTCGGTCGATATGATCACCGTGCTGCACAATAATGGCGGCTATAACGGCGGTTTGGGCCTTGGCGCATCATGCGGCCTTGGCAAATTCCAGCCGATGGAAATACCGAAATAATCAACGCTTGGCCGAGGCCATCATCCCGCATACACAGGTGAGATGATGGCGGATTTTCAACCGGGTGAGCTTGAAATGGCGGACAAGACCGCACATGCGCAAATGGCGACGGTAACGATGCAATATCGTGACCCCGCCAATGCTGATCTTATGTTCGAATGGACGCATCTGAACGGTCGCGATCCCGCCACTATCACATGGTTGGCGCAGCAGGATCATGTGCCGGAACTGGTGCGCCAAGCACTGGTCACGATGGAAACCCGCCCGCGTTACGAGCCGATTGAAGATGGGGTGCTGCTGAACCTGCGCGCCCCGGCCCTTGTTCCCGGCGACGATCAGGACGCCCTGGTATCGATCCGCATGTGGCTGACCCAGCATCGCGCGATTACCGTCAGCATGCGCGACAGCGAGGTCATGGCGGCGGTGATTGATCGATTCAACGCCGGTCGCCATAGCGATCCGGGCGATCTTGTCGCCTGTTTCGCTACGCTGATTTCGGAACGGCTCGATAATCAGATCGCTGAACTGGGCGATACGCTGGATGATCTCGAACTGGGGATGGAATCAGCGCCGCTCTATCTCCATCGCCACAAGGTCAGCGAAATTCGCAGCCAGTCGATTGAATTCCATCGCTTCGTCCTGCCGCAATATCACGCACTGGAACGGTTTTCGGTCGCGGGGCCAGACTGGCTCGACGATGATGATGTGCTGCAACTCCGCAACGCCGCCGACCGCTTCGCCCGCATGGGGGAAGAATTGGAGGCGATCCGCGAACGATCCGCGCTGATGCGCGAAGAATTGACCGACCGCCGCTCGGAACTGATGGACACGCGCGCCTTGCTGATTTCCATCGTCGCGCTGATCTTCCTGCCGTTGACGTTCCTCACCGGCCTGTTGGGGATGAATGTCGACGGCATCCCTTATGCCCATGCGCCTTGGGCCTTTTGGGGCGTGGTGTCCTTCTGCCTGATCGTCAGCCTCGCCATGGCTTATTATTTCAAACGCACCCGCTGGACGCGTGGATAAGTGTCAGAGGGCTAAGAATCAGGCCAGCAACACCACCGGGCTGGACGAATGCCAGCGCATCGACACCCGGTCTTCCCACGTAAAATCTTCCTGATCGAAACGCGAGAGATTGGGCCGCGATACGCGCATCACCTGCCCTGACGGCATCAATATCTGAAACACAGTGATGTCGCCGAGATAGGACATGCCCTTGATCACGCCATCCGCCAGATTATGGCCGACAGGCGCATCCGGCGCGGGCGGTGCCTCACCCTGGCGGTAGAGCGAGATTTTTTCCGGTCGCAATGCCACATGCACCGTGCCTTCATGCGGGCCGGTCACGCCATGATTGATATAGACCCGGCCAAGTTCGGGACATTCGACCACCGCGCGCTCCGGTTCATCGACGATCAGCTTGCCCTCGAACAAATTCACCGAGCCGACGAAATCTGCGACAAAGCGATTGGCCGGATATTCATACAGGTCGGACGGTGTCGCCATCTGGGCGATCAGCCCCTTATTCACAACCGCGATCCGACTCGCCATCGATAGCGCCTCGTCCTGATCATGGGTGACGGTGACAAAGGTGATCCCGACCTTTTCCTGCAAATCCGCGAGTTCGAACTGCATCGCCGCCCGCAATTTGGCATCGAGCGCGGACAAAGGCTCGTCCAGCAGCAACACCTTGGGTCGCATCACCAATGACCGCGCCAGCGCCACCCGCTGCCGCTGCCCACCCGATAGCTGATCGGGCATGCGATCCCCCAGCCCGTCCAGCTTCACCAGCGCCAGCGCCTCATCCACCCGATCACGAATGTCCTTTTTCGGCGTGCGCGCGATTTTCAGGCCATAAGCGACATTATCGCGCACATTCATATGCGGGAATACGGCATAGCTTTGGAACACCATATTCACGGGCCGCTGATTGGGCGGCACACCGGTCATGTCCTGCCCATCGATCAAGATCTGGCCCTCGGTCGGCAGTTCAAATCCCGCGATCATCCGCAACAAGGTCGTCTTGCCGCAGCCCGATGGCCCCAGCAGCACGAAAAATTCCCCCGGCATGATATCGAGCGACACATCGTCCACCGCCGCCAATTGCCCGAATCTCTTGGTCACATTGCGGATCTGGATAATCGGCTTGATCGCGGCATTATCCTGAACCACGCGATTTGGCGGAAAAGTTGTCATGCTGGACCTTTCCCGCTTTGGGCCATGCGGTTTTGAAAATAGAGCGCGACGCTGGTCATGATGACCGTCAGCACGATCAACAAGGTCGATGCGGCGTTGACCTCTGGCGTGACCGAGAAACGCACCATCGAATAGACCTTCACCGGAAAGGTGATGGTATTCGGGCCGGAGGTGAAAAAGGTGATGACGAAATCATCCAGCGACATGGTGAACGCCAACAGCGCCCCCGCGATCAGCCCCGGCTTCATATGCGGCAACAGCACATCGCGAAACGCCTGCCATTCGCTTGCGCCCAAATCCTTGGCCGCCTCCTCTTCCTCGCGATTGAACGAGGCCAGACGCGACCGCACCACCATCGCGACGAACGGGAAGCAAAAGGTGACATGGGCAATGGTGATCGCGCCAAGGCTGAACGGCCAAGGCATGTCCGTCGGCCAGCCGATCTGGGCAAAGAAGATCAGCATCGCGACGCCGAAACAGATTTCCGGCACGACAATCGGCAGGGCCATCGCCCCTTCCACTGCCGTTTTCCAAGGGAAGCGAAAGCGCCACAGCATCACCGCCGCAAGTCCGCCCAACACCAGCGAAATGATCGTCGTGAAAAAGGCGATGGTCAGCGAATTGCCCAGCGCCTCCATCAACATGTCATTGTGCATCACCTTGTCATAATATTTGGTGGTGAAGCCCCGCCAGACGATATTGCGGCGGCTGTCATTAAAGCTGAACACCATCAACGCGACCAGCGGCGCATAGAGGAAGAACATTACCAGCCCGACCCACAGGCGCATCGACCAGCGCCTCGTATAATCGAGCGGCGCAATCGCCGGGCGCAGGCGGCGCATCATGCCCGCACTCCCACATCTGGCCCGATGCCCGTGCCCGTGCGCATGAGCTTGCGTTCGCGCTGCGCCTGCCATGCGATCATGATGAAGGTCGCATACATCAACATGAAGGACAAAGCCGAGCCGAACGGCCAGTCATTCGCCCGTTTGAACTGGCGTTCAATGACGTTGGCGATCATCTGGCTATCGGTCCCGCCCAATAGATCGGGGGTGAGATAGGCCCCCAATGCCGGAACGAAGGTGATGACAACCCCGGAAATAATCCCGGGCGCGGCCAAGGGCGCGACAATAGTCAGCAAGGTGCGGAAATGCCCCGCACCCAGATCAAGGCTCGCTTCGATCAACGAACGATCCAAGCGATCCAGCGCCGCATAAAGGGGCAAGACCATGAATGGCAAATGGACATAGACCAGCCCCAGCACCACCGCGAAATTATTATAAAGCAAATGCAATGGTTCAAACGCATCAAGTGGCTGCAACCCCAGCACCACCCGCGCATTGCTCGATAATTGCCACAGACTGCCCAAGCTCTGATTGGCATAGCCCTCGGTCCGCAACACCGCCATCAGCGCATAGGTGCGGATCAAAAGGTTGGTCCAGAACGGCAGCATGATCCCGAGCAACAGCCAGGGCTTATATTTCGGCGTGGCAAAGGTGATCGCGAGCGCCACCGGAAAACCGACGATCAGGCAGATGAACGTCGTCAGCGCAGCCACCGCAATCGATTTGCCGAAAATCTGCAGATATAGAGGCTCAATCGCCTTGGCATAATTGGCGAAGGTGCCGCTGATCTCGATTTCCGTCAGGCCGACATTGCGCCCGAAACTATACGCCCACAGCACCGCGAGCGGGATAATGAAGAACAACAGCAGCCACAAAACCGGCCCCGTCGCGATTGTTGCGAATACCCGCTTTTGTGTGCGCCAGCCCTGCACCCGCCATCAGTCCGCGCGAATGCGGGTAAAGGCCTCTTCATAGAGCGGCTGGAGTTCCGGGTTATAGGCAGCATATTCGCATTTCGCGAGGACATCCGCCGGCGGGAAAATCACCGGATTATTTCTATAACTCGCGGGCATCAGCATCTTCGCCGCCTCATTGGGGGTGGGAAAGAGGATCGTCTCGCTGATCTTCTTGCCCGCCTCGGCATCCAGCAGATAATTGATGAACTTATGGGCGTTTTCAGGATGCGGCGCGCCCTTGGGAATCGCCAGATTGTCCGAATTGAACTGGCTGCCTTCCTTGGGGATGACAAAGTCGATGTCCGGGTCTTCCTTCATGATCTGGGCAATGTCGCCATTATATTCGAGCACGAGATCGACCTCGCCCGACAGCAGCAGATCCTGCCCATTATCTTCGTGGAAGGCCTTCACATTGGCCTTTTGCTTTTTCAGCATGGCCTCCAGTTCCGGCATCATCTCCTTGGTCACGCCATTGACGCTATGCCCCTTATATTTGGCAGCAAGACGGAAGAGATCGCCCGCCTCGGACAAGAGCGCGATCCGGCCCTTATATTCATCGCTGTCGAGCAACACCTTCCAGCTATCCGGCTTGGCATGGACCTTCGACTTGCGATAGCCAATGCCCAAGGTCAGCCAAGTATAGGGCATGGAATGGGCACGACCGGGATCATAAGAGACATTTTTGAATGCCTCGCCGACATTTTTGAAATTCGGAATCTTGTTATGATCGAGCGGCAACAGCATATCCGCCTTGACCATCCGTTCGACAAAGTCATTCGATGGCACGATCACATCAAAGCCGGGATTGCCCGCGCGCAGCTTGGCGAATAATTCGTCATTGGTGGCAAACAGGCTCATGTTCACGTCAATGCCGGCAGCGCCCCGGAAATCATCCAGCGTGGTTTCGCCGATATAGGTATCCCAATTGTAGAAATTGAGCTTTGGCTCTTCCTTGCCGCCCGCCGTCTTGTCCCCGCCTTTGCTGCAGGCGGCAAGTCCGCCGGTGAAGCTGATACCAATGGCGGCGGCGCCGAGACTCTTCAGCAAAGAGCGTCGGCCCATGATCGAATCCCGCAACAACGACATTTTATCCATAGCTCGACTCCTGAGATGTCATGGCGTCTTAATGTTAGGGCAGCTTATGACATTGATAAATTAGAGCAAGCCCATTTGTGTCAATTTTTTTGCAACTGCGAAGACGCTGCCATCGCCCGCGTCCGCGCCGCCATATGGCCGATGATCTTGCGCGGATAGGCTTTGGGCCGGACCCCGAATTCCTCCGGATCATGGATATAAGGATCGCGCAAATCCGCCAGTTCCGGCACCCATAACCGAATATAGGCACCGCAATCGAACTTCTCCGATTGGCCCAAGGGCGCCATGATCCGGCCAAAGGGATTGGATTCAAACCCGGTCCCGGCGATCCACTGCCAACCGACCGAATTATTGCCGTAATCGGCATCGACCAACTTATCCCAGAACCAGCGTTCGCCGCAGCGCCAGTCAATCAAGAGATGCTTGACGAGAAAGCTCGCGACCAGCATCCGAATGCGATTGTGGACATAGCCGGTGGCCCATAATTCCCGCATCCCGGCATCGATGATCGGATAGCCGGTCATGCCGCGCTGCCATGCCTTGAGGTCACGGGCGGCGGCCTCATCCTGATCCGGCCTGCGCCATGGAAACGCGCCCCGCGCCGCGCGGCCATCGACCCAACCATAATCCGGGGACTGATCGATCATATTGATCCCGAAATCGCGCCAGCCGACCTCGCGCAAATAAGGCGCAGCGCCCTCGCCCGCTTCGCGTGCCGCGACATGCCAGATGAGCGCGGGCGAGATTTCCCCGAAATGCAGATGCGGCGAAAGGCGCGACACGCCCATCGCCTTGCCGGGAAAGTTCCGGTCCTCATTATAGGCATCGATATGCGGCAGAAAATCGCGCAACCGCTGTTTAGCTGCCTCTTCGCCCGGCTGCCAATACTCGCCAAATGACGCCGCCCAATCGGGGTTGCGCGGCAATAACGACCAGTCATCCAGCGCATCATTTGAAGGCCAGAGGGTCGGCGCAGGGATGGCCTGTGGCGCGGCCAAGGGCTTGGGCGGCGGCATATGCTGGAGCAGTGCCTTCCACCAAGGGGTGAACATGCGATAGCGGCTGTCCGTTTTCGAGCGCACCAGCGCAGGCGGATATAGCACCGCGCCTTCATGCATATGGAGTTTCAGGCGCGCCGCCACGGCCTGTTCGGCGGCCTTGTGCCATGGTTCATAATGGCGGGTCGCATGCACCGCCACCGCGCCGGTCTCTGCCGCCAATTGGGCGAGGACATCCGCGCTATTCCCTTTGCGAAGGATCAGGCGCGATCCCTTGGCCCTGAGACTCGCATCAAAGGCGGACAGGCTGTGATGCAGCCACCATCTCCCCGCCCCCGTGACCGCATAATCCCCCGCACCCGCATCGTCGAGGACATAGACCGGCAACACCGGATGCCCGCTATCGACGGTAGCGACCAATGCCGCCTGATCGGACAGGCGCAAATCCTGACGGAGCCAGAGAATGACGGGGGCGGCATGAGGTGCGGACGATGATTGGGTCATCACGCTTCACTATCCCGTTGAGCGATAAAGTCCACCGGTTACAAGGGTTAGCGACCCCTTCCTGTCGCCATGCAGTTCTCCGCAACTCATCCCCTCTCTCACCCTTATCTCGTCACCCTGAACTTGTTTCAGGGTCCATGCGCAAAGATGCTGAAACAAGTTCAGCATGACGAAGGGGGGAAGAACCAACGGCGGCAGCGCCGCAAGGCCGAACGGCCGCCGCAAGGCCGAACGCGCGCCCGAGCTTATTGCGGCGTAGCCAAGCGGGCGGATGCCCGCGCCCGGCGTTTGAGGGACAAACAATAGCGCCCAAACAAAAAAAGGCGCCGCCGATCTCTCGGCAGCGCCCCTTTTGCGGTTCAGTGAAACCACTTAACCGAAAACAGTGTTGTCCTTCTCGACCGTCCAGGTCTGCCCCTTGGCGAGCAGGCTTTGCAGGTCCGGGGTCTTGCCCTTCGAGACTTCGAGATTTTGGGCGATGACGGCGCTGTCATAGGTCGGGCGCGGATCGTCGAAGATCACGCCCAACGCAATGGGGAAGCCATCGACCAGACGCAGGTCGATCAGCATATGGGCGACCGAGCGGTTCTTAACATCATGGACAATGACGCCCGCCGCTTCCCAATCGCCATCCACAACATCGACCGTCTTGAGATGGAGTTCCTTGCGGTCGAGGGCGATGCCCTGCTTGCCGCCGTCGAACAGCATCGGCTTGCCATGTTCCAGCCATAGCTGGTGCGGACCGGCATTGGCCTTTTCGGTGAACGGCGCGAACACATCGTCATTATAGACGATGCAATTCTGGAAGATTTCAACGAATGCCGCGCCCTGATGGGCATGGGCAGCCTTCAACACCGACGGCAAATTCTTGTTCGTATCAATCGCCCGCGCAATGAAACGCGCGCCCGCACCCATCGCAAAGGCGCAAGGCGTGGCCGGACGATCGACCGAACCGAATGGCGTCGACGGGCTCTTCGTGCCCACCTGGCTGGTCGGCGAATATTGCCCCTTGGTCAGGCCGTAAATCTCGTTGTTGAACAGCAGCAACTGGCAGTTCAGATTGCGGCGCAGCAGGTGCATCGTGTGGTTGCCACCGATCGACAGCGCATCGCCATCGCCGGTGATGATCCACACATCCAGTTCCGGATTCGCGAGCTTCACCCCCGTCGCGACCGCGCAGGCGCGACCGTGAATGGTGTGGAAGCCATAGGTTTCCATATAATATGGGAAGCGCGACGAGCAGCCGATGCCCGATACGAACACGGTTTTTTCCGGGCTGACGCCCAGTTCCGGCATCGTGCGTTGCACCGCCTTCAAAATGGCATAGTCGCCGCAGCCCGGGCACCAGCGCACTTCCTGATCGGTTTCCCAATCCTTAGGCGTCGTCTTGGCGATAGTGGTCATATCGTTCATGCGAGTGCTCCCTCAATGGCAGCTTCAAGTTCGGTGATGGTGAATGGCTGGCCGGAAACCTTGTTCACAGGCTTGGCATCAACCAGATATTGATCGCGCAGCACGGTCTTCAACTGGCCCGTGTTCATTTCCGGCACGATGACCTTATCATAGCTGTGCAGCAATTCGCCCAGATTCTTCGGCATCGGCCAGATGTGGCGGATGTGGATATGGCTCACGTCCAGACCCTTGGCGCGGGCGCGGCTGACGGCCTGATGGATCGCGCCATAGGTCGAACCCCAGCCGACGACCGCGAGCTTGCCGCCCGCCGCGCCGATGCACACATCCTGATCGGGAATGCTGTTGGCGACGCCATCGACCTTGGCCTTGCGGATGTCGGTCATAGCTTGGTGGTTGGCAGGCGAATAATCGATATGACCGGTGTCGATCTGCTTTTCGATCCCGCCGATGCGATGGATCAGGCCCGGCGTCCCCGGCTTGACCCAAGGCCGCGCAAGCTTTTCCTCGCGGGAGAACGGCTTGAACCCGCCTTCCGGCACATGGTCGAGGAACTTGACCGGGAACGGCTTGTAGGTCGACATATCCGGCACAGCCCAAGGCTCTGCCGCATTGCCGATATAGCCATCCGTTAACAACATGACCGGGGTCATATATTGCACCGCGATCCGCACCGCCTCAATCGCGCAGTCAAACGCATCCGAAGGCGAACGCGCGGCGATCACCGGCATCGGCGCATCGCCGTTGCGGCCATAGACCGCCTGATACAAATCCGATTGCTCGGTCTTGGTCGGCAGGCCGGTCGACGGACCGCCACGCTGGCTGTTGACGATGACGAGCGGCAGCTCGGTCATGATCGCCAGACCCATGGCCTCGCCCTTCAACGCGATCCCCGGCCCCGAAGACGAGGTCACGCCCAATTGGCCCGCATAGCTTGCGCCAATGGCCGAGGCGATGGCGGCGATTTCGTCTTCCGCCTGGAATGTGGTGATCCCATATTCCTTGAGCGCCGACAGATAATGCAGGATCGAGGACGCAGGCGTGATCGGATAGCCGCCGAAGAACATCGGCATGCTCGCCAATTGCGCGCCTGCGACCAAACCATAAGCCACGGCCTCTGCACCCGTGATGGTGCGATACAGGCCCGGCGCGACCGGTGACGGATTGACGTGATGCCGCTTGACCTGACCACCGATTTCGATGGTTTCACCATAGGCATGGCCCGCGTTCAGCG
The DNA here is from genome assembly GCA_002422945.1 of Sphingomonadales bacterium UBA6174. Classification (GTDB taxonomy): domain Bacteria; phylum Pseudomonadota; class Alphaproteobacteria; order Sphingomonadales; family Sphingomonadaceae; genus Alteraquisediminimonas. The sequence goes on along the minus strand of DITW01000020.1, from coordinate 3,276 downwards.
CGGCGATATTGGCATCGGCCAGCACTTGGTTCTTCTTGAACTTGCCGTTCAGCCAATCGATCATCGGCTGACGATCACGGTCGAACATCCAGAGCGCCAGACCGAGCGTCCACATATTCTTGCAGCGCAGCGCCTCTTTGTTGCCAAGGCCGAAGGGCTTAACCGCATCAAGGGTGAGCTGGGAAATGTTGAACTTGACGAGCACCCATTTATTGAGGCTGCCATCATCGAGCGGGTTGACCGTGTAACCGGCCTTGGTGAGGTTGCGGGCGGTGAATTCGCCTTCATCGGCGATGATCAAGCCACCCGGCTTCAAATTGCCGACATTGGTCTTCAACGCCGCCGGGTTCATCGCGACCAGCACATCCGGCGCATCGCCCGGCGTATCGATCGCGCCCGAACCGAAATTGATCTGGAACGCCGACACGCCAAAGGTCGTGCCCTGCGGTGCGCGAATTTCAGCGGGGAAATCCGGGAATGTCGCAAAGTCATTGCCCGACAACGCGGATGAAAGCGTGAACTGCCCACCCGTAAGCTGCATGCCGTCGCCACTATCGCCTGCGAAGCGGACAACGATTGATTCGTCATTCTGAATTGCGGCGGAACTGCCGGATTCCAGCGTCTGAGCGACTGATGCCATTCCAATTTCCTGCGTCGTTATATGGCAAGTCAATTGCCACTTTGCTCCACTCCCCTAGGACAGAGCAGGCCTCTCCTCAATGAAGAAATGCTGCACCCTCTCCCAGAAAGACTTGGGTTCTAGCTCAATTTGCGCTTGATCGAAAACTGGTAAAGTGAAACCAGCCCATCAATATCACGCCAGATCAGGAATCCCGATGTCGAACAGCTTTGCTCATTTGCCCTACCGCCCCTGCGCCGGGATCATGTTGCTGAACCGCGAAGGTCTGGTTTTCGTAGGCCAGCGCGCAGACAGCAGCGCCGATGCATGGCAGATGCCGCAAGGCGGGGTGGACAAGGGCGAGGCCCCGCTCGATGCCGCCATCCGTGAGGTCGGCGAGGAAACCGGCATCCGCGCGGACCTGATTCGCCTGATCGCGCAATCGTCTGAGGAGCATTTTTACGACCTGCCGGATGATCTGATCGGCACCTTGTGGAAAGGCAAATATCGTGGCCAGCGGCAGTTCTGGTTCCTGATGCGCTTTTTGGGCAGTGATGACGATGTGAACATCATGACCGAGCATCAGGAATTTCGCGCATGGCGCTGGGCCGAACCGGAACAGGTGCCGCAATTGATCGTGCCGTTCAAACAGGCGCTTTATCATGCCATTCTTGACGAGTTTCGCCCGTTGATCGGCCCTGAAGAATAAGGCAAAAAATGCGCAATAGTTAACGCAAAATGGGCCTATTAACCTCAAAAACTGTCGGATTAATTTACAGTTAACTATATCTGTTAATAGCGGAATCGCGATTTTCCGGGATTGGCACGGTGTTTGCTAGTAGATTTTCATGTTAAGAAAAATCGCCCGCCTCTTTCAGATCAAAACCCGCTTTGAAGCATGTGCGGTGATTTATGCGCTGTCCGTCGGCGCGGTCGAACGCGGTGAACATTATCTGCATCAATATCCGGGCAATATCGGCTGGGTGTTCTTCTCAGTATGCACCTTCTCGGTGTTCATCGCGGGCGGCGTCTTGTTCGACAGCATCCGGGACAAGGCCGCCGCAAAATAAGGCGCGACCTTTCCTTCCGCGCCCACCCGGGCTAGTGCTTTTAGTCATGCCACCGATCATCTTCATTCTCGCCCGCGCCACTAACGGCGTCATCGGCCTTGACGGCCAACTGCCTTGGCATCTCCCCGCCGATCTCAAGCGGTTCAAGGCGCTGACCATGGGCCAGCCGATGGTAATGGGGCGCAAGACGTTTGAAAGCTTCCCAAAGCCTTTGCCCGGTCGTCGCCATATCGTCCTCACCCGCGATACCGATTGGCAGCGCGAAGGGGCAGAAGCCGCCTATAGTGCGGATGAAGCCTTGGCAGTGGCCAACCAAGGCGACCCCAAAGCCATCTGGATCATCGGTGGGGCGGAAATCTTCAACCTGTTCATGGCGCGCGCCGATGGGATCGAACTGACCGAAGTCGATCTGGAGGTGCAGGGCGATGCGTTCATGCCCCCGTTCGATGAAAAGGTCTGGAAAGAGACCGCGCGCGAGGATCATGACGGCTATAGTTTCGTGACACTCGCGCTTCGTGACACTGGCAAGACGCGCGTAAAGCCCCTATAGCCCCGCCCGTCATGACAAGAATACACGGACAGGATCGGCTGGATCAGTCGCTGCGCGGCGGCGTGATCGCGCTTGGAAATTTCGACGGCTTCCACCTCGGCCATCAGGCCGTGGTCGGGCGGGCGGTAGCGCTCGCGCGTGAACTTGGCTGTCCAGCGATTGTCGCGACCTTCGATCCGCATCCGATCCGCTATTTTCAGCCAGACACCGCCCCATTCCGCCTGACGACGCTCAACCAGCGCGAACATCTGTTCACGGCGGCGGGCGCGGATGCGATGATGATCTATCATTTCGCGCAGGAACTGGCGGCCGTCAGCGGTGTGGATTTCATCCATGACTGGCTGATCCAGCGCGCCGGTGCGCGCGCCGTGGTGACGGGCGATGACTTCACCTTTGGCAAGGGCCGCGATGGCAATGTCGACCTGCTCCACAAGGAAGGCGAAGCGGACGGCCTGATCGTCGAAACCGTCGCGGCGGTAAGCGATGCGGAGGGCGTGATTTCCTCCAGCCGCATTCGCGATGCCCTGCGCGACGGTGACTGCGCGACCGCCGCACGGCTGCTCACCCGCCCCTTTACGATTGAAGGCGCGATCCAGCATGGCGCAAAGCTGGGCCGCACCATCGGCATGCCGACGGCCAATATGGTGCTGGGCAATTATGTCCGCCCGAAATATGGCATCTATGCTGTGCGTGGCCGCTTGCCCGATGGGCGCGTACTCAACGGCGCGGCGAATATCGGCATCCGCCCGAGCTTCGATCCACCGATTGAATTGCTGGAAACGCATTTCTTCGATTTCTCGGGCGATCTGTACGATCAGATTCTCGAAATCGAGCTGATCGCCTATCTCCGCCCGGAAGCAAAATTCGATAGTCTTGATGCGCTCACGGCCCAAATGCGGGCCGATTGCGATCAGGCACGGCAAATCCTTGCCGATTACCCCATCCTTGCCTAGAGCCTGTGACCATGACCGACACTTCACACCAAAAAACCGAAGACTATAAAGACACCGTCTTCCTGCCGAAGACCGATTTCCCGA
>DITW01000067.1 GCA_002422945.1 Sphingomonadales bacterium UBA6174 | reverse complement strand
GACATCGGCTTCATCGCCTTCATGTGATCGGCGGTGATGACGTCTTCATTGCCGGTCGCGGTGACGAAGATGTCCGAACGGGTGACGGCTTCTTCCATCGTCACGACTTCATAGCCTTCCATGGCGGCCTGCAATGCGCAGATCGGATCGACTTCTGTCACCATCACGCGTGCGCCACCCTGACGCAGCGAAGCTGCCGAACCCTTGCCGACATCGCCGAAACCGGCAACGCAAGCGACCTTACCGGCCAGCATCACATCGGTCGCGCGACGGATCGCATCGACGAGCGATTCCTTGCAGCCATAAAGATTGTCGAACTTCGACTTGGTGACGGAGTCATTGACGTTGATCGCAGGGAACGGCAGCTTGCCGTCCTTGGCGATCTGATACAGGCGATGCACGCCGGTTGTCGTTTCTTCCGACACGCCCTTGATCGCGTTGACGGTGCGCGAGAGATAGCCCGGCTTTTGCTTCAAAAATGCCTTGAGCGCGCGCTGGAATTCGACTTCTTCCTCATTGCCCGGTTCGCCCAGCGTATCGCCAGCTTCCAGACGTGCGCCCCACAGCGCGAACATGGTGGCATCGCCGCCATCGTCGAGGATCATGTTGCAGGTCTGGTCATCGCCCCAATCGAAGATGCGGCCAACATAATCCCAATAATCGGCGAGGGTTTCACCCTTGACCGCGAACACCGGCACGCCGCTTGCGGCAATCGCCGCCGCCGCATGATCCTGGGTCGAGAAAATATTGCAGGTCGCCCAACGCACATCCGCGCCGAGCGCCACAAGCGTTTCGATCAACACTGCCGTCTGAATCGTCATGTGCAGCGAACCGGTGATGCGCGCGCCCTTCAGCGGCTTGGATGCACCATATTCCGCACGCAGCGCCATCAGGCCCGGCATTTCCGTTTCGGCAATCGCGATTTCCGCGCGGCCAAAATTCGCCAAACCGATATCGGCAATCACATAATCATGGGACACGAGAATCTCCTGAAATAAAGCAGCATCAACACCGCAAGGCGCAATCTGCCTTAGCGTTCATGGCCAATGCCCCTAAAGCCAGCGAGACAATTTGGCAACCTCAATATAAAGAATTCTTTATATCAGTACTAAAGGGGGAGTTATTCCACCGTCACGCTCTTGGCCAGATTGCGCGGCTGATCGACGTCCGTGCCCTTCACGACCGCGACATGATAGGCCAGCAACTGCACCGGCACCGCATAGACCAATGGCGCGATCAGCGGATGGACCTTCGGCATCTCAATCGTCGCCATGCAGCCCTCTCCGGCAAGCGCAATCCCTTCCGCATCGGAAATCAGCACCACCTTGCCGCCGCGCGCCTGCACCTCTTGCATGTTGCTCACGGTCTTTTCGAACAACGGACCGGATGGCGCGATCACGATCACCGGGACATTATCGTCAATAAGCGCAATCGGCCCATGCTTCATCTCGCCTGCGGCATAGCCCTCGGCATGGATATAGCTGATTTCCTTGAGCTTAAGCGCACCCTCCAGCGCCATCGGATAATCCGGCCCCCGGCCCAGATAAAGCACGTCCCGCGCAGGCGCGATCAATGGGGCCAATGCCTCAATCTCGCTATCATGGCTCAACGCCGCATTCATCGCCGCGGGTGCCTCGGCCAGATGCTTGACGATCTCGCGCTCGTCCTCCGGCGACAACCGCCCCTTGGCCCGCGCCAAATTCGCGGCCAGCGCCGCCAGCACCGCCAATTGGCAGGTAAAAGCCTTGGTCGATGCCACGCCGATTTCCGGCCCGGCATAGGTCGGCAATAGCAAATCCGCCTCGCGCGCCATCGAACTGGTCGGCACATTCACGACCACCGCGATGGTCTGCCCCTCGGCCCGCGCATGGCGCAGCGCGGCCAGCGTATCGGCGGTTTCCCCCGATTGCGAAATGAACAGCGCCAGTCCGCCCGGATCAAGCACCGGCGCACGGTAGCGGAACTCGCTCGCCACATCGATATCGACCGGCATGCGGGCGAATTGCTCGAACCAATATTTGGCGACCATCCCGGCATAATAGCTCGTGCCGCAAGCGACGATGGTCACCCGCGAAATTTTGGAGAAATCGAAATCCCGATCCGGCAACGCGACCTGTTCTTCCAATGGCCGCAAATAGCTTTGCAGCGTCTGCGCGACCACCACCGGCTGTTCGAAGATTTCCTTCAACATGAAGTGGCGATAATTGCCCTTGTCGATCAATGCGCCCGTGACGCCGCTCAACGTCACCGGACGTTCGACCGGCTGATCGTCCTTGTCGAAAATCTGCACCTTGTCGCGGGTGATGACGACCCAATCACCCTCATCAAGATAGGCGATTTTCTGGGTCAAAGGCGCCAGCGCCAGCGCATCGGACCCGAGATAAGTCTCATTCTCGCCATAACCGACGACCAAAGGCGAACCGAGCCGCGCCCCGATCAACAAATCCGGATGTTCGCGAAACAGGATCGCCAGCGCGAATGCGCCGTGAATTTCCTTCAGGCTGGTCCGCACCGCCTCCACCGGATCGACCCCGGCCTCGACCTTTTCGGACACGAGATGGGCGACGACTTCGGTGTCAGTCTGGCTGGTGAACACGCGGCCACGGGCTTGCAACGCCTCGCGCAAAGGCTTGAAATTCTCGATAATGCCATTGTGCACCAACGCCACCTGTTCGGTCGCATGGGGATGGGCATTGTCCTCGGTCGGCGCGCCATGGGTCGCCCAACGGGTGTGGGCAATCCCAATCGACCCCGGCAAGGGATCGGCCAGCAGCTTCTTCGCGAGGTTATCGAGCTTGCCCTCGGCGCGGCGACGGTCGAGCAGGCCATCATGCACGGTGCAGACCCCGGCGGAATCATAGCCGCGATACTCCAGCCGTCGCAGCCCTTCGACCAGCCGCTCCGATACTGATTCACGTCCGAGAATACCGATAATACCACACATAACGCACCGATCCCCTTTGGCTTTGATGCAGACTCTCGCCTGAAAAGCCCTGAAAATTATTTACCCCGACAGGCCCGCCGCCGTCGCCAACCCCAAAAATGCAAGGAAGCCGATAGAATCCGTGGTCATCGTCACGAACACCGAGGATGCCACCGCCGGGTCCGCGCCAGAACGATCAAGCGCGACCGGCAGGATAACACCGGCCATGCCCGCAACCAGAATATTCGTCATCATCGCCGCCGCGATCACCCCGCCCAATTCCGGGTTGCGGAAGAAAAGGGCCACGCCAATGCCGATGATGAGCGCAATCGTCGCCCCATTCAAAAGCGCGACCCTGATTTCACGCATAATCGTCCGCAAGGTGTTAGATTCGGTCAATTGATTGGTGGCGATGGCGCGCACCGTCACGGCCATGGTCTGCGTCCCGGCATTGCCGCCCACACCCGCCACAATCGGCATCAATGTCGCCAATGCGACCATCTGCTGGATCGTCGCTTCAAAGAAACCGATGATCGTGGACGCGACCAACGCCGTGCCGAGATTCGCGATCAGCCAGCGCACGCGCCCGCGATAGCTGTCCATCACCGGCTCGTTAATATCCCCATCGCCCGCGCCGGACAGTTTGAGAATGTCCTCGCTGGCCTCTTCTTGAATGATGTGGACGATGTCATCGACCGTGATCATCCCGACCAACCGACCATCGCTATCAACCACCGCCGCCGAAATCAGCGCGTATTTCTGGAACCGCAGCGCGACCTCTTCCTGGTCCATATCGACCGGGATCAGCGTCTGTTCGCGCTGCATCACATCCGACACCAGAATGTTGCGCGGGGTACGCATGATCCAACTGAGCTTACAACTGCCGATCGGCTTATGGCCCGGATCGGTGACGAAGATTTCCCAGAAATCGGTCGTCAATTCGCGATGTTCGCGCAGATAATCGATGACCTGCCCGACGGTCCAATGTTCCGGCACCGCGATCAATTCGCGCTGCATCAAACGACCGGCGGATTCTTCCGGGAAGCTTAGCGCCTCTTCAATCGCCGCGCGATCATCCGGCGCCAGCGCGCGCAACACCGCGCGCTGCTCGCCTTCTTCCATGTCCTCGATGATCGCGACGGCATCATCGGTATCGAGTTGGGTCGCGATTTCGGCGACCTGATAGGGTTCCAGCGCATCGATCAGTGCTTCGCGCACATAATCGTTCATCTCCGCAAGCACGTCACCATCCAGCAGGTCGGCAAGCGCCGCCGCCAAAGGTTGACGCATTTCGGCGGGGACAAGTTCGAACAAATCGGCGATGTCGGCGGGGTGGAGCGGTTCTACCCGCTCCCGCACCTGATCGGTCTCGTCATCATGCAGCAGGTCGATAATCCCGCGCACGAATTCCGGCTTCAACCGATCGTCTTCATCGAAATTATTGTCGAGCTCTGGGATATGGGCGTCGCGGATGTCGGTTTCGCTCATCTGGCCGCCCTCCTAAGTGCTGAAATAATAGACGTCGCTGGCTATAGCCACACCCCCGCCCAAGGGGAAGTCCCTTGCCGTACCGAAATGCGGGTTGTAGGCGCTTTTCAACTCAATCCGAACATAAGCTGCAACGCACCACATGACCAACCCGCCCATCATCATCCTTGTCCGCCCGCAACTCGGCGAAAATATCGGCAAAGCCGCCCGCGCCATGCTCAATTTCGGGCTGACCCGGCTGCGACTGGTCAGCCCCCGTGATGGCTGGCCAAACCCTTCCGCCGGGCCTGCGGCGGCGGGCGCGGATGTGGTGCTGGAAAAGGCCGAGGTTTTCTCAAGCGTCGCCGAAGCCACCGCCGATTGCACCCATGTCTTTGCCACCACCGTGCGCCGCCGCGATATCGTCAAGCCGGTGATGACACCCGAAGACGCGGCCAAGGCGATGCGCGCCGAACCCGGGCAAAGCGCTATTTTATTCGGCCCGGAACGCTCCGGCCTCGATGCCGAGGATGTGACACTCGCCCGGACCGTCCTGACAGTGCCGGTCAACCCGAATTTCAGCTCGATCAATCTCGCGCAGGCGGTGATCCTGTGCGCTTATGAATGGTCCCGCGGCGAAACGCTCGCTTCCCCGCCCAAATTGCCGCTCGACCCGCCCGCACCGCAGGTGGAATTGGAAGGGCTGATCAACCGGATGGAGGAAATGCTGGAAGCGGCAGGCTATTTCTATCCGCCCGACCGTGCGCCGACCACAAGGCGGACATTGCGCTCTGTGCTGACCAAGCCCGGCTGGAACAGCAATGAAGTCCGCACCTTGCGCGGGGTATTGTCCTCATTGTCCGATCCTCATCCTCGGGATAAATAGGGCCTTTAACCGTCGAAAATCCGAGATAAGTTTATTTACCTTTAACCAAATCAGCCTATTCATCCATAGTGCCGTGATTAATCGCGAGTGCCTGTTGGCCATCTGGGGGGAGTTCGCGCGCATTGTTCCAGAATATGGCGCCTGAAATCGGACAAGGCTCGATCAACGGTCAATCACGACCGTTGTCGATGATCGCCCGATTGTCCCGCGCCGATCATTGGCAAGACATCCGCGCCTTTTTCCGTGACCTGGATCTGATCGTTGATCTCGGCAGTAACATCGGTTCACGCACATGGTGGCGCGGCGCGGCGACCTGCAGCACCTTGTGCCTGACGGCATACAGCCTTGGCCCGGACCTCTCGACCATCGCCGCCGATGACATCCAGCCCATGCCCCGCGCCCATTGGGAAGAAAGTCGCTCGCTCGCGATCATGCCATTGGCGACTGGCGGCGACACCGGACGCCGCATGGCCGCCACCCAGCGGGTTGAAATGCTCGCGGATGCGCCTGAACGCCCGACATTGGAATTGACCGCCACCATCGGCCAAGGCGATGGCTTTGGCCGATCACTGCAACGCGCGGGCGTTGCCGCCAATGATGCGAGCGCAGTAACGGCGATGATTGCGCGTTATGTCCCGCCATCCGACATTCGGTCCGGCACAAGGGTCAATATCATTCTGGGTCGCCGCATGGCGCCGGGCCGCCCGCGCCCGCTCGATTACATGCTGCTGCGCGCACGTTTTGATCTGAAGCTCTCGATTGAACGCGTGAACGGCCAACTCAATGTCCGCCCGATCCCGATTGCGGTCGATAACACCCCCTTGCGCATCCAAGGTCAGGTCGGCAACAGCCTCTATCTCTCTGCCCGCGCAGCAGGCGCACCCGTTGCCGCCGTGCAAAATTATATCCGCGCGATCAGTCAGCAATTGTCCGTCGGCACAGACATTTATGCCGACGACCGTTTCGATCTTATCATCTCGCACCGCCAGGCCGAAACGGGTGAGGCGGAATTTGGCGAATTGCTGTTTGCAGGGCTGCAACGCGCGGGCCGCAAGGTCCAGATGGTCCGCTGGGAAAGCGGTGGCAGCGTGCAATGGTTCGAAGCCTCGGGCGTCGGTCAGCGTCGCGGCATGCTGCGCCAGCCGGTCAACGGTCATATGACCTCGACCTTCGGCATGCGCCGCCATCCGTTGCTCGGTTATAATCGCTTCCATCGGGGCGTCGACTTTGGTGCGCCCTATGGCGCCCCGATTGTCGCCGCCGCCGATGGCGTAGTGCAGGCAGCGGGCCGCGCAGGCGGCTATGGCCTGCAAGTCCGTATCGCGCACAATAGCGGCCTCGCCACCAGCTACAGCCATATGAGCCGGATCGCCGCCGGTCCCGGCATGCGCGTGCAGCAAGGGCAGGTCATCGGCTATGTCGGGTCATCGGGCCTGTCGACCGGACCTCATTTGCATTATGAGCTTTATCGCAACGGTCAGGCGATCAACCCAAAATCCGTCAGTTACACGATGATGTCGCAGTTGAATGGCGCAGAACTCGCCCGCTTCCGTTCCAATCTGTCACAATTGCTGGCCGTCAGACCGGGCGCAGTCCCTAAGTCCAAATCACCCGCCACTTTAACGGCAAGCATTACCCCGCCAGCGCCTTCACGCGCTGTCCCGCGCCCCGGCGCGTAATCATCAATTTGCCATCGCCGACGACCACGATCAGGTCGTCCACGTCCAACAGGCTGACCTCCAGCCCATCCGTCCAGACAAAATTGCCACCCGCATCGACCAATTGCGCGCCGGGCATAACGACATTGCCACATGCGTCCTTATCGCCAATGTCATAAAGCGCATCCCAACTGCCGACATCCGACCAACCCATCGACACCGGCACGACGCCGATATGCTCGGCCCGCTCCATCACGACATAATCAATGGAATCCGACGCTGACGCGGCAAAGGCTGCCGCATCGGGGCGGATCATTGCCCCGTCAATATCTCGCCTCTGCCATGCCTGTTCGACCGCCTGATACATATCGGGCGCAAAGTCCTGCAACGCGGCCAGATAACAATCGGCGCGGATCAGGAATATGCCGCCATTCCATGCAAACCGCCCCGTCGCGAGATAGCTTGCTGCCGTCTCCACATCCGGCTTTTCGACAAAGCGCACCACGCGCCGCACCGCATCGCCCATATCTGGCCCAAGCGCATCGCCCATTTCAATATAGCCATAGCCGGTTTCAGGGCCATGGGGCGCGATGCCAAAGGTCATCATCGACCCGTCTGTCGCATAGGGCAATGCCTGCGCGACCGCCGCATGAAAAGCACCCTCATCCGCAATCACATGATCGGCGGGCATGATCAGCATCACATCATCGGGTGCGCAAAATAGCGCCGCCAACGCAATGGCCGGGGCGGTATTGCGCGCGCAGGGTTCAAGAATGATCGCTTGGGCGGCATGGCCCTTGGCCGCAAGTTGCGCCTCGACCAAGGCCCCATGCTGGCCATTTGCGACAATGACCGGGGGCGCATAATCAATATGTCCCGCCACCCGGCGCAATGTCAGTTGGAACATGCTGTCCGCTGAAGTCAGCGGCAGAAATTGTTTGGGCTTGGCGGGTCGGGACACCGGCCATAACCGTGTCCCCGACCCGCCTGACAAGATAACAGGAACGATTTTCGGTTCATCTGTCATCTTTACGCATCCAACGCTTACCTTAGTTACCGCATGCAGGTGTTACGCACCAAAGGTGCGCTGCCACCAGCCTTTGCGCGGGCCGTCGTTATTTTCCTGCCCATCCGCATCATCCGATGCCGCAACCGGTTCAGCCGAGACAATCGTATCAGCCGGCACCGCCGTAGCGCTCGCCTTGGCACGGCTCACACGCTTGCGCTTGGGCTTTTCATCGCTCGCAGCGACCTCAGCCTCAACCGCTACCGGCGCCGCCTCCGCAACCACCGCCGTCTCGGGCGCAGCCTCAGCCTTTGGCTTACGCGCACGAGGCTTACGGGCTGGTTTGGCCGCGGCTTCAACTTCAACCACGGCCTCTGGCGCAGTCTCTGCAACGGCAACAACCGCATCAGCGACTTCCACTACGCTCTTTGCCTTTGGTGACGCCTTGGCCCGGGTCTTCGCAGGCGCCTTTACCGGCTTGGCGGCAGCAGCTTCTGTCGAAGCCTCAGCACCGGCTTCCGCCTTACGTGCGCGAGGACGACGACGCGCCTTCGGCTTTTCTTCGCCAACCGCTTCGGCTGCAACGGCGGGTTCAGCGGTTTCAACTGCCACAGCCACGTCCGTAGCTTCCGCCACGGCTTCGCCACCCTCTACACCGGCTTCCGTCGTTACCGCCGACTGATCGCGATTACGATTGCCACGACGACCGCGACGATTGCGACGACGACGGGTGCCGTTTTCGCTACCTTCGCCTGTACGTTCTTCGCCAGCGCGTTCATCAGCAGATTGACCCTCGGCAGATTCTGCGCCTTCTTCATCTTCGCCATCATCGGCAAAGCCCTCAGCGCGCGCAGCATCTTGGCCGTTTTCGTCCTCATTGCCGCCTTCTTCACGACGACCACGACGACCACGACGATTGCGACGGCGGCGCTTGCGCCCCTCGCCTTCTTCACCGCGTCCTTCCGAACGGCCCTCGCCGCGTCCTTCCGAACGCGCGTCGGCAGCGGCCTCTTCGGCCTCTTCTTCTTCCTCTTCCTCGTCGTAGACGAAGTCATCGTCTTCGATTGGGGCGATGGCATGAATCAACGGGGCATGGGCGGGCGGCGGGCCAAAGCTTTCGACCGCCATCCGCGCGCCTTCCAGCGACACCTCAATCAGCACTTCGATCGTGACGCCATAGGTCACTTCGATTTCCGCCAGTTCAGCGCGCTTCTTGTTGAGGATGTAAATCCCCGCTTCCTGACCGACACGCAGCACCAGCTGACTGCCGCGACCACGTGCCGCTTCTTCTTCCAACAGGCGCAGCGCCGACAGGCCGGACGACGATGCCGTCCGCATCAAGCCCGAACCCTCGCAATGCGGGCAAGGCTTGGTCGATGCTTCTAAAACGCCAGTGCGCAGGCGCTGACGGCTCATTTCCATCAGGCCGAAGGACGAAATACGGCCCACCTGAATGCGCGCGCGGTCATTGGCGAGCGCAGCCTTCATCGCCTTTTCGACCTTGCGGACGCTCGAATGATTTTCCATGTCGATAAAATCGATCACGACCAGCCCGGCCATGTCGCGCAGGCGCAACTGACGGGCGATTTCATCGGCGGCTTCAAGGTTGGTCGAAAGCGCGGTCTGTTCGATATTATGCTCACGCGTCGAACGGCCAGAGTTGATGTCGATCGACACCAAGGCTTCGGTCGGGTTGATGACCAAATAGCCACCTGATTTCAGCTGCACCGTCGGCGAATACATCGCGGCAAGCTGGTTTTCGACGCCATAACGCTGGAACAACGGCACCGGATCGGCATAGCCGGTGATGCGCCGCACATGGCTCGGCATCAACAATTTCATATAAGCGCGGGCGGCCTTATAGCCCTCCTCGCCCTCAACGATCACGCTATCGATGTCGCGATTATATATGTCGCGAATAGCCCGCTTGATCAGGTCATTATCGCCATACACCAAGGCCGGGGCCTGAGATTTGAGCGTATTATCGCGAATTTCGTCCCACAACCGCGCGAGATAATCAAAGTCGCGCTTGATCTCGGTCTTGGTGCGCTGCAACCCGGCAGTGCGGACGATGCAGCCCATGGTCGACGGCAGGTTCAAATCGGCCATGATGGCCTTCAACCGCTTGCGATCGGCGGCAGAGGAAATCTTCCGGCTGATGCCACCGCCATGCGACGTGTTCGGCATCAAGACGCAATAACGGCCCGCCAGCGACAAATAGGTGGTGAGCGCCGCGCCCTTGTTGCCGCGTTCNNCCTTGACGACCTGCACCAGCAACACCTGACGGCGGCGGATAACGTCCTGAATCTTGTAGCGGCGACGCAGCGACATGCGACGCTGACGCAAATTTTCGGCGGGGCTGTCATCATCACGGCCAAGCTGGGTCGCGGCAGGCGGACGATCTTCTTCGCCCTGCTCATTATTGTCATGATGCTCGCCATTATCGTCCGCACCCTGCGATTCAGCCTGTGCTTCCGGACGGTCGTCATCATGGCCGTCATCGTCATGATGACCGTCAATCGGCTCCAGATCGCCATGCTCCGCCCGCAAGGCATCTTCCTCGGCGGCATATTCGGCCTCTTCGCGCAGCAGCGCTTCGCGATCTTCCTTCGGGATCTGGTAATAATCGGGATGGATCTCGCTAAATGCGAGGAAACCATGGCGGTTCCCCCCATAATCGACAAACGCGGCCTGCAACGAAGGCTCTACGCGCGTTACCTTGGCGAGATAGATATTNNACCGCCACGCGGGTTTCTTCCCGGTGGCGGGCATCGATAAGCATTTGAATTGGCATTTAAAATTCTCCGGAGGCGGCTGCGGCGCGGCAAAGCCGTCCGGCAAGCTGCCATATATAGGGGATAACCGGGCAGGACTGCCGCGTTGCGGCGCTGCACCAGTTCAATATTGTGGACGATAACTGCCTCTGCCGCTTGCGCATGTCCGGCACTCTGGGCCGGGACAAACCTACTCCATTCGGCGCGGCTAGAAGCCCGCGTCTGAACTGAATGGAGAGAAAAATGCTGCATTGCGGCGTCAACCTGGATAATCGGCACCATCATCGGGCCGACGTGACTAGCTAGCAGCATCCGCACCAGACAGCAACTCCCCGATAAAAAGCATATTCAACCTTTTCACCCACAACACCTTGAAAATGGGTAACGGGTTGTTAACCATTTCGCTTCATTAGGAAGAACAGTAACTCGGCGTAGTAGCAATGCGTATACACGAAACCCCAATATGGTGTGCCGTATCCGATGTTACTCCGTTCGCCCTTCGGCCAGATTTTTGGTATCCGTCGCACAATGTCGATGCTGATGATGCTGTTTCCTGCCTTGTCCTTTGGCGCGCCGGTAGAGGCTGCGACAATCCGCGACATGCAGATCACCGAAAACGCGATCACCCTCGCCTTTGACGGCATGATTGAAAAAGCATCGGCCTTTGCCTTGGTCGGTCCGCAGCGCATCGCCATTGACATCAACGGCGCGACACCCGCCACCACCGGCTCAAGCGGCGGCCTTGTCGCCGCCTCGCGCCTTGGCCAGTTCAACGCCCAAACCGCGCGTATCGTGCTTGATCTTGCCCGCCCCGCCATCGTCAGCGCCGCTAATTTCGGTCGCGACGGTCGCACGCTGACGCTCAATCTGAAACCTGTGGATCATGTCCGCTTTGCCTCTGCTGCACAGGCAGGGCGCACATCCTTCCTGCCGCCGCTTGCGTTTCGGGCCGCATCGACCAGCGTCAACAACAACCGCAACAACGCCGTCAACGTGGCGCTGCCCAAGACCTCGCCCTATCGCAAGCCTGCGCTGCCCAAGACCTTTGGCCCCAATGACCTTTCCCTCCCGCTGGTCGTGATCGACGCTGGCCATGGCGGCCATGATCCGGGCGCGATTTCGGTGCTGGATTCGCGCCATGAAAAGAACGCCACCCTCGCCATCGCCCGCGCCGTGCGCGATGCGCTGGTGCGCTCTGGACAAGTCCGGGTCGCGCTGACCCGCGACAGCGACATCTTCCTGCCGCTGCCTGAACGCGTCGATATTGCGCGACGGATGAAGGCCAATCTGTTCATCTCGATCCACGCCGATAGCGCCGCCTCCCCACAGGCACGCGGCGCATCGATTTACACCTTGTCCGATGTCGCATCGGATAAGGAAGCGGCACGCCTCGCCGCCACCGAAAACAAGGCGGATGTCATCAGCGGTGTCGATCTTGGCCGCCAATCGAGCGACGTCCAATCGATCCTGATCGACCTCGCCCAGCGTGAAACGATGAACATGTCGTCGGCCTTTGCCATGGTATTGCGCCGCGAAACGGCATCGACATTGCCCTATCGCAACGACTTCCACCAATTCGCGAATTTCCGCGTATTGAAAGCCCCGGACGTGCCGTCCGTCCTGATGGAAACCGGCTATCTCAGTAATGAAGACGATGCGCGCCAGTTGTTTTCCAGCGAAGGCCAGCAACGCATTGGCCGTGGCATTGCCGGCGCCATTCAGGCCCATTTCGCCCGCCGCATCGCCCTCGCCTCGCGCTGATCCAGCCGATTATAATGCGGGTGATATTAGCTCGCGCAGAAATGGACATGCGCCACCGCATCGGGTAGACGCGCCTGCATGGAGTCCGAAACGCCCAGACCGCCAGAACCGTTCAGCAATCGCCTGCGCCGCGAGTTATCGGGCGCGATCGATTGGCTGCGGGCGCAGTGGCAAATCCCGCGCTCGCGCCGATTGATGATCCGAGGCGGCGGTGCCTTGTTGATCCTGCTGCTCATCTGGGGTGTCTTCATGCGCACCCTGCCCAATGCGGATAAATTGCTCAATTACGAACCGGCCCTGCCCAGCAATGTGCGCGGTTTGGATGGTGTGCCGGTATCCTCTTTTGCCCGTGAACAGCGGGTCGAACTGGCGTTTGACGAATTTCCCAAGCAATTGGTGAACGCCTATATTTCGGCGGAGGACAAGACGTTCTTCTCCCATGGCGGCATCGATTATCCCGGCCTTGCGGGTGCGGTGTTCGATTATGTAACCAAGCTCGGCTCGGGCAAGCGCGCGCGTGGCGGCTCGACCATTACCCAACAGGTAGCCAAGAACCTGCTGCTCAGCGACGAATATTCGATCTCGCGGAAATTGCGGGAGGCCATTCTCGCCTATCGCATCGAAAGCGTGCTGACCAAGCAGCAGATCATGGAATTATATCTCAACCAGATATTCCTCGGTCGCAACGCCTATGGCGTGCAATCCGCATCGCGCGCCTATTTCGACAAGGATGTGTCGGACCTGCAATTGCATGAAATGGCCTATCTCGCCATTCTGCCCAAGGCCCCTAGCAACTACAGCCCGGAGCGCCATAAAGAGCGCGCCCTGATCCGCCGTAATTGGGTGTTGAAGCAGATGCGCGAAAATGGCTTCATCACGACACAGGCAATGCAGGCCGCACAGGCTTTGCCATTGTCGATCGTCCCGCGCGCCGCGCGCAAGCATCGCGACATCGGCGGCTATTTCCTTGAAGAAGTCCGTCGCCAGTTGATCGCCTCTTATGGCGAAAACAGCAAAACCAGCCCGAACAGCGTCTATGATGGCGGGCTGTGGGTGCGGACATCGCTCGACCCCAAGGCGCAGGTCTCGGCGGAAGAAGCCCTTCGCGCAGGTCTGACGCGCTATGATCGCGGCAAGCCTTGGAAAGGCCCGGAAGCGCGGATAGACGCCAGCGACGACAAATGGGCCAGCCGCCTCGCCGCCGCCAATATCGGCTCCGGCTCGCCTGAATGGCGCACTGCCGTGGTGTTGGGACGTAACGGCCTGATGCTCCGCATCGGTTTTGCCGATGGCTCGACCGGGCAGTTGCCCGAATGGAGCGCGCGGTTCGAACGACGCGGCGGTGGCATCGCCTTTTCGACACTCAAATCAGGCGATGTGATCCCGGTCGCAAAAGCCGGCAATCTCTGGACGCTGCAACGCATTCCGGAAGTATCGGGCGGCATGGTCGCCGAGCAGGTCGCCACAGGCCGCGTCATCGCGATGCAGGGCGGCTTTGCGACCTCTGGCAACGCCTCGTTCAACCGGGCGACACAGGCGTTGCGCCAGCCCGGTTCGACGATCAAGCCGTTCGTCTATGCGTCCGCGCTCGATCATGGCATGACGCCCGCCTCGATCATCGTCGATGGCCCGTTCTGCATTTATCAATCGGCGCGTCTCGGCCAGAAATGCTTCCGCAATTTCGACAACAAGGCCGGTGCCGGGCCGCAGACCATGCGTTGGGGTGTCGAACAGTCGCGCAACCTGATGACGGTGCGCGCCGCCACCCAGACCGGCATGGAGAATGTGGTCAAGACGATTAGCGGCATGGGTATCGGCGATTATCAGCCGGTATTGTCTATGTCGCTGGGCGCAGGCGAAACCACGGTGATGAAGCTCACCAACGCCTATGCGATGCTGGCGAATGGCGGGCGCAAAATGGCGCCGACCTTGATCGACTATATTCAGGACCGGCGTGGCCGCGTGATCTTCCGGGCGGATGAACGGTGCAAGGCCATGCGCAATTGCTCGGCCCGCGATTGGAATGGCCAGCCGATGCCGCGCCCGCCCGCCCGGTTTACTAAGCAAGCCCTTGATCCAATGACCGCCTATCAGGTCGTCCACATCCTTGAAGGCGTGGTCCAGCGCGGCACGGCGACCGTGTTGCGCGACCTCAACCGCCCGTTGTTCGGTAAGACCGGCACCTCGTCCGGCCCGACCAACGTCTGGTTCGTCGGCGGTTCCGCCGATATCGTCGCGGGCGTGTATATGGGCTATGATCAGCCGCGCTCGCTTGGCGGTTATGCGCAGGGCGGCACGGTCGCCGCGCCAATCTTCAAGCAATTCGCGCGCAATGTGTTCGCGGGCATGGATGTCGTGCCATTCCGTGCGCCAGCCGGTATCCGCATGGTGCGCATCGACCGCCGTTCTGGCCGCAAGGTGTTCGGCACATGGCCGACCGATGATCCCAAAGCCCCGGTGATCTGGGAAGCGTTCAAGCCGGAAAGCGAACCCGTCCGCTCGATCCGCCGCGATGAGCTGAAAGACAAAAAGGTTGAGAAGAAAACCGAGATCGACCCGCAGGCCGCACGGCAATCGCGCGACAGCCAATTCCTTGATCGCACCGAAGGCATCTATTAACGCCCTTCCGACAACGATCACCACGCACTTAAGACGATAAGGACATTCCATATGCGCGCCGAAGCGCAAAGCTCAGTCGATCAGATCAACCAGGCCCTCGCCCTGCTCCGTCGCTTTCTCGACTGGGACAAGGCGCTGCGTCGTCTGGATGAACTGAACGCCAAGGTCGAAGATCAGGCACTTTGGAACGATCCCAAAGCGGCGCAGGAAGTGATGCGCGAGCGTCGCCGTCTGGACGAAGCCATTACGGCCACCCGCAACATCGAACGCGAAATGGCCGATAATATCGAACTGATCGAATTGGCCGACGCCGAGGGCGATGAAGAACTGGCCGTTGAGGGCGTGAAGGCGCTGGCCGATCTGGCCGAACGTTCGGAACGCGACAAGGTATCCGCGCTCTTGGCGGGCGAAGCCGATGCGAACGACACCTATATCGAGGTCAATGCAGGCGCAGGCGGCACCGAAAGCCAGGATTGGGCGAGCATGCTCCAGCGTATGTACACCCGTTGGGCGGAACGTCGCGGGATGAAGGTCGAACTGATCGATTATCATGGCGGTGAACAGGCCGGGATCAAATCC
>DITW01000042.1 GCA_002422945.1 Sphingomonadales bacterium UBA6174 | reverse complement strand
TGGTCACGGCCTTGGTGGTGTTGCCGACAGCATCCAGCGCATCGGTGCGGGTGCGGACTTCGTCATCCAGCCCCGCCATTTCCGCAATGCCACCAGCATTGTCGGTCACTGGGCCATAGGCATCGAGCGCCACGACCATCCCGGCGAGCGCCAGCATCGACGTCGCCGCAAAGGCGATGCCGATCAGCCCCGCCAGTTGATAGGCGATGATTATGCCCACGCAGATGACGATCGTCGGCAGTGCGGTCGCTTCAAGGCTGATCGCCAGACCTTGGATGACATTGGTGCCATGGCCGGTTTCCGAGGCCTTGGCGATGGAACGCACCGGACGATAGGCGGTGCTGGTGTAATATTCGGTGATCCAGACGATCAGACCGGTGATCGCAAGGCCGAGCAACATGCAATAAAACAGGCTGCGTCCGGTAAAGCCGCCGGTGCCATCAAGATTGGCGCCGATCAGATTTTCCATGCTGCCCAGCGTGTGGGACGTTGCCCACCAGATCGCCGGAATGGACAAGACGGCCGTGACGATAAAACCCCGGTACATCGCGCCCATGATCGAATTGTTGGACCCAAGCTTGACGAAATAGGTGCCGATGATCGACGTTACGATGCACACACCGCCGACCAGCAACGGCAGGCTCATCAACGGGGCCAGCATGTCGCCCGCCGCATTGCCGAGCAGCAACGCAATCAGCACCATGGTCGCACCGACCGTCACGACATAGGTTTCGAACAAATCGGCGGCCATGCCCGCGCAATCGCCGACATTATCGCCGACATTGTCCGCGATCACTGCCGGGTTGCGGGGGTCGTCTTCCGGGATGCCGGCTTCGACCTTGCCNNAGCGAAGCGCCAAAGGCAAGTGCGACCAGCGCATCTATGACCACCCGGTCATTGACGGCATAGCCCCGGATATCGGTAAGATACCAGAAGAACACTGCAATCGCGAGCAGGGCAAGCCCCGCCACCAGCATGCCGGTGATCGCGCCTGCGCGGAATGCGAGCGTCAAACCGGCCTGAAGCCCGGTGCTGGCCGCCTGTGCCGTGCGGACATTGGCGCGGACCGAGATATTCATCCCGATATAGCCCGCCACGCCCGACAAAACGGCCCCCAGCACAAAGCCGGTGGCAGATGTCAGACCCAGGGTCGTGGCCACGATAATCGCCACCACGACGCCAACCATGGCGATGGTGCGATATTGCCGCCCGAGATAGGCTTGCGCCCCTTCCTGGATCGCGCCTGCGATCTCTTGCATTTTCGCATTGCCGGCGGGGCTGTTCAGCACCTGCCTACTTGTAAAGACGCCATATGCTACAGCCGTAAGGCCGAAGACGATGGCTAGCATCACTACGCTCATTCAGCTTTCCTTTCCCCTGCTTGTGTCTCGGCGCGGGTTGCAGAAGACCGCGCTGTGGGGCGGAGTATGAAGCGATTATAATTAATTACAAGCGGGTGTGATGCAGATAGCCCAGCCGGTCGGGAAGGGGCAGATTTTCGCCATTATGCGTTAATTTCATGCCAAGACCCTCTTGCACCTCACCCACGCAGGTGATGCCGATGCGGGCAGCCTCGGCCAGTTCGTTCAACAATATCGTCCGCGAAGGCGGCGCGGTGAAGAGCAGTTCATAATCATCGCCTGCCGTCGCTGCGGCCAAGCGGGCCTCGCGATCATCGCCCGCCCATTCGTGCAATGGCAAGGAGATCGGCACGGCCTCCAGTCGGATCGACAGGGCCATATTACTTGCCGTGGCGATCCGCTCGGCATCGATCAACAGGCCGTCAGATACATCCATCATCGCATGCACATGCGGCGCCAGCAGCTTGCCGAGGCGTAGCCGGGGTATTGGCAGCCGAAATCGTTTCAACAGGGCGCGGGGGCCATCGTCACCCTGCGCAATCTTAAGGCCTGCGCCCGCATCGCCGATGGTGCCGGACACCCACAGAAGGTCACCCGCTTTGGCGGCGCGACGATCGGGCGCTTGTCCGGGCGGCACATGGCCAAGCGCGGTCAAGGACAAGGCGCGCGGTGCGCAATCGGGCATGCGCACGGTGTCGCCCCCCAATAACGGCACGCCGAAATGTTCAAGCGCACGACCAAGCCCGGCAACAAATTCGCGGTCCCATTCGTCCGAATCCGCCAGCGCATAGCCGGTCAGCACACCAAAGGGTGTTGCGCCCTTGGCGGCGAGGTCGGACAAATTCACGGCCAGCAGCTTCCACGCGACATCGCCGGGCGGGTCTTGGGGGAGGAAATGCACGCCTTCGATCATCATGTCCTTGGTCAGGACCAGATCGCGGCCAATGGGGAAGGGGAGGACTGCCGCATCATCCGCCAGCCCGCGTGCGCCGTCATGGGTGGCGAGGGCGCGCAAGGACTCGATCAGGGAAAGCTCGCTTGTCATATCAGCCGTAGCTTAACGGCCACAATCAATGGGCGGAAGTAATATCCGCCCATAGGATCAGGCGATGGCGTCCAGCACTGCCGCGCGCAACTCGGCGATGCCTTGGCTGGTTTCGCTCGATGTGACGATGATGTCCGGATGGGCGGCGACATGCTTGCGGGCGATGGCGCGGGTCGCATCTAGCACTGCTTCCAACGCGCTTGGCTTGATCTTGTCGGCCTTGGTCATCACGATCTGGTAATTGACGGCGGCTTTATCCAGCATATCCATCAGTTCGACATCGACCGGCTTGATCCCGTGACGACTGTCGATCAGGACCAAAGCGCGCTTCAACACCGCACGGCCGCGCAGATAGTCGTTCACGAGGAACTTCCATTTGCGGACAATGTCCTTGGGGGCCTTGGCATAGCCATAGCCCGGCATATCGACGAGGCGGAACTGCGCGGGCTCACCCACGTCGAAATAGTTCAGTTCCTGCGTCCGCCCCGGCGTGACCGAGGTCCGCGCCAGCGAATTGCGGTTGGTCAGCTTATTGAGCAACGACGATTTGCCGACATTCGATCTGCCCGCAAAGGCCACTTCCGGCACGCTCGGATCAGGCAGATACTCAAGCGCGGGCGCGGATTTCAGGAATGTTACCGGCCCCGAAAAAAGCTTGCGCGCAAATTCGAGGCGGTATTCATCGGCGTTGCTCAACGGGTTTTCCCTTCGACCGTCTTCTCGGAAGCCGGTTTGTCAGTTTCAGCCTTGATGCCCGGATATCGGGAATACAGGAACTTCTGCTGGGCGATGGTGAAAATGTTGCTGACCACCCAATAGAGCTGCAAACCGGCCGCAAATGGTGCCATGACGAACATCAAAATCCACGGCATCAGGCTGAACACTTGCTGTTGAACCGGGTCCATCGGCGCGGGGTTCAGCTTGAACTGCAAATACATGGTGATGCCCAGCAGGATCGGCAGCACGCCCAGCGCCATAAAGGAGGGCGGGGTGAAGTCGAGCAGGCCAAACAGGTTGAGCGGGGTCAACGGGTCCGGCGCAGACAAATCATGCAGCCATAAGGCAAAAGGCTGATGCCGCATTTCGATCGTCAGCGTCAGCACCTTATACAGCGCATAAAACACTGGCACCTGAATTAGGATCGGCATGCAGCCCGCGAAAGGGTTGACCTTTTCCTTCTGGTAGAGCGCCATCATTTCCTGTTGCAAGGTCGCCTTGTCGTCCTTGTAACGCTCTTGCAGCTGCTTCACCTTGGGTTGAAGCACGCGCATCGCCGCCATCGAACGGAACTGGCGCTGGGCCACCGGGAACATCAAGCCGCGAATAATGAAGGTCAGCGCGATGATCGCGACGCCGAAATTGCCGAGCATGCGGAACAGCCAATCGAGCGTATAGAAAATCGGCTTTTCAAACCAATAGAACCAGCCCCAGTCGATTGACTTGTCAAACTGCGTGACGCCGCCTTCGTTCTGGTAGCTTTCCAACAGGCTGACTTCCTTGGCGCCCGCAAAGAAACGGGTTTCATTGGTCAACGTCTTGCCAGCGCCCAATAATGTCGCGGCGGCAGGGGTGATGTCGGCCTGATAGCGTTCCGGGCCGCTCAGGGTGAAGCGACCGGCCACATTGGCCTGCTGGTTCGGGATGAGCGCGGTCAGCCAATATTTGTCCGTATAGCCGAGCCAGCCACCGGTTGAATTTTTGCTGAGCGTCTCGCCCTCGTCCATTTCCTTGTAATCAAGGTCATAATTCGCCGCACCGTTAAATACGGCCATCGGCCCTGCATGGTGGGTCCATGTCGATTGATCGGGCGAATGGCCCGCGCGGCTCAACAGCCCAAAGCTGCGCACCGCGATGGTGCCAGCGGACTGGTTGGCGACGCTCTGCTTGAGATTGAACATGAAGTTCTTGTCGATCGAGACGACGATCGTGAACAACTGGCCCGCCTTATTATTATGGGTCAGCGTAACCGGGCTATCCGGGGTCAGAACCTGCTTGTCTGCTGTCCAGACCGAATTGGAATCGGGGCGTTTGAATCCTTCACCGAGCCAGCCGAATTCCGCGAAATATGCCGATTTCGCGCCAGATGGCGACAACAGCCGGACCTCCCCCGAATCTTTCTTGATCGTTTCCTTGTAATTCCGCAGCACCAGATCATCGATGCGCGCGCCGACAAGGTTGATCGAACCGGCAAGGCGCGGCGTGTCGATCTTCACACGGGGCGTCGCCGCCAACACGATGGTGCGATCACGCAGCACATCCGAAGGGGCTGTCGCCACCGCACCGGGAAGGGCGGGCGCGGCCTCGGTAGCGGATGGTGCGGATGCTTGGGGCGCGGCCTTGTGCTGCGGAAACAATTTGTCAGAGGCGATGCCCCAGCCAAACAGCACAAAAGCAGACAGCACGATCGCCAGGATCATGTTGCGCTGATCGTTCACTTTACTTCCCCCAGATCATGGAACGGGATCACAACCGGACCCGCCGAATGGATGACAGCGCAGGATGCGTCGTAACGCCAACCAGCTACCTTTGAACGCCCCATAGCGCGTCCATGCCTCGATTGCATAGGCCGAACATGAAGGGGCGAAACGACAGCTAGGGGGCATAATAGCCGAAGGGCCTTTTTGCCATCCCTTGGCCAATAGAATAAACAGTCGCGCGATCAACGCGATAGCTTGCGCAATGCCTTGCGCAATTCCTGTTCCAGATTGTCGAAATCGCGCTCAATACCGCCCGCGCGACCGATCAGGACATAATCATGTCCGGGCCGGCCGAGTTCGGGCATCAGCGATTGCGCAAGCGCACGAAAACGCCGTCGCATGCGGTTGCGTACGACGGCGTTGCCGATTTTTTTGGTCACCGTCAGGCCAAGCCGGATCGACTGGTCCTGATCGTTGCGGTCACGTGCCAAGAGCACGAAACCCGGCATGGGCGCGCGCAGCCCCGAATTGGCGCGGAGAAAGTCCGCGCGCTTCGGGATTGACGCGATGCGGGTCTCGCTCAGGCGGACAGCGACTTGCGGCCACGGGCGCGACGCGCACGCAGGACCTTGCGACCGCCAACAGTAGCCGTGCGGCTGCGGAAGCCGTGACGACGCTTGCGCACGAGGCGGCTCGGTTGGAAGGTACGCTTCATTGGTCAATCCTCGATCAGTAGCAAATAATGCGGGCCACCGCCTTAAGAGGTAGCCGTTGAAGCCGCGCGGATAGGCAAAACCGGTCCCCAAGTCAATCACTCCGGTTCATTTTTATCGTGTAATTGACGCTTGAGCCGCTTCCGACGCGCTGTTCTAAGCGCCATTTCGGTAAACTTGCCATATCTCGGCCAGCGTCGACGGAATCGCACATAGAGTTTGCGGGCGCGTCTGGAACTGCGCAATGTCAGGCTCAGGCCAATCGCCAGCACGACGATCCCGCCAGGGCCGGGCAATAAACCGACCAGTGGCGAAGATATAATCAGCAATATGCCGACCACTATCGCCACATGATGACGCCAATCATGTCCAGAGAACAACATGACGCTCATTTGGGCGTCCAATATGACATCTACAAGTAAGCGACAGGCTTCCTATCGCTTTAAATCGTCGCGCCCGGTTTTCAGGCTTCGATCTTTTCGACCCATTCCGGGAAAAAGCTCGGTTCGCGGGACGACCAGCCATGGGCGGTGGCTGCGGCTTCACTGATCGACTGCAACAAATCGCGCCGGCGTTCGGGATCGAGATGCGGCATCGCCGCCGCACCGCAAAAGGCAGAGGGCAACCAGGGCCGCACTGCCGCGCCGAGCAGGCGTTCATATAAAAAGCGGAAGGCACCGAATGAATTGATACGCCCTTGGCCAAGATCGAATGCCGCGAGTTTCAGCATCGCCGCAAAGAACGGGCAGTGATTGTCAATCGCCGCATCGGTCGGGATCATGCGCCGCAATTCGGGCAGAGAGCTGTAATAACGGGTCTGCACCTTGATGCTGACTTGTTCGACCATGTCGCGCGACCATGTTTGAATGGCATCATGGCGTTCAAATGCCACATCGAGCGAACGCCGGATATAGCGTTGGGCAGCAGGCGAAAAGCTGGCGAACTCACGCAATTCCGCAATCATCAGATTGCCAACGTCCTGTCCTTGGTGCTCGCTCATGATCAAAGCCCCTTTTTCAAGTGATGCTGCCAATATGGCATCAACAAGGTTAGCAACTGATTAACGGCTCTATCCTGCAAGAACCTCCTGCGCTGCGTCAAGCGATGATCTGATAATCCCGATCAACGCTTGGATTTGTTCATGCGAAATGATGAGGGGCGGGCACAATACAATCGAATCGCGGATCGCCCGAACCATCAGCCCATTGGCGATGCACAGATCGCGGACTACCGGACCGGCAGTGCCTTCTTTCCCGCCAAATCTTGCGCCCGTTTCCTTGTTGGCGACAATTTCAACCGCGCCGATCAACCCCAATGATCGCGCTTCGCCCACCAATGGATGGTCGTTGAGCGTCGCCAGCGCCTTCGCCAGATAAGGTCCGACATCGTCGCGCACCCGTTCGATCAGATGCTCGCGCTCCATGATCTCGATATTGCGCAAGGCGACTGCCGCCGCCACCGGGTGGCCGGAATAAGTGAAGCCATGCACAAAATCACCGCCGGTTTTCAGCACATCGACAATTTCTTTCGATACCGCATTGGCCGAAATCGGCATGTAGCCGGAGGACAGGCCCTTCGCCATCGAGATGATGTCTGGACTGAAACCAAGGGTTTGATGGCCAAACCAGTTGCCCAATCGGCCAAAGCCGCAAATCACCTCATCCGCCACCAGCAATATGCCGTATTTCCGGCAGATCGCCTCTACCGCCTGCCAATAGCCGGGGGGCGGGATGATGACCCCGCCTGCGCCTTGCACCGGTTCGCCGATAAAGGCGGCAACATTTTCAGGGCCGATCGCGATGATCCGCTCTTCAATCGCCGCGGCGCAACGCTGGCCAAAGGCGACAGGGTCCATGTCGCGGCCCTCGTTGAACCAATAAGGCTGGCGAACATGTTCGACACCGGGGATGGGTAAATCGCCTTGTTCGTGCATCGCCTTCATCCCGCCAAGGCTGACGCCTGCGACGGTCGAGCCGTGATAGGCATTGTGGCGCGAAATGAAGATCGTGCGCTTTGGTTCGCCCTTCAACTTCCAATAATGGCGGACCATGCGAAACACGGTGTCATTGGCTTCCGACCCAGAAGAGTTGAAGAAAATATGGGGTAGTCGGTCGCCGGTCAGGCTCGAAATCTTCGTGGCCAGCAACACCGCAGGCGGCGTCACCGTTTTGAAGAAGGTGTTGTAATAGGGCAATTCGCGCATCTGTTCTGCCGCGACGTCCGCCAATTCGGTTCGGCCATAGCCGATATTGACGCACCACAGGCCCGACATGCCATCCAAAATGCGATTACCATCGCCGTCATGAATGTAGCAGCCATCGGCGCGGGTGATGATCCGGCTGCCGCCCATATCTTCGATCAGCTTGTAATCCTGCTGGGCGGGCAGGTGATGGGCAACGTCTAGACGCTTTAATTCGGCGATATCGTAGTTGCGGCTCATACCGACCCCTTTGTTAAGCAATGCACATCGTTCAACCGGCGCGAACCCGGCAAAATTCAGCTCAACTCATCAATACTGGCATCATCGAGCGAGCCGGGAATAATCATTACGGGGCAACGCAACTGCCCCACATCTGTGCCGGAGAAATGGCTGACCAAAGGTCCGGGCTTGCCGGTCGGCGCAGCACCAAGCACCAGCGCGCAGATCGCCGGATATTCTTTCAAAATACTGTGGACAATGGCTGTAGGTTCACCCTTGCGGACGAGAATTTCCGGCTGCAAACCGTGATCGCTTGTCAATTCACCCGCCGCATCCGCCAGCAAGCCTTCGACCCGTTCGACGGCCTCGGCCTCCATCGCGGCCTGCACGCCGCCCCATTGAACAAACTCCGGACGCGGGACCATCGCGACGATGACAACATTGCCATTGGTCTTGATCGCGCGCCGCGAAGCGAAGCGCAGGGCGACCCGTGCTTCCGGCGTTTCATCAATAACAACAAGATAAGTGCGCATGTTGACCCGTCCTCAAACCGGACGCTGCGGCATAATGCCCATGTTTGCAAGTGGGGAGGGGCGGTATTTCGACAGTGCCTATTCTTCATTGCACCCGTCATGGCGCTTGCGGTCGCAAATCGCATGGCAGGCGCGCGGGCAATCATCGCCATTTTTCGCCGGATCACGATCAAGCTTGATCGCCATCATCCGCGTTTCGCCGCCGGTGCAGATCGCGACCATCATGATATTTGGCATTTGGGCCATGGCAGGCGCAATCGGGGCGAGCGCGAGACACAACAAGGCCAGTGCCTCTGGCACGCGCAACCATTTACTCTCAGATCGCATGGCTGAACTGCATCGTTGTCGTTTGCCGCCATTTATCGAACACCACGGCAATAGTGCGGGCATAGGGGCGGGCTTGCGGGGCAAGGATCAATAGATCGCCCTCCCAATGGATAAGGCCCAGTGCTTCATGGTGTTCCAGCAAATGACGATATCCCGGCGTATCGCCAAGCGGGGCGATATTTGCCCGGCCAAAGCACAAAATTTGTTCGATCACCTGGCCCCGGCGCTGATCGTCCGGGGTGCGGAGAATGCCTCTCGATGCGGGCAAGCGACCCGCCGATACCAGCATCCGATAACGTCCCGTATTCTTTTCATTCTGGGCAAGCAGGCCCGGAAAGCTGCTGATCGCGGTCGCGCCAATGCCGATCAGGCTATCGTGCGGGTCGGCGGTGAAGCCTTGGAAGTTGCGCCGCAGCGTGCCGTCTTCCTGCGCCAATGCCAAAGGCGAACCGGGCAAGGCGTAATGATCGAAGCCGACCGGCACATATCCGGCCTCCAGCAGAAATGCATGGCCCGAAGCCGCCTGATCGAACCGCGCGCGCACATCGGGCAGGGCGGTCGCATCGATCCGACGCTGGCGCGGGATCAGATGGGGGACATGGGCATAGCCGAACAAGGAAATGGTCGTCGCCTTCAGTCGCACCGCCTCGCTTAACGTATCGAGCAGGATCGCGTCATCTTGTCCGGGCAGGCCATACATCAGGTCGAAATTGATGTTGTCCACGCCCCGGCCACGTAATTGCGCGACGCAGTTTTCGATCAACTCGGTCGGCTGCACCCGCCCAATTGCGGCCTGCACTGCCGGCGAAAAGCTCTGTACGCCAAGGCTGACCCGGTTCACGCCGGTCAAGGACAACACCTGCGCCCATTCATCGGTGAATCCGCGCGGATCGAGTTCGACCGAGACAATCGGGCGGCTAATGCGAAAAGCGGTAACCAGCCGATCCACCAGCCGCACGAAATCAAGTGGCTTGATCGCATTGGGACTGCCGCCGCCAAAGGCGATATGCGACACCTGACCGCGCCCGCCGAGCCGCTGCGCAATTAGGCCGATCTCCTGATCCAGCGCTTCGAGATAATGGGCGAGCCGCTGCGGACGGTTAGCTACCCCGGTATTGCAACCGCAATACCAGCAGATTTCCTGACAATAAGGAATGTGGACATAGAGCGAGAGCCTGTCCTGTTCCCCCACCAGACCCAGCGCCCGGCACATTTCATCCGGGCCGACAGCATCGCTGAACTCGGCGGCGGTCGGATAGCTGGTGTAGCGGGGGACCGGCTGTTCCAGAAGCTGAGGGTGATAGGTCCACATTCATCGCCAAATGCAGGATTAGGGCCTCCAATATCATTGATCCGGATCAAGAAAAAAATTGGCTTAGGTCAAGGATTAGAAATTCAACCCCGCCTAGAGAGGTCTTCGTCAGGGGCCGCCAGCGCCGATTACCGGGGTTGGCACGCCACATGGTCGAAATGCCGATGTGTCTCGTTCCGGGAGGAAGAGGCGGCAATATTCGAACATGCGGCGGCAAATGGGGATTTGGCCTTTGCGAAACATGGAGAATGATGTGAATTACGCTTCGAAGGCCCTGTTGGGCGCTGCTGTTGTTCTTGCTTATGCTGCTCCTGCCGCCGCTGCTGCTGGCGATATTCTCGTCCGCGTTCGTGCGATTGATGCCATTTCCAATGAAAAGGGCATTGATGGCGTCGCAGATCTCAAGATCGACAATGCGATCACGCCGGAAGTCGACGTGACCTATATGGCGACCAACAACATCGGTTTCGAACTGATCGCCGCCACCACCCGCCACACCGTGGGCGTGACCGGTGCCGATCTGGCGCATGCCAGCCTGCTGCCGCCGACGCTTACCGCGCAATATCACCTCAACCCGGAAGGCAAGGTGCGCCCCTATGTCGGCGCGGGCGTC
Source organism: Sphingomonadales bacterium UBA6174 (assembly GCA_002422945.1). GTDB lineage: Bacteria > Pseudomonadota > Alphaproteobacteria > Sphingomonadales > Sphingomonadaceae > Alteraquisediminimonas. The sequence goes on along the minus strand of DITW01000042.1, from coordinate 7,116 downwards.
AACTACACGATCTTCTACAATGAAAAGATGACCGATGTGGGCAAGACGGCGCTTGGCGTCTCCAAGATCGACCTGCACGACAATATCGGTTGGGCGGCACAGGTCGGCGTCGATTTCGATCTGACCAGCAATGTCTTCCTCAACCTCGACGTCAAATACATCGGTCTGAGCACCAATGCCTATGTCGATGGCGTCAAGCTCGGCAAGGTTGATATCAACCCGGTTATCGTGGGTGTCGGTCTGGGCTTCAAGCTCTAACCCCCCAATTTAAAGAGCTCCTCCACCTAACGGGGTCAGGCAACTGACCCCGTTTTTTTATATGTGGATGCATGGGGGGTGTAAGGCACAGGCGGCCAATCGCATCGCTTATGCCTTGGGCAGGTTGTCCTCATCATCCTCATCGATGAGGATACGCAGCGATGCCCCGTCGAGATCCTCGAACTGACCCGCGCGCAACGCCCAAAAGAACGCGGCCAGCGCCGCAAGGCCAAGCAGCAACGCGACCGGGATCAGAAAGCCAAGACCGGTCATCGATCGATCCGGTTCAGGCGCAGCGCATTGCCGATCACCAATAATGACGAACCCGACATCGCCAGCGCGGCAATCAGCGGCGTCACCATGCCCGCAATCGCCATCGGCACGGCAATGACATTATAGCCAATCGCGAGCATCAGATTTTCGCGCACGATCTTCATCGTCTTGCGCGCAGCACGGATGGCGAGGGGGATCGGGGTCAGGCCATCGCCGACAAACACAAGGTCTGCCGCCTGTTGGCCGACATCGCTGGCCGAGGCCGGGGCAATGGAGGCGTGACCGGCCGCAAGGGCAGGGCCATCGTTGATTCCATCACCAACCATCAGCACTTTCTTGCCCGCATCCCGCAGCCGCATGATCGCATCGAGCTTTTCCTGCGGATGAAGCCCCGCCACCGCCGTCAGGCCCAAGGTTCGGGCCACTGGCGCTACCGCTTCCATCCGGTCGCCCGAAATGATGCTGCTCTCCAGCCCCAAGTCTTGCAACTGGCGCAAACTGTCGACGGCATCGGGACGCAGCGCATCGGTGAAGCGGATCAGCTTTTCCACCCCATCGCCAATGATAAGGGCACTGGCCATATCGCTGGTCGCATTGTTGCCGTCTGTCAGACGCTGAGGTCGGACAAGACGGACTTGTTGGCCTTGCCAGATCGCAAAGACGCCTTTGCCCGCCTCTTCGCGCACGTCATCGAGTGCCAGCGCCGATATGCCGCGCGCATCAATCGCTCGGGCAAGGGCGGTGGAGAGGACATGGCGGCTGGTCCGCGCAAGGGCGAGGGCGATGCCTAGTGCTTGCGGGCTAAATGCATCGAGATTCTGAGGGGTCGGACGGCCCAGGGTCAAGGTGCCCGTCTTGTCGAGCATGACGCAATCAACCTCGGACAGGCGTTCGAGCGCCGAGCCGTCCTTCAACAATATCCCACGCTTCATCAATGCGCCCGCCGACACAATCTGCGCGACCGGCACGGCAAGGCCCAAGGCGCAAGGGCAGGTAATGAGCAACACCGCGACTGCGATCAACAATGCCTGATGCAGGCTTGCCCCCGCGATCAGCCAGCCAATCGCGCTGCCTGCCGCCAGCGTATGGACGGCAGGCGCATAATAACGCGCCGCCCGATCCGCGAGCCGGACATAACGCGACTTGCCTTGCCCCGCATCCTCCATCATCCGCGCGATATCGGCGATGGTCGTATCATTGCCGACCGCCGTGATTTCGACTTCAATCGGCGCATCGAGGTTGAGTGTGCCGGCCAGCACCTTATCGCCGATGCGATGCAGCTCCGGTGCGGATTCGCCGGTCATCAGGCTCATATCGATCCGGGTTTCGCCCTTGACGATCACGCCATCCGCCGCCAGTCGTTCACCGAGCGCCACTAGCATGATCATGCCGGGTTTTACATCCGCGACATCGGTCCAGACCGCGCGGCCATCATTATCCAGCGTCCACGCCCCGGCGGAGCGGTGTTGTAGCAACGCTGTCACCCCGTCGCGCGCGCGATCCCGCATCACGCTGTCGAGCCAGCGCCCGGTCAGCAGGAAAAACAACAGCATCACCGCGCCATCGAACCATGCGTGATGGCCGCCGGTTGCCGTTTCATACAGGCTCATCAACGTGGTGAGGCCGACTCCGATGGAAATCGGCACATCCATATTGGTGCGGCCAAGGCGCAGCACCTTGATAGCCGAGCGAAAGAACGGCTGGCCCGCATAGGCCACGGTCGGCAAGGCGATCAGCGCCGATAACCAGTGGAACATATCGCGGGTCGCGCCCGTGGCGCCGGACCAGATCGACACCGACAGCAGCATGATGTTCATCGCGGCAAAACCGGCGACCGCCATCGCCTTTAACAGGGCCGTGCTGTCCTGATCCTGCCTTGTCAGCTCAACCGACAAGGGCTGGCTGTCAAAACCGATCCCGCTCAACGCAGTTTGAAGATCGGGCAGGGTAAGATCGGGCAGGTGATTGATCGTTACCCGTTTGGCGGTGAAATTCACGCGAGCGGCGGCGATGCCATCCATATTCGCCAGTCCGCGCTCGATCTTCGAGATGCAACCCGCGCACCGCATTCCCGGCACGGAGAGGATGGTTTCATCCAATGGCAGGTCAGGCGAGAGCGGGCGGGCGATATTCATCCCAGCACCGTCTGGAAACGGGCGCGGCTACCGGCATGCACGGCCTCGACCCGCACTTCCCAACGACCTGTAGGCAAGGGCTGGGTTGAACGCCACATATCCTTGCCAAGCGGAAAAAGAACGAGCTTCACCGGCGCTTCGCGGCCCAGCACATGGGTGGCGACTGCCGTCAGGCTTAATGTCGCTTCTGGTCCTTGTGGACGGGTGAGCAGTGTCTCGACGCGGCGGATGTGATCCAGCGAAATGGTCGCGGCCCAACCTGCCTTGCGTTGCGCGGCGGCATCATCCAGCCAGCGGTTGAACTCCTGACTGGCGACATAGCTATTATCGACAACCGTTCCGCCAAAGGTGGAAATGGCAAAACGCGCCATCACCAGATTGACCCCAACCACCACCAGAAAGAAAGACACCAAGATGGCCGTCATATGCCATCCGGTAAACTGCCGCTTCACGCCGTTTTCCGTCATCTCATTGTCCTTCAGGTCGATCGAATATGACCTTTTCGCTATCGGAGCCGCCCTCCTTGTCAAGCGCGCGGACCGTGAAGGAAAACTCCTCACGTGCCGGTGCTTTGGCATCGCTGACGGCATAGATCCGGGTCTTGGACACACTATCAGGTGGCACCAGCAGCTTTACCGTCCGCTGGGCGGTATCGCGTTCGCCCGGTTCCGCCCAGATTTTCGCGCTGTCGATACCGAGTAGGCCGATTTCAACTTGGCGAGGCCGTGCCTCCATGTTGCGAATCTTGACGGTAAAGGCATTGCGGATCGCACCGTCCGACAGTGTGACGAATACCGGGTTGCGATCCTTTAACACGCTGATATCGATGCGAGTGCGCTGGCCAAGGCTGAACAGCATCGCCGCGCCAATCGCCGCCCAGATCGTGAAATAGATCAGGGTGCGCGGACGGAACAGCCGCTTGCGGATCGCCATGCGCGGATGGCCCTTGGCTTCCTCTTCGGCATCCAGCAGCGTGATATAATCGATCAACCCGCGCGGCTTGCCGATCTGGGACATGACCTTGTCACAGGCATCAATGCACAAGGCGCAGGTGATGCAGCCGATCTGCGGCCCTTCACGAATGTCTATCCCGGTCGGGCAAACCTGCACGCATTGGTTACAATCGATGCAGTCGCCGGTCTGAAGGCCGTCTTCCAACGCCTTTTTGACGCCGCGACTGCGCGGTTCGCCACGCCAGTCCTTATAGGTCACGGCCAGCGATTTTTCGTCCATCATCGCGGTCTGAATGCGCGGCCACGGGCACATGTAAATGCACACTTGCTCGCGCATGATCCCGCCGAACGTATAGGTCGTTGCCGTCAGCACGCCGACGGTCGCATAAGCGATAAACGGCGCATCGCCTCTGACGAAGCTGTGGAGCAGGGTGGGGGCATCGGCGAAATAGAAAATCCATGCGCCGCCGGTCATCACCGCAATCAATAGCCAGATGGCATGTTTCAACAGCCGCTTGGCGATCTTTTCCGGACCCCATGATGCGTTGGCAAGCTTGATCTGAGCATTGCGATCGCCATCGATAAAACGTTCGACATGGACGAACAGATCGGTCCAGACCGTCTGCGGACAGGCATAGCCGCACCATGCGCGCCCTACGGCAGAGGTGAGGAGAAACAGGCCGATCCCGGCCATGATCAGCAAACCCGCCACATAATAAAATTCATGCGGCCAGATTTCGATCGAAAACATGAAAAAGCGGCGATGGGCGAGATCGACCAGCACCGCCTGATCGGGCGCATAGCGACCGCGATCCCAGCGCAGCCATGGCGTCACATAATAAATCGTCAATGTGACGGCCATGATCAGCCATTTCAGGCGGCGGAAAATGCCGTCTACCGCTTTCGGGTAGACGGCTTTTCTTTTTGCATAGAGGTGGAGTTCCTCCTCCACCTCCGGCACCTTATTTTGCTGCGACATTTACTTCCTGCGTATTCCCGGCATCAGCCGTTGATGCAGCAGCCGCTGCGGCATTGGTGGCAGCAGGCAGTGCTTCACCGCCGCCAAGACTGTGGACATAAGCGGCCAGCATCTTGACCGTGGTCGGATCGAGGCGCGCACCCCATGCTGGCATCACGCCATAGCGGCTGTTGGTGACAGTCTGGGTGATCGCCGCCGCATCGCCGCCATACAGCCAGATCGCATCGGTCAGGTTCGGCGCACCAAGGGCGCGATTGCCCTTGCCATCCGCATTGTGACAGGCGACGCAATTGGCGGCAAAGACCGCGCTGCCGCGATTGCTGGCGGCATTGGCGGGCTGTTGGCCCGAGATGGTGCGGACATAAGCCGTCACATCGGCGATTTCAGCGGGCTGGAGAATGCCATCACGCCCAAATGCAGGCATTTGCGAGAAGCGGGTGAGATCATGTTCCGGCTGACGAATGCCATGGATCAAGGTGTAATGGATCGTCGCAATATCGCCGCCCCACAACCAATCATCGTCATTCAAATTCGGATAGCCCTTGGACCCTGCGGCGCCAGAACCATGGCATTGAACGCAATGGACCTTGAATGCGGCCTGACCACCGGCAATCGCGGCCTTGATCAGTTCCGGACGGCTGCTCAATTCTTCAATCGGAGTCGCGTCAATCGCGGTACGGATCGGCGCGGTGCGATCCTGCTCCGCCTTCATTTCCTTGTCGAGCTGGCCCCGGCTGGACCAGCCGATGACGCCAGCGGTGGCGCTGTTCAGCATCGGCCATGCCGGATAGAGCACCGTATAGCCAATCGCCCAGACGATAGTGATATAGAAAGTCCACAGCCACCAACGCGGCATCGGGGTGTCGAGTTCTTCGATCCCATCCCATTCATGGCCGACAGTTTCCGTGCCGGTCGGTTCGTCAATGCGCTTTTTCTCAGCCATTGTCGTGATCCTTGTCGAATATCAAATTGGCGGCATCATCATGCATCGCCTTTGCCTGAGGACGCAGGGACCAGCCGATGAGGGTAAGAAAAGTCACCCCCATGAAGACCAGACCCCAGCTGTCCGCGAAATGACGCAGGGCGTCATAATTGCTCACTTCGCCTGCTCCTGCGCCGCCGCCGCCTGGAAATCGACCAACGTGCCGATCATCTGAAGATAGGCAACCAGCGCATCCATATCGGTGATCTTTTTGGGATCGCCGTCATAATCGCGGGCCTGCGCCTTGGGATAACGCTTTTGCAGATCGACCGGGCTTGCATCCGGATCGGCCTGCGCGACGAAGTCCGCGCGCGCATTGGCGATCATGTCCTTGGAATAAGGCACGCCAACGCGGCTATTGGCGATCAGGTCGTTTTCGATGCCTTCTGCCGAAATCTCGCGCTCGGCCAGAAAGGCATAGCCCGGCATGATCGACTCCGGCACCACGCTGCGCGGGTCTTTCAGATGCTGGACATGCCATTCATCCGAATATCGCCCGCCCACCCGAGCCAGATCCGGCCCGGTGCGCTTCGACCCCCATTGGAACGGGTGGTCGTACATGCTTTCGGCCGCAAGGCTGTAATGGCCGTAACGCTCCACTTCGTCGCGGAACGGACGGATCATCTGGCTATGGCAATTATAGCAGCCCTCGCGGATGTAGATGTTCCGGCCCGCCAGTTCGAGCGGGGTATAAGGACGCATGCCCTTCACCTTCTCGATGGTGGAGTCGATCCAGAACAACGGGGCAATTTCGACAATGCCGCCAATGGTGACCACGACCAGCGCAAGGAGACCCAGCAGGCTGACGTTACGTTCCAGTTTTTTATGATCGGAAAAGATGTTCGCCATGATGCTTTCCTTATTCGCCAGCCGCAGGCGCAAGCGCCGCAGGCACAACCGGACGGTCCTTCGCCGGATCATATGGCGTCTCCGTCATCGGGGCTTCCTCGCGGGATTTCCCGGCGATGGTCATTGCGATGTTATAGGCCATGATGAAAGCACCACCCAAGTACATCACCCCACCTGCTGCCCGGATCAGATACATCGGGAACATGGCGCTCACGACTTCCGAAAAGGCGTAGACGAGATAGCCATCTGCCCCATATTCGCGCCACATCAGGCCCTGCATGATACCGGCAACCCACATCGACGATGCGTACAGCACGATCCCCAAGGTCGCGAGCCAGAAGTGCCAATTGACCATCCGCAGCGAATAGAGCCGGTCGCGGTTCCACAGCCGTGGCGTCATATAATAAAGCGCGCCGAAGGTGATCATCCCGTTCCAGCCCAATGCGCCGCTATGCACATGGCCAATGGTCCAGTCGGTATAATGGGACAGGCTGTTGACCGCCTTGATCGACATCATCGGACCTTCAAAGGTCGACATGCCNNCCGCCCCAGCTTGGCATCCACAGCACGATCGAAAAGACCATGCCCAATGTCTGCGCCCAGTCCGGCAACGCCGTATAATGGAGATGGTGAGGACCAGCCCAAATGTAGAGGAAGATAATCGACCAGAAGTGGATGATCGACAGG
>DITW01000064.1 GCA_002422945.1 Sphingomonadales bacterium UBA6174 | reverse complement strand
CTCGATATCCATATTATCGAGCACCTGCGCCGACATCTCGCGTTCGGTCAGGCCGCCGGTATATTGGATGAGCCGATCGGCCAGCGTCGACTTGCCATGGTCGATATGGGCGATGATCGAAAAATTGCGGATATGATCGAGAGCTGTGGACATGGATCACGCCTCTAGAGTGATTTCACGGGAAATGGAACACGCGACCGCACTTGTATTTTGCCATCATGCGCCTATTTTATTGAGAACGAATTGCAAGATCGAGCATCACGACCGAGTATCAAGATTTCAGGGAATTTTGTCGATGACCACTACCACCCGCGCCCGCCCCGCTGCGCTCAATCTCACGCCTTCTGCGGAAGCGCGGATTGCCGCGCTGATGGCCAATGCGCCGGACGGGGCGATTGGCGTCAAGCTCTCCACCCCGAAACGTGGCTGTTCTGGCCTTGCCTATTCGGTCGATTATGTGACGGAAGCCAAGGCGTTCGACGAGAAGATCGAAACGCCGGGCGGCACGCTCTATGTCGATGGCGGGTCGATTCTGTATCTGATCGGTTCGACGATGGACTGGGTCGAAGATGATTTCACTGCTGGATTCGTGTTCAACAACCCGAATGCCAAGGGCAGCTGCGGCTGTGGCGAGAGCTTTACGGTTTAATTTAGAAGTTTTTGATTAGCCACTCAAACGCCGCAGCGCTTGCGGCGTTACCCCCCGTTGATTTCCCCTCATTCGTCATCCTGAACTTGTTTCAGGACCATACGCCGCGCGTGGCATAGATGCTGAAACAAGTTCAGCATGACGCAGAATGTGGAAACCCTCACCCCCAAAAAACACCCCCACTTGGGATCGCCAAGCGGGGGTGTTTTTATATCAACTTCAACTCAACCGATCACCTCACGCGCGGTGCGCCATAAGGCAGCGGCGGCGGCGGGCGACGGTCGCGGCGGGGCATTTGCGCCTGATAGGCAAGGCCGCAATGCTGCACGCAATACGGAAAGCCCGGGTTGATCTTGTCACCGCAGAAATGGAAATCCGGTTCGCCCGGATGGCCAATCGGCCATTTGCAGATCTTGTCGTTCAAATCGAGCAATGACGTCTTGCCCGCGATTTCGGCGCTCGGTTTGGCAGGAACCAAACGACGCGGCGGTGCGGGAGGAATCGGTGCCTGCTGATCACCCGGCCCCTGACGCAAGAAACCGCCCGGCCCGATGGAGCGCATCTGCACGCCCGGATCAGACGCTGCCGATGCCGGCAATTGACGCGGCGCAGGCGGCGCTGTCGGTGCGGCGCTGACGCGTGGCGCAGGGGCAGATGCCACATCGGCACCCGAGCCGGTCACGAACGGCGGCGGAGAGGCCGGAGACGGTGCCGGGGCTGGTGCTGGCTTTGGCGCCGCTTCGGCACGTGGCGCAGGCTTGGCGCGCGGTGCAGGTGGCTTGCGCGTCGTGCCGCCCTTGCCATCGTCCGTCCCGCCACCACGCACGGGGCTGGGGCGCGATTGCAGGTCGAGGCGATGAGCCTTACCAATCACGGCATTGCGGCTGACGCCGCCAAGTTCTTCCGCGATCTGGCTGGCAGTCCTGCCCTCTTCCCACATCTTCTTGAGCAGAGCGATACGTTCTTCCGTCCACGCCATGCGTTTAGCGTCCTTCCATCAATCATGGCCCAGTGATCGCGCCTTGTTCCGGTCTTGCACCAAGCCTGCGTAGCCGATAGGCAATGCAGACATGATGAACCAGCCCAAAATCACGGCCCGGAAGGAACCGGGCGAGCCAATATTCCACCGGATCAACCTGGTGGGCGTACACGCGCTCTATGTGAAGGAAGTGCGCCGATTTTTCAAGGTGCAGCTCCAGACAATCTGGGCCCCCGCATTTACGACCTTACTTTACCTCATCATTTTCACGGTCGCGCTCGGTCGGCAGGGCTATTTGGTGATGGGCGTGCCGATTGCCGACTTCCTTGCGCCGGGTCTGATCGTGATGGGTATGATGCAAAATGCCTTCGCCAATGCGTCGTTCACCTTCCTGGGCGGCAAGATGATGGGGACAATTGTCGATTATCTCATGCCGCCTTTATCCACGGCAGAGCTGATGGCCGCGCTGATCGGGGGCGCAGTGACCCGCGCAGTGCTGGTCGGCGTAGTGGTCTGGCTGGCGATGTTGTGCTGGCCGGGGGTCGATGTCATGCCGAGACATCTTTGGGCAGTGGTATGGTTTGGCCTTAATGGGTCGATTTTATTGTCGCTGTTGGGGATGCTGACGGCGATCTGGGCCGATAAATATGACCATGCGGCTGCCGTCACCAATTTCGTGGTGCAGCCGCTGTCGCTTTTATCCGGCACTTTTTATGCCGTCGACCGACTCGCCCCTGCTTTTCAGGCCGTCAGCCATGCCAATCCGATCTTTTATGTAATTTCGGGCTTTCGCTACGGCTTTCTCGGTCAGACCGATTCGCCGGTCCAGATTGGCGCATTCGGCCTGTTGGGCCTGAACATCGCGCTGGCGATCCTGATCTACAAGCTACTGAAATGTGGATGGCGGTTAAAGTCCTAACGCCCGAATCACACTGCCGGGACAATTGACCCAAATCATGGTATTCGGAGTCGTTGCGCATATGATGAAATATGTGCGGCGGGTAAAACATGGCGTGCCTGCGACACCATCATCGAGGAACCCATATGACCGCGAAACATGAAGACAAGGGTTTGAGCGACCTGATGTTCAACCCGCTGACCATGCCAATCGCCATGGCGCACGCGGCGATGTCGGCCTGGATGCCAATGATCACCGGACAATATTGGCGCAGTTTCTATGCAGATGTATCGCATCCCGACCATATTGAATTTGTCGCGCACGCCCAGCTTGAAGTGCCGGAAGTGGTGGAAGTGGATGGCGAACGCAATCTGTTCGCATAAGTAACCCTTCTTGTAGCTCCCCCCAGACAAAAGGGCCCGCCACCTTCTGGTGACGAGCCCTTTTAAACTTCTGCACCGACTGAATAATCAGCCGCTGACGCGCATTATTTCGCCGCAGGCGCTGCCGCATTCGCATCCGCTGCTGGCGCTGCTGCATTGGCATCGCCCGCCGCAGCCGCTTCATCACCGGCAGGTGCTGCTGCTTCGGCAACCGGGGCCGGCAATGGCAGGTTCGAACCTTGGGCGTTCATATACAGCATCAACGCCGCGCGATCTTCGATCTTGCCAAGACCAGCGAAGCTCATCTTCGTGCCATTGGCATAGACCTTTGGCGACTTCAGCCAATGGTTCATTTCATCGAAGGTCCATGTCTTGCCGACAGCCTTCAGCGCATCGGAATAAGCAAAGCCTGCATGGGCCGCCTGCGGCTTGCCCAACACGCCATGCAGATTCGGACCAATGCCATTCGCCCCGCCCGGGGTGATGGTGTGGCAAGCCGCACACTTCTTAAAAATGGCTTCGCCCGCTGCTGCATCGGCAGTGGCCAGCACATTGGCAATCGGCGGATCTACCGCAACCGCGCCACCGGCACCGCCTTCTTCAACGCCCTCAATCGGGAAACCGCCGGTTTCCGGCTTTTCCGGGTGAAAATACTCACCCGTGACAATGCCAAGTCCAAGTGCGGCAATACCGCCAAACAAGGCCCAGCCCAGAATCGTGTTCGACCGATCACTCATGCCCCGAAAACCTCCATTCGCGCGCAAGTCGCGCCCCTTAATTCTTCGCGCATTCCTTTAGGCATGTCGCAAGCGTATCGCAAGCCATGCTTGCAGGATTTGGCGGATAGCCCTAACTCAAAGGCGAAATGGAAAATTATCCGGAACCCGCACGCCGCCTTGTCGCCCAATTTGAAGCCGAGGCCGCCATCAATCCCGCCAATGCCGTCGCGTTTCAGGGCGCGCCGGGTGCCAACTCGCATCTGGCCGTCAAAGACGCCTTTCCTGATGCCGTGCCGCTACCGTGCTTTGCTTTTGAAGATGCACTGGATGCCGTGCGCGATGGCAAGGCCGACCGGGCGCTGATCCCGATTGAAAATTCCCTGCATGGCCGGGTCGCGGATATGCATTTTTTGCTGCCTGAATCGGGGCTTTCGATCATCGGCGAATATTTTCTGACCGTGCGCCACTGCCTGTTGGGGCGTGGCGAGGTCGGAGATGTGCGTGAGGTCATGAGCCACCCGCAGGCGCTGGGCCAGTGCCGCAAATGGCTACGCGACCATCATATCCGTCCGGTCGCTTATGCCGATACAGCCGCAGCCGCCGCCTTTATCGCCGATCAGCCGCAGCCCGGTGTCGCGGCGATTGCCCCGGCCCTTTCGGCAGAACTATATGGCCTCGACATTATCGCCCGCCAGATTTCGGACGAGGCGCATAATGTCACGCGCTTTGTCGAATTGGCGCGCGCGCCGATCACGCTGCCGGTCGAAGAATCGGTGATGACGACGCTCACCTTCGAAGTGCGGAACATTCCCGCCGCCTTATTTAAGACGCTGGGCGGCTTTGCGACCGAGGGCGTCAACATGACCAAGCTCGAAAGCTATCAACGTGGCGGCAGCTTTGCGGCGACCGAATTTTATGCCGATATCGAAGGCCATCCGGAGTCTCCCAATGTCGCCCGCGCATTGGATGACCTGCGCCATTATTCCAAATGGGTCCGCTTGCTCGGCACCTATCGCAAAGCGCGCGAACGCGGGTGACGTCGGGCGAGCTGCTCCATCCAGACATTTTGCTACGCGCCTATAGCGCGGGCATATTTCCCATGGCCGAAAGCCGGGACGATCCCGATGTCTATTGGGTGGAGCCGAAACGACGCGGCATTCTGCCATTGGATGGCTTTCGCCTGTCGCATTCGCTGGCCAAGACGCTGCGGCGGCGCATCTTCAACGTCACGGTCGATCAGGATTTCGAGGGCGTGATGCGTGCCTGTGCCGAACCCCAGCCCGACCGCGAAGATAGCTGGATCAGCGAAGAAATCATCGCGGCCTATACCCAGCTCTATCGGCTTGGCCATGCCCATAGCGTCGAAGCATATCTGGACGGGCAATTGGTCGGCGGGCTGTATGGCGTATCGATTGGGCGCGCCTTTTTTGGGGAAAGCATGTTTTCCCGCGCGACCGATGCCTCGAAAGTGGCATTGGCCTATCTCGTCGCGCGCTTGAAGGTCGGGGGCTATAGCCTGCTCGATTGCCAGTTCATCACCCCGCATCTCGCGTCATTGGGCGCAATCGAGATCAGCCGAGAAGCTTATCGGGCGCTATTGTCCAAGGCCGTTGCAGGCGCGGGCGTTTCCGGCGCAGGGGCAACCGCCACCGCCGCCTCGGGAGATTTTTTCGCGATCGATGCGCTTGCACCCCCGACAGGGGCCGCCGCGACCAAGGTATCCGGCCCCGCATCCGGCCAATTCATCGCGCAGCTTTTGGGCCAGACATCGTAAATCGGATGTTCGACCACATTAAGCGAAGGTGATTCGGCATAGACCCAGCCTGAAAAATACCGCCGCCATTTATTGTCGCGACCACGCACATCGGTCTGGATAAACGCGCCGGTCAGCTTTTCATGCTCCCAAGGCGCGGTCTTTTCACAGGCCCGCAGGCGCACGATGAGATCGCCCAGACGCACAGCCTGCCCCGGCTTGACCGTAATCTCGCGGGCGATACCATTGCGCTTATTAAGCACGCCCAGCACGGCTACGCGTTCGGCCATCGGGGTAATGCCGCGAATCAAAGGTGCCGCTTTGGCGGCGGGCGGCGCAACTGGTGCGGCCTGATTGCCATCGACCGGCGCATCGGCAGGCGGGTTGGCGGCGGCATTGCCTGCCTCTTGATCCTGCCACGCGATCGCCCCCTGCCAGGCAGCGAGCCCGGCAAGAATGGCCCCGGCGGCCATGATCGTGATGGGCCTCATAGGGCGGGCGTAGCGGCAGCGTCAGCAACCGCAGGCTTGTCCTCTGCGACAGGCTCATCACCCGTTTTGTTGATCATCTGCCCGACCAGACCCATCATATCCATCGACCCTTGGGTATCGAGAATGACATCGCCATTCTTCAACATCTCGGTATCGCCACCGGGCAAGAGCGAGATATAGGTCCCGCCCATCAACCCTTCGGAAGTGATCGCGGCGCTACTGTCCGCAGGGATTTTCAGCTTCGGATCGAGCGAAAGAATCAATTCGGCCTGATAGCTTTCCGGATCGAGCTTTTGCGCGGTGACCGTCCCGACCTTGATTCCCGCCACGCGCACATCCGTGCCGAGGGTGACGCCCACAACGCTCGGGAACAGACCGGACACATGCATGGTATCGCCGGAAATGCCGCCACCAGTGCGCGTCCATGCCGTCTGCACAAACCAAGCAGCGACCACCACGACCAGCAACCCGATCAGCGCCTCGCCAATATTCTCACGCCAGAGATCGCGCATCGCTCAGTTCGGGCTCCATGCCTCATAATCGCCGGTCGCGGCGGCACGCTTGCCACCCCGTTCGAGCGCGCCAGCAGGGCGATAGGCGTCTGCCGTGCCCGTGGCATTGGGTGAATAATCCGCTTCCCAAGCCCGCGCTGCTGGCAATTCATGCGGCAGCAGATCGTGCGTATGATGCAGCCAGCCATGCCATTCAGGTGGCACGCGACTCGCGTCATTGGGACCATTATAAATGACCCAGCGACGGCCTGACTTGTCCTTGGCCTCGAAATAGCGGTTGCCGGTCGAATCCTCGCCGACCTGACGCCCCTTGCGAAGCGAATAAAGCGAGGTGCCAATGGTCGCGCCATTCCACCAGGTGAAGATTTTCGCGAGAATACCCATGAAAGTCCGATAGCCGCCCAACCCATCGGATGGCAAGAGGCGGTTAGACCTGTCCTGCAAGAAAACTTGACCTTTTTCCCATCTGCGGTCAGGAGCGCAACCAAAGCTGCACCCGGGTAGCGCGCAAAGACGCGCCCCACACGCATATCCATCTGCATTCAGGAGCATAGGTCCCATGGCCACGACCATGTACGGCATCAAGAATTGCGACACGATCAAAAAGGCGCGCGCATGGCTTGAACAGCGCGGCATCCCTTATGATTTCCACGATTATAAAATCTCGGGCATCGACGCCGCACGCCTTGGCGACTGGTGCAACATGGTGGAGTGGGACAAATTGCTCAACCGCTCCGGCACTACCTATCGCAAGTTGCCGGAACATCAGCGCGAAATCGTCAACGAGGCGATGGCCATCGCCTTGATGGTCGAACAGCCCGCGATGATCAAACGGCCCGTGCTGCTGCATGATGACGAATTGCTCGTCGGTTTCAAATCTTCAGAATATGAAAGGATCTTCGCATGACCAGAACGCTGATTTCCTCCGGCTCGCCTTTTGAAAAGCAGGTCGGCTACAGCCGTGCCGTGGTGCAGGGCGATTGGTGCTTCGTCGCGGGCACGACCGGCCCCGACCCCGACACCAAGGCGTTTCCTGAAGATGTCCGCGATCAGGCACGCAATGCGCTCGCCATCGTGGAAAAGGCGCTGAATGACGGCGGCTTCGACATCAAGGATGTGGTGCGCGCCACCTATTACATCACGGATGCGAGCTATTGGGATGTGCTCGGCCCGGTTCTGGGCGGCGTATTTGGCGATATTCGCCCGGCTTCAAGCTGCATCGTCTGCAGCCTTGTCCGTCCTGAAATGAAATTCGAGGTCGAACTCACCGCATTTCGCGGCTGATTTCAGGCCTTGAGAACGATCCGGTCCGGCTCTGTTCAGTTCGCCATGGCGAGCTGTGCAGGCCGGGCCTGTTCGGCAGTCTGCATCTGCTGGGGCGCGGCATAGCCATGCAACCAGGCACCTTTGGCATTATAGCTCATGATCGGGCGATAATCGCGCACTTCCGCCATATCCAATACCCGATCCGTGCCATTGTCGAGCACGACCATCCGGCCTGAATCGCGCACCACCAGCACCGCATGATCGGCCTGTCGCACGAGATCGCGCGAAATGACCAGGAACATGTCCCCCGCATCAATGCCAGCCGCTTCCAGCAACTGCATCTTGGTGATCGCATAATCTTCGCAATCGCCGCGCCCGCGCTGCAACGTCTGGGCAGCGCCCGCCCATTGATCCTGCACATGATAGGTTTGCGTGTCATCGGCAAAGCTGATCCGCGCATTTACCCAATGGTTGATTTCAGCAATCCGGCGCGATGGGTCCATGACCCGCGCTTGCGACAGCATCTGGCGCCACGGACCTGAACGACCGCTCACCCGCACGCCGCGTAGCTTGCTCCATTTCTGATCGAGCGGGGTATGCCCCACCGCCATCGCGACAGAGCCGAATACATCCGGTCGTCCATTGAACACCGCAGGCACAGTGCGCGATGTTGCGCGGTCGAATTCGCCCGACACCATATTGCCGGTCATCCGCTTCATCATATCCGCGCAAGGTGCGGCAGCGAACTGTGCAGCATCGACCGGGGCTGCGAAAGCCACCGGCACCGGCAAGGATGCGCCCGCATTGCGCTGTTGATGGCGCATGGCCTCCAGCGCGCTCATCGACCCGCCAAGAATGGCGCTGCTCTTGGCAGCCGAGGCCGTCCTATAAGATGCAAGGGGGAGCGGACGCGCCGCTGGCATCGGTGTGCTGGCACAATCAAAGGCCGCAACCGTCGCCACCGAAGCCGTAACCGACGCCTGATCAGCGATCATGTCGGTCAATTGCAGCCGATCGATATTGAATGCCGCTGCTGGCGAAGCCCCGATCGCCAGTCCCAACGCCGCCGCGTTAACCGCGACTCGCCGGACCGAAGATGCGCTCTTCAAGGCGCCACAAAGAGAGAAACCCTTTTCCATATCCACCGTTTTGACGGCGAAACACCAACACATGGTTGAGAGACATGGTTTCTGATTGTTTACCGAATATGGTTAATTGGCAGTTAATAAACCGGGCAAATCCTCAATAACTATCTGTTAATATGATATTTTATTAACATTTTCGACAAATTTAATAAAATTCATCTATTTTGCATCTTTTTTTACGAATTGATTAAAAACAAAGTTAACTCATGGTTTAATGGTTAAAGCGGTGTTAAATTTAGTTGCGATTTTGTTAATAATGTCGTCAATGGTCCTTGGAGGCGAATCGCGCGGCGGCAAACAAACGTCACACGGTATCGACCTTTAAAAATATTGAGTGAGCGCCACGAAGTGTCTCGCCTTCCGGGTCGCATTGAAAGGTTTCTGGGCAAGGTCGCACATTGTGGCCTCACCGCATGAAGCGATCTGTTGAAGGGGTAAAGACGATGGCGATCGATAATTTTTCCAGCCGCACGGCAGGCATGAAATCACTTCAAGGCGAGGGCCAGGCGCCCGCACCTAAGGTGACGATCCTTGGTGGTGCGACGCGCATCATCCCATCCAACGGCGTCGTGGTGCTGCCAGCAGACGTCTCCCTTGATAACATTCGCGTCCTTGGGCGCGATTTGGTCGTTAACCTGCCAGATGGCAGCCAGATCGTGATCGTGGACGGCGCCATCACCGTCCCGCAGATCGTCATCGGTGAAGTCGAACTCCCTGCCGCCAACGTCGCCGCGCTCTTGATCGGTCAGGAACCCCAGCCTGCGGCCGGCGCGCCATCGAGCGGCGGTGGTAACTTCTCCGAAGACCCCGGCACGATCGGCGACCCCTTCGGCCTTGGCGATTTGCTGCCCCCGACCGAGCTGGCGTTCTCTGAACCAGAAGTGACGCAGATCTTCGAAGAAATCCCTGATGAACAGCCGACGATCGACATTGAAGTCGATGATTCCGGCGTATCCGTCATCAACGCCGCCGATGTCGTCCGCGAAGCAGGCCTGCCTGCACGCGGTCTTGAAAGCGAAGGTTCGGACAGCGGCGCCAATTCGGAAGCCACCTTCGGCTTCATCAACATCACCGTGCCGGATGCCCCCGGCAGCGTGACGATCAACGGCACGGCCATCACGACCGTGGGCCAGACGATCACCACCGCCAACGGCATCCTGACCATCGTCAGCATCGATCCGGGCCAGATCGGCTACACCTATCTGCTGACCGACAACACGCTCGGCGCGACATCCGACAACTTCACCGTTGTCGTCACCGACGCTGACGGCGACAGCGCGACCGCTACGCTGCGGATCGACATCGTCGACGATGCACCCCTCGCATTGGATGACAACGACAACATTGCATCCGGAGAATTCGGCCCGGCGACTGGCAATGTCATCACCGACAGCGAAGCCGATGGCGGCAGGGACACGCAAGGCGCAGATGGCGCGACCGTATCGGGCGTAGCGAGCAACAACATCCCCGCCAATGTCGATACCACCGCCACCGCAGGCGCATTCGTGGTTGTCGGTCAATATGGCACGCTCACCATCAACACCGATGGCAGCTACAGCTATGTCCGCGCCGAAGGCAGCGCTGGTGGCGTAACCGACGTCTTCACCTACACGCTGACGGATGGCGACGGCGACAGCGACACCGCCACGCTCACCATCAACATTGAAGATGCAGAACCGCTCACGGGTGAAAATGCTGCCGTCCAGCTTGACGATGATGCGCTGACCGGCGGCAATCCTGGCGGCATCGACGACGTTACCCCGGATACCGCCAACACTACCGGTACGCTTGCGGGTGAAGGTGGCGATGGTGCCTTGACCTTTGCCCTTTCTGATCTTGGCGCACCGACCGGTTTCACATATGAACTTGATAATGGCAATCTGCTGATCAAGCAGGGCACCACCACCGTTATCACCGTGACGCTTGATACGGCTACCGGTAACTATACCGTCACCCAGAATGCGCCGATCGACCATGAAGCAGGGCTGGATGAAAACGATCAGGCGTTCACGATCAGCTATCAGATCAGCGATGCCGATGGCGACACCGCCAATGGTACGCTGGACCTCAGTGTCAATGATGACAGCCCGACCATCGATGTCACGGCTGGCACCGAAACCGGCGTGATCCTGACCACGCAGGATGCGGACACGATTGATACGGCAAGCGACACCGCCACCTCGACCGCCAATTTCGGTGGCGTCTTCGGCCTCACCCAGAATGCGGGCGCCGATGGCCTCGGCACTGCCGGTGTCCTCAGCTATGACCTCAACGTCACCAACTCGGTTTCCGGGCTGGAAAGCCATGATGTCGCGATCAACCTCTATGACATCGGCGGCAAGATCGTCGGTTCGACCGCCACGGTCGTCGATGATGTCACCACCGGCAACACGATCTTCGATCTCGCTGTCAGCAGCACCGGCGTCGTCACCCTGACCCAGTATCAGCAGATCGACCATGCCGTTGAAGGCACCACGACATCGCCGTTCGACGATCAGTTCGCGATCCTTGCCGATAACAAGATCTCGCTGACCGCCTCGGCCACCATCACCGATTTCGATGGCGATACCGCCACCGACAGCGCCACCGTCGATCTCGGCGGCAACATCAAGTTCGCCGACCATGGCCCGAC
>DITW01000056.1 GCA_002422945.1 Sphingomonadales bacterium UBA6174 | reverse complement strand
AGAACCGCTTCATGGGTGTCGAGCTCTTCAACAAGACGCTGGGCGTCATCGGCTGCGGCAACATCGGCTCGATCGTGGCAGATCGCGGGCTGGGCCTCAAGATGAAGGTCATCGCCTTCGACCCGTTCCTCAGCCCCGAGCGCGCCATCGAGATCGGGGTGGAAAAGGTGGAACTGGACGACATCTTCCGCCGCTCCGACTTCATCACGCTCCACACGCCGTTGACGGAGAAGACTCGTGGCATCATCGACGCGGCGGCACTGGCGAAATGCAAGAAGGGTGTCCGCATCATCAACTGCGCGCGTGGCGGTCTGGTGGATGAAGCGGCGTTGAAGGACGCGCTTGATTCGGGCCATGTCGGTGGCGCGGCGCTTGACGTGTTCGTCGAAGAGCCTGCCAAGGCATCGCCCTTGTTCGGCACGCCGAATTTCATCTGCACGCCGCATCTGGGCGCATCGACCAATGAAGCGCAGGTCAATGTCGCATTGCAAGTGGCCGAACAGATGGCCGATTATCTCGTCAATGGCGGCGTGACCAACGCGCTCAACATGCCGTCTCTGTCGGCGGAAGAAGCACCGAAGCTGCGTCCTTATATGGCGCTGGCGGAAAAGCTTGGGTCATTGGTCGGCCAGCTTGCGCATGACAGCCTGACCAAGATCGATGTCGAAGTTGAAGGCGCTGCGGCGCAGCTCAACATCAAGCCGATCACCGCAGCCGTGCTGGCGGGCCTGATGCGTCGCTATTCCGACACGGTGAACATGGTCAACGCACCCTATATGGCGAAGGAGCGCGGCCTTGATGTCCGCGAAGTCCGCCATGACCGCGAAGGTGATTACCACACATTGGTCCGCGTTTCGGTCCATACCGCCGATGGCGAAAAGTCGGTGGCCGGGACCTTGTTCGGCAATGGCCAGCCGCGCCTTGTCGAAATGTTCGGGATCAAGGTCGAAGCAGATCTCGATGGCGACATGCTCTATATCGTGAACGAAGATGCGCCGGGCTTTATTGGCCGGGTGGGTTCATTGCTCGGTGAGGCGGGGCTGAACATCGGCACCTTCCATCTGGGTCGTCGTTCGGCGGGTGGCGAAGCCATTCTGCTGTTGTCGATGGATGCCGCCATTCCTGAAGCCGTTCTTGGCGCAGCCAGCAAGCTGCCCGGCGTGAAGACGGTCAAGGCTCTTAAATTCTGATGCGTGTCGGCGACTTCATGCCAGAGGTTCCCCTTTGGCATGAAGCTGCTAAAAGGCCCCCGCTATGACCAATGCCCTGTTGCCAACCGGCTTTCGTGACCGCCTGCCGCCCGAGGCCGATGCCTCGGCGCGTCTCGTGCGTATCATTCTCGATGCCGTGGCTGGCTATGGCTATGAACGGGTGCAGCCGCCCTTGGCCGAATTCGAGGCGACGCTGACCGCGGGCCTGCACGTCAGTGGCCGGGATTTGCTGCGTTTTGTCGATCCGGCCTCGGGTGAAACCATGGCGGTCCGTTCGGATATCACCGGCCAGATCGGGCGAATCGCGACCAATCGCATGGGCCATCATCCGCGCCCGGTGCGCCTGTCTTATGGCGGACCGGTGGTGAAGTTGAAGGCCGGCCAACTACGTCCCGAACGCGAAATGATGCAGGTTGGGGCGGAATTGATCGGGGCCGATTCGGTCGCGGCTGTGGCGGAAATCATCAATGCGGCCATCGATGGCCTGCGGCAGGCGGGGGTGTCGGGCCTGACGCTTGATCTCAACATGCCGGATGTGATCGACCTGTTGGCCAATGGCCCATTACCGGTGGATGATGTCGCAGGGTTGAAAGCGCGGCTGGATGCGAAGGATGTAGCCGCCGTGCCAGCGGCCTATGCTCCGTTGATCGAGGCCGCAGGCCCGGTCGCTGCGGCGATTGGTAAATTGCGGGCATTTGATGTGAACGGACTGCTGGCGGATCGGCTGGCGCGGATCGAGGCCATTGTTGCCTTGTTGCCGTCCAACATCATTATCACGCTCGATCCGACCGAACGACATGGCTTTGAATATCAAAGCTGGCTCGGCTTCTCGCTTTATTCACCGCTCGCGACCGGCGAAATCGGGCGCGGCGGCACCTATTTCAACGGTGCGGAACCGGCGGTCGGTTTTTCCGCTTTTATTGATCCGCTGATTGATGCAGGCCTTGCGCGTGGTGATCGCCGCCGCTTGTTCCTGCCGGTTGGCACGACAGCGTCTGTTGCCGCCCAATATCGCGCCGATGGCTGGGTGACGGTTGCGGCGCTGACCCAAGAAGATACGGCGCAAGCCCAGATCTGCACGCATATTCTGACCGACGGCAAGGCCGTCCCGATCAAGAAAGACTGACATTCGTGGCGAACGTAACGGTTATCGGTGCCCAATGGGGCGATGAAGGCAAGGNNGGCAAGGGCAAGATTGTCGACTGGCTGGCCAGCCGCGCCGACGTGGTGGTGCGCTTTCAGGGCGGGCATAATGCCGGGCATACGTTGGTGGTCGATGGCACGACCTATAAATTGTCGCTGCTGCCGAGCGGCATCGTGCGCGGCACCTTGTCGGTGATCGGCAATGGCATCGTGCTCGACCCTTGGCATTTCCGCGATGAAGTGGCCAAGCTGGCGGGGCAGGGCGTGAACATCAGCCCGGACAATCTCCATGTCGCCGAAACCGCGCCATTGATCCTGCCGTTCCACCGCGACCTCGACGGTCTGCGCGAAGACGCATCGGGCGCGGGCAAGATCGGCACGACCCGTCGGGGTATCGGCCCTGCCTATGAAGACAAGGTGGGCCGTCGCTCGATCCGGGTGTGCGACCTTGCCCATCTCGACGATCTGGAACCGCAGCTCGACCGTATTTGCGCGCACCATGATGCGTTGCGTGCCGGTTTCGGCCATCCGCCGATTGATCGTGCCGCGATTGTCGCGGAATTGCGCGAAATCGCGGAATTCCTGCTGCCTTATGCCAAGCCGGTATGGGTGGGCCTGAATGAGGCGCGCAAGCAGGGCAAGCGCATCCTGTTCGAAGGCGCGCAGGGCGTGCTGCTCGATATCGATCACGGCACCTATCCGTTTGTGACCTCGTCCAACACCATCGCTGGCACCGCATCGGGCGGTTCGGGCCTTGGCCCATCGGCGGTCGGGTTCGTGCTGGGGATCGTCAAGGCCTATACGACCCGCGTGGGTTCCGGCCCGTTCCCGACGGAATTGGAAGATGCAACCGGGCAGCGCTTGGGTGAGCGCGGTCATGAATTCGGCACAGTCACCGGGCGCAAGCGTCGCTGCGGCTGGTTCGATGCCGTGCTGGTGCGCCAGTCGGCAGCGGTTAGCGGCATCACCGGCATCGCACTGACCAAGCTCGATGTGCTCGATGGCTTTGACACGCTGAAGATTTGCACGGGCTATACGCTTGATGGCAAAATCTATGACTATCTGCCGCCGCATGCATCGGATCAGGCGCGGGTCGAGCCGATTTACGAGGAAATGCCCGGTTGGTCGGAATCGACCGCAGGGGCGCGGAGCTGGGCCGATCTGCCCGCGCAGGCGATCAAATATATCCGTCGGGTAGAAGAGTTGATCCAATGTCCGGTCGCTTTGGTCTCGACCTCGCCGGAACGAGAAGATACGATCCTCGTACGCGATCCATTTGAGGATTAAATCCAATGACCAGCCGCGAAGCCACCGCCTTTTTACCCCTGACAGGTAATGCCGAGTGGCGGCGCGACTGGCAGGATTGGGTGTGGCTATTGGCCGTGGGGGCGATCCAATGGCCATGGCTGCTGAAAAGCCTTTGGGGTGGGCGTCTACGGGACAAGGAGGCGCTGTTGAAGCGGCTCGAGCTGCCAATGGACGCACTGCCCAATCTGGGGAGCTGGAAGGCGGATGTCGGCTTCCTCCATTATCTCGTCGATCATATCGAGGCCCATCGCCCGCAAATGGTGATGGAGCTGGGCTGTGGCGCTTCCTCTTTGGTGCTGGGGCGCGCATTGCAACTCCATGGCGGCGGGCAGTTGGTCAGTTTTGATCAGCATCTCGAATTTGTCGAATCCACCCGGCGCTGGTTGCTGAGCCACGATATTCATAGCGAATTGCATCATGCGCCGCTGATCCCGGCGGCGGAGCCATGGCCGGGTATCTGGTATGATCTGTCGGATGTGCCACAGAATATCGACCTGCTGGTGATCGATGGCCCGCCTTGGACATTGCACCCGTTGGTGCGCGGATCGGCATCTTGCCTGTTTGATCGGGTCGCGCCGGGCGGCACGATCATGCTCGACGATGCGGCGCGACCCGGCGAACGGATTGTGGCCGGGCGTTGGGCCAAATCATGGCCGAATTTCCGCTGGAGCCGCCGCGCCGGGATCAAGGGCACCTTGATCGGGCAATGCCAGAACAGTCAGAGTAATGCATCGGCTTGATCGCCAGAGCTGGACGCTGGCGGTGCTGCTGGCCGCCTTGGCAGGCTATATTGATGCGCTCGGCTTTCTCGAACTCGGCGGTTTTTTCGTTTCCTTTATGAGCGGTAATTCGACCCGGCTTGCGGTCGGGGTTGCGACCCATGCGGCAGATGCGTTGCGCGCGGGGACGTTGATCGCGACCTTTGTCGGTGGCGTGACAATGGGCACAATGGCGCGGCGACGCGCAGTGCAGACCCACGGCAAGCTCGTGTCCTTGGCGTTGCTGACCTTGATCCTGTGCCTTGCGGCGATTGCACAGGCCTTGGGGCTCAGATTGTCGGCGCTTTATGGCATGGCGTTCGCAATGGGGGTGGAAAACACCGCCTTTGAACGTGATGGCGAGGTGTCGATCGGCCTTACCTATATGACCGGCGCATTGGTGAAGCTGGGGCAAAGGCTGGCGGCGGCGCTGACCGGTGGTAGTCGCTGGGACTGGGTGCCGTATTTGCTCTTGTGGTCCGGCTTATCCGGCGGCGCGATCATCGGCGCGTTGGTGCATCCGATCTGGGGCATGAACAGCCTGTGGGTCGCAGCAGCGCTTGCAG
The DNA here is from genome assembly GCA_002422945.1 of Sphingomonadales bacterium UBA6174. Taxonomy (GTDB): domain Bacteria; phylum Pseudomonadota; class Alphaproteobacteria; order Sphingomonadales; family Sphingomonadaceae; genus Alteraquisediminimonas. The sequence continues at coordinate 437 of DITW01000056.1, read as the reverse complement.
GGGGGCTGACATTCTGGCGTTGGCGGCAAAGGGCGGCGTTTTAGGGGCGTGTGTCCCTCAATTTATCTCACGCGTCGTCATTCCCGCGCAGGTGGGAATCTAACATCACTATCGCACGAAGGACGCGCACCCATGGTCGGTCCGCCCTGTCTGGATTTCCGCCTGCGCGGGAATGACGAAGCCATGGTGCGGGAATGATGCCCCAAAAGAAAACGGGCGACCCTCGATATGAGAGCCGCCCGTTGTTCTTGAAATCAGGCAGATGCCTGACCGATAAACTCTTACTTGAGTTCGACGGTCGCACCAGCAGCTTCGAGCTGCGCCTTAACCTTCTGGGCTTCGTCCTTCGACACGCCTTCCTTGATCGCCTTCGGAGCAGCTTCAACAGCAGCCTTGGCTTCGGTCAGACCCAGGCCGGTGATGGCGCGGACTTCCTT
>DITW01000063.1 GCA_002422945.1 Sphingomonadales bacterium UBA6174 | reverse complement strand
GTTCTGGCGGGTGGTGAAATGGCCGTAATCGCGATCATATTTGCGCGCGATATGGCCGAGCATGCGCATCTGCTTGCCCGACAGCGTGCCATAAGGGATCGCCACGCGCAGCATATAGGCGTGCAGCTGGAGATAGAGGCCGTTCATCAGGCGCAGTGGCTTGAACTGGTCCTCGGTCATCTCTCCATTGATGCGGCGATTGACCTGATCGCGAAATTCTTCAACCCGCGCATCGACGATGGCCTGATCGAATTTGTCATATTGATACATGAGTTCAGCCCTTCACAATCGGCACGTCAGGGTTGATGCCAAGGTCGGTACGGACGGTTGGCCCTGCGGCGCGCACACGGTCCTTGATATGCAAGGGCAGCGGCCCGTTCGGTCCGGCAGCGGCATCGACGATATAGGCCGCGTTCACGCGCTGCGCCGCCGATTCCTCGGCCAGCACGGTTTCGCCCGTGTCGCCCGCGTCCACCGCTTCACCGATATGGCGCGACCAGCTCTTGCCGGTCCACCAGATTACATCGCCTGTTTTCAGGTCGTTTCCTGTCAGAATTTTCACGCCATTGCCTCCAACTGCCTGGCCAATTGTTCTAATTTGTCGTCGCTGCCTGCCAATTTATCGGCCGCATTCGAGAGACGCACCACCTCGCCAATGATGACGATGGCGGGGCTGATCACCTGTTCGCGTGTCACCATCTCGCCAAGATCAGCAAGAAGTGTGCGCATCGCGCGTGAACCGGGAAGGGTGCCGCGTTCGAGCACGGCCACCGGCATATCCGGGGCCACGCCCTGCGACATCAATTTGTCGGCAATGTCCTGCGCGGTGGTGACGCCCATGTAAATGACGAGCGTGCGGCCCTGTCCGGCAAGGCCAGACCAATCCTGCGCGACCAAACCCTTGCACGTGCCGGCGACAAAGCTGACAGCGCTCGACCAATCGCGATGGGTGAGCGGCAGCATCGCTTCGGCAGACGCGCCAAGCGCGGCGGAAATACCGGGAATGACCTCAACCGCGACGCCCGCCGCGCGCAAGGCCTCAACCTCTTCGCCGCCACGTCCAAAGATGAACGGATCGCCGCCTTTCAACCGCACGACAATTTTGCCCGCCAGCCCATGTTCGACCAACAGGGCGTTGATGCCCTCTTGCGGCACGGTGTGGCGGTCGCGTTTTTTGGCGACGGAAATCCGCAGCGCATCGGCAGGGGCGAGATCCAGCACGCGCGGATCGATCAGCCCATCATGAATCAGCACCTCTGCCATGGCGAGATGACGCACGGCGCGCACCGTCAACAGATCGGGATCGCCCGGACCTGCGCCGATCAGGATCACGCGTCCGCGTGCCTGCGAATCAAGAGGTAAGTCTTTATCCATCGAAGCACGCCATGCGCATTTCCCGTGCGTATAGCAATTCAGGGAATTTTTGCGGGGTCCAAGCTGATCTATTCAGTGAGTCGCGCCAAAGGGGACGCGCCTATCATTCGCACGCAGAAAATTGCGCAAAAACGAGGGCCAAAGCGGTATGAATCAGGGCCGAGTCGAATGACGGCTCGATTGTCCACCTATTTGATTGGGTATAAACTTCAAGGCAGACGCCAGATGAAGGTCAGCTCCCAACATCTGGCGTCATTTTTCTTGAAACGATGTATCCGTCTGAAACTATTGAATTCAGACGTTCTCGATGATCAGGGCGATGCCCTGACCGCCGCCGATGCACATGGTGATCAGGCCATAGCGGCCCCCAATGCGCTTCAGTTCATAGAGCGCCTTGACCGTCAGCAACGCACCGGTCGCGCCGAGCGGGTGACCAAGCGCCACCGCGCCGCCATTCGGATTGACCTTGGCCGGATCGAAACCCAGCGCATCGGCGACCGCAATCGACTGGACGGCAAAGGCTTCGTTCGATTCGATCACATCCATGTCGGCGACCGTCAGGCCCGCCCGCTTGAGCGCGATCGGCACGGCTTCGACCGGGCCGAGACCCATGACGTCGGGTGCGACGCCTGCGGCAGCGGATGCCACGATCCGGGCAAGCGGGGTCAGGCCCTTGGCCTTGACGGCATCGCCACTAGCCAGCACGACAGCAGCGCCAGCGTCATTCAAGCCCGATGCGTTGCCCGCAGTGACAGTGCCATTTTCCTTGCGGAACACGGGCTTCAGTTTGGCGAGATCTTCCATGCTTGTCTGCGGGCGCGGATGTTCGTCGGTGTCGAACTGGACAACGCCCTTGCGGGTCTTGAGTTCAATCGGGGCGATCTGGTCCTTGAACCGGCCCTCAGCGATGGCGGCGCCGGCGCGACGCTGGGATTCGACCGAATAGGCGTCTTGGCGTTCGCGGGTGATACCATAACGTGCGGCGACATTTTCGCCGGTGCAGCCCATATGGCCATTGCCCCAAGGATCATGCAGCGTCGCGTTCAGCCAATCGACCACGGCCGCATTGCCCATTTTGGTGCCCCAGCGCATTCCATTGACGACCATCGGGGCGTTGCTCATCGATTCAGCGCCGCCGGCGAGGCTGATATCGGATTCGCCCAATTGGATCATCTGGGTGGCGGTGACGATGGCCTGCGCCCCGGAACCGCACAAGCGGTTGACGCTGTGCGCGATGCCGGTGTCCGGCAGGCCTGCGGCCAGACCGATGCGGCGCGCGAGATAGGCGTCATGCGCTTCCGTCGGACCAACCTGCCCAAACACGCTGTTGTCGATGTCGGCGGGATTGACGCCCGAACGCGCAATCGCTGCCTTGGCGGCGACCGTGCCGAGTTCTGCGGGCATCAGCCCCTTCAGGCTGCCCCCGAACGTGCCGATCGCGGTGCGCGCGGCGCCGACAATGAATACGTCTTGCATGTTGATCTTCCTTGATAACTGACCATGTCGATCGCCGACTTTTGCCGTTGTGCGCGTTGGCCATATGGAATTCCGCCGCCCGCTTTCCGCCGGGCCAAGAACGGCCAAGCGGAAAGGGGCGGCGGAAAAGGAACCTGCTCCGAATATATCGGGCTTATATCTGCCTTTGCAATTAGTGTTGCAATGCCTTGCAGATATCATCGACCATTTTCTTCGCATCCGCGAGGAGCATCATGGTCTGGTCCATATAGAACACGTCATTGTCGACACCGGCATAGCCGACCCCGCCCATCGACCGCTTGACGAACAAGACGGTCTTGGCCTTTTCGACGTCCAATACCGGCATGCCGTAAATCGGCGAGCTCTTGTCGGTCTTGGCAGCCGGGTTGGTCACGTCGTTCGCGCCGATGACGAATGCCACGTCGGTCTGGGCGAATTCGCCGTTGATGTCTTCCAGTTCGAACACTTCGTCATAAGGGACGTTGGCTTCGGCCAGCAGCACGTTCATATGGCCCGGCATACGACCTGCGACCGGATGGATCGCATATTTGACGCGCACGCCTTCCTTCTTCAGCAGATCGCCCATTTCACGCAACGCATGCTGCGCCTGAGCAACGGCCATGCCATAGCCCGGGACGATGATGACCTGTTCGGCCTGGCTCATCAGGAACGCCGCATCGTCAGCCGAACCGCGCTTCCACGGACGGTCAACCTTGGCCGCGCCGCCCGAACCAGCTTCCGGTGCAGCACCAAAGCCGCCTGCGATCACCGAGATGAAGCTGCGGTTCATCGCCTTGCACATGATGTANNCGGAATAGCTGTTCAGCATCGACACGACGACCGGCATATCCGCGCCGCCGATCGGGATGATCAGCAGGAAGCCGATGACAAAGCTCAACGCGGTGACGGTCCAGAAGATCCACGGGCTTTGATCGGTCAGGAAATAGCCGATCAGGCCGATGATAGCCGCGAGCGTGCCGAGGTTGATCAGATGGCGACCGGGCAGCATGATCGGCGTACCCGACATATTGCCATTGAGCTTGAGGAACGCGATGACCGAACCGGAAAAGGTGATGGCGCCGATGGCGATGCCAAGGCCCATTTCGATCCGGCTGACGGTGAAGATCTGACCCGCTGCATCGACAATGCCAAAGGCCTGCGGGTTGAGATAGGCTGCAGCAGCCACCAGCACGGCGGCTAGACCGACAAGCGAGTGGAAGGCTGCGACCAATTGCGGCATGTCCGTCATCGCGATGCGACGGGCAGTGACAAGGCCGATCACCGCGCCGATGCCGATGGCAATGGCGATTTCGATGATCCCGACATTCATATGCGTGATGAGCGTGGTGCCGACGGCCAGCGTCATGCCTGCCATGCCGTAGCGATTGCCCTTGCGCGATGAAGCGGGGGAGGACAGGCCGCGCAGTGCGAGGATGAAGCAGATACCGGCGACAAGATACGCGAGCATCGCCCATGCGGGCGTAGCGGTTGCAATGTGCATCGCCTTAACGTTCCTTCTTCTTATACATCGCGAGCATGCGCGCAGTCACCGCAAAGCCGCCGAAAATGTTGATGCTGGCCAGCACGACCGCGAGCAGGCCAAGCCATTTCGCGATGGCCACCCCGGCTGCTGCCGAAGAGATCAACGCGCCGACGATGATGACCGACGAAATTGCATTGGTGACGGCCATCAATGGCGTGTGCAGGGCGGGGGTAACCGACCAGACGACATAATAGCCAACAAAGCAGGCCATCACGAAGATGGAGAGAATGCTGATAAAATCCATGTTAATCCCTTGTCCGATTCCGACAACGCTGGCGTTGGTCCTGCTGCACGCGGTTAAGCATGTGACAGGCCGTGCGTTATCACAGCAGTCGTTCGTTGACGACCTGACCATTGTGCGTAAGGCGGATGGCCTTGGTGATTTCATCTTCATCCGGCAGATTGGGGCGACCAGCGTCCTTATCCCAGAATGCCGAAAGGAAGTTGAAGAGGTTGCGCGAGAACAAGGCCGATGCATCCGCCGCAAGCCGCGACGGCACATTCTTGTGGCCGACGATCTTCACGCCATGACGTTCGACAATCTCGCCCGCGACCGCGCCTTCGACATTGCCGCCCTGTTCGACCGCGAGATCGACGATCACGCTGCCGGGCCGCATCGACGCGATTTGCGCGTCCGAAATCAAGCGCGGTGCCGGACGTCCCGGAATAAGCGCGGTGGTGATGACGATGTCCTGCTTGGCAATATGCGACGATACGAGCGCAGCCTGCGCCGCCTTGTATTCATCGGACATTTCGGTGGCATAGCCGCCCGAACCTTCGCCTTCGATGCCCTTGACGTCATCGACGAAGATCGCCTTGGCACCAAGCGATTCAATCTGTTCGCGCGTCGCGGAACGCACGTCCGTCGCCGATACCTGCGCGCCCAGACGACGCGCGGTCGCAATCGCCTGCAACCCGGCCACGCCGACGCCCATGACGAACACACGCGCCGCAGACACCGTGCCTGCTGCCGTCATCATCATCGGAAAGGCGCGGTCATAGGCGCCCGCCGCATCCAGCACGGCCTTATAACCGGCGAGATTCGACTGGGACGACAGAATGTCCATCGACTGTGCGCGCGTGATGCGCGGCATGAATTCCATCGCCAGCGCATCGACGCCGAGGCCCGCATAGGCATCGACCCGCGCACGTTCGCCAAATGGGTTCAAACCGGCGACGATCCACGCGCCCGCCTTCACGCCCTCAAGCGACACAGGGTCTGGCCCCTGCACGCCGAGGAGAATGTCTGCACCCTTGATGGCATCCGCACGGCCAACGACCGTTGCACCCGCATCGACATAAGCCTGATCGGCAATCGACGACGCAGCGCCTGCGCCCGTCTCTACCACCATGTCAGCGCCCAGCGCCTTGAACTTCTTCACCGTCTCAGGCGTCCCGGCCACGCGGCGTTCGCCGGCGGCGGTCTCTTTCAATATCGCGATTTTCACTGTCTGATTCAGCCCGCGATCAAGAGAACAACGACGGCGGCGATGAGTGCGACAAGCGCAATGCCCCATTTCAGCATGCTCAGGAAGCCAACATATGTGCCTTCATGCGCTTTCATTTCGACATTATTTGCCATAAATCCCCCCGGGACGTGTTGATTGTGGTTAGGTTCGGACAAAGCGTTTATCCGCTTCGCCCTGCCTACTCAAGTTACAACCACATTAAACAGCCATTGTCGCTTGCATATGGCCAAAAAAGCTAGGGGGGCAAGCTTAGGGGATCAGCACCGTATCCCGGGCATTAGGCAACATATTGGGATAATCCAGCGTGTAATGCAGGCCCCGGCTTTCCTTGCGCAACAAGGCCGAGCGCACGATCAGATCGGCCACTTCGACCAGATTGCGCAATTCGATCAGATCGGGGGTGACGCGGAAATGGCCGTAATAATCGGCGATTTCGCGACGCAGCAGATCGATCCGGTGCTTGGCGCGTTCCAGCCTTTTGGTCGTGCGGACAATGCCGACGAAATTCCACATGAACTGCCTGATTTCGCGCCAGCATTGTTGGACGACGACTTCTTCGTCGCTGTCCGATACGCGGCTTTCATCCCATGGCCGAATCGCCGGGGCGGGCGGCAGATGATCCCAATTGGCGGCAATGTCGCGCGCGGCGGCGGCACCGAAGACAAAGCATTCGAGCAGGCTGTTGCTCGCCAGCCGGTTCGCGCCATGCAGGCCCGATTGCGCGACTTCACCTGCGGCATACAGGCCGGGCAGGTCGGTGCGGGCGTTGAGATCGGTCAGCACGCCGCCACAGGTATAATGCTGGGCCGGGACAACCGGAATCGGATCGCGGGTGATGTCGATGCCAAGGTCAAGCAGCTTGGCGTGGATATTGGGGAAATGTTCGCGGATGAAATCGGCGGGTTTGTGCGAAATGTCGAGATGCACGAAATCAAGGCCAAGGCGCTTGATCTCATGGTCGATCGCGCGGGCCACGATGTCGCGCGGCGCCAATTCTGCCCGTTCATCGAATCGCGGCATGAAGCGTTCGCCGGTCGTCGGAATTTTGAGATGCGCGCCTTCACCGCGCAATGCCTCGGTGATCAGGAAATTCTTGATGTCGAGATTATAGAGGCAGGTCGGGTGGAACTGGTTGAACTCCATGTTCGATACCCGTGCGCCCGCGCGCCATGCCATGGCGATGCCATCGCCGGTCGCGCCGCGCGGCGCGGTGGAATAGAGATAGGTGCGGCCCGCGCCACCGGTGGCGAGGATGGTCGCGCGCGCGATATAGCTCGATACCCGCCCGGTTTTCCGGCTGACGGCATAGACGCCCCAGACATTGGGCGCGACCGAATAGGTTTCGCCATGCCGCCCGGTGATGAGGTCGATCGCCACCATGTCCGGGATCAGGGTGATGTTCGCATGGTCGTTCGCGGCCTTTTCCAGCGCCTGTTGCACGGCCCAGCCGGTCGCGTCATTGACATGCACGATACGGCGATGGCTATGCCCGCCCTCGCGCGTCAGATGCCAGCGCTCGCTTTCGCCCGCGTTGAACGGCACGCCCAGTTCCGCGAGCTTTTCAATCGCGTCAGGGGCATTTTCAACGACGAATTCGACCGTCTTGCGGTTGTTCAGCCCCGCGCCCGCGATGATCGTATCTTCGATATGGCTATCGAAGGTGTCGCCCGGCTCCAGCACGGCGGCGATGCCACCTTGCGCCCATGCGGTCGATCCATCGGAAAGCGCACCCTTGGCCAGCACCGCGACCTTGAACTTGTCGGCAAGGTTGATCGCGGCGGTCAGGCCAGCAGCACCCGAACCGATGATGATGACGTCGAAATGATGGGCGGTCACTATTTGCTATGCTCCGGAGCAGGGGCGGAGGTCAGGTGCAGGAAAATATCCTCCAGATCGGCTTCGCGGGTCGATACATCGACAATGCCAAGGCCGTGCGCCTGCACCGCGTCCAATATATCGACCGCCGACACGCGATTTTTCTGATAGGTGATGATCAATGTCCGGCCATCGTCGCGCAGTTCGACCTTGTCGAACATCGGCGAGCGCGGCAGCAGGTCGACATCGCGGTCGACGGTGATTTCCACCAATTTATCCTGCGCCATCGCCAGCAATTCAGGTGTCGGCTTATCGGCGATCAACTGGCCATGATTGATGATCGCGATGCGGTCGCATAATTGTTCGGCTTCTTCGAGATAATGGGTCGTCAGCACCACTGTCGTCCCAGCGGCGTTCAGTTCGCGGACATAATCCCACAGCTGTTGGCGCAATTGAATATCGACCCCTGCGGTCGGTTCATCCAGCACCAGCACCGGCGGATTGTGGACCAGCGCCTTGGCGACCATCAGCCGCCGTTTCATCCCGCCCGACAAGGAACGGGCATAGGCATGGGCCTTGTCCTCCAGATGGACAGCGCGCAGCAATTCCATCGTCCGCCGCTCATGCTTCGGCACGCCATAATAGCCCGCCTGATTATCGAGCGTTTCAAAGGGCGAGAAAAACGGATCGAACAGGATTTCCTGATTGACGATGCCGATCGACCCCTTGGCATTGCGCGGGTCTTGATCAATGTCGAAGCCCCAGATGCTGGCGCTGCCCTCGGTCTTGTTCACCAGCCCGGCAAGGATGTTGATCAGCGTCGATTTGCCCGCGCCATTCGGACCGAGCAGCCCGAAGATCGAACCGCGCGGCACGTCGAGATTAATCCCGTCCAGTGCGCGTTTGCCGTCGTTATAGGTCTTGCCCAGACCGCGGATCTGGATTGCAGCTTGCGTCATGGCGATCACGCATAACCGAGTGATAGCGCATCGACCAGCCCTTGCAGGGCATAGGTCCGATCCGGCCAGAAGCTCGCACGGATGCCGTCCAGCACATATTGCGCCGCCAGCGCCGCCAGCACGACGCCGAGAATGCGCGTGATCACGCCTTCGACCTTGTCACCCAGCAGCCGCATCAGCGGGCCTGACAGCAACAGGCCGAGTAGCAGGCTCGCCAGCACCAACAGCATAGCGCCCAGCACGACCAAGGATTCCGCCATGCCGTTGCTGCGCGCCATCAACAGCATCGCGGACGCAATGGCACCGGGACCAGCGATCATCGGGATGGCCATCGGAAAGACCGACACATCCTCGATTTCCGGGGTTTCGATCATGCCGCGCACGCGATTTTCGCGGCGTTGGGTGCGTTTTTCAAACACCATTTCGAGCGCGATCAAGAACAACATGATCCCGCCCGCAATGCGAAACGCATCCAGCCCGACGCCAAGGGCAAGCAGCAGTTTTTCACCGAACACCGCAAAGACCAGCAAGATCGACGTCGCGATCAATATCGCGCGAATGGCCATCGACCGGCGTTGTTCCAGCGTCGCGCCGCGCGTCAACCCGGCATAGATCGGGATGCATCCCGGCGGATCGATCACCACGAAAAAGGTGATCAAGGCCGAGATGAAAAGTTCGCTCACAGGCCGAGAGGGTCGGGCAAGCCCGCCCGGCGGCAGGCGGCCACCAAGGTGTTGCGCAATAGGACGGCGATGGTCATCGGCCCGACGCCGCCCGGCACCGGGGTGATCGCGCTGGCGACAGCGACGGCTTCGTCAAAAGCGACATCGCCGACCAATTTGGTTTTGCCTGCTTCCGCCCCCGGCACGCGATTGATGCCGACATCGATCACGACCGCACCGGGCTTGATCCAGTCGCCGCGCACCATTTCCGGACGGCCCACGGCGGCAACGACAATATCGCCCTGACGGACCATCGCTGGCAGGTCTTTCGTCCGGCTATGGACGATGGTGACGGTGCAATTTTCGGCCAGCAGCAACTGCGCCATCGGCTTGCCGACGATATTGGAACGGCCCAATACCACCGCATGCAGGCCGGACAAATCGCCGAGCCGGTCCTTCAGCATCATGATGCAGCCCATCGGCGTGCAGGGCACCAAAGCCTCTTCCCCGACCGCTAGCTTGCCCGCATTGACGACATGAAAGCCGTCGACATCCTTGGCCGGATCGATGGCGGCGATCACCGCCTTGTCATCCATGCCCTTGGGCAGCGGCAATTGGACGAGAATGCCGTCGACCTTTTCATCGGCGTTGAGGGTCTGCACCAATGCAATCAACTGATCCTGCGTCGCGGTTTCGGCATCGAGGCGATGTTCGAAACTGGCCATGCCCGCTTCCACGGTCGCCTTGCCCTTGGAGCGGACATAGACCTGACTGGCCGGATCTTCGCCGACCAATATCACCGCCAGTCCCGGCGCGCGCCCGGTCTTGGCGTTGAAAGCGGTTGCTGCATCCTTGACCTTGGCCCGCAGATTGGCCGCAAAGGCCTTGCCATCGATGATCTTGGTCACGCCCCGTGTTGCTCCAGATGATGGGTCAGAATATCGGCGAGTGCCGCATCATCCCCCTTTAGCTTCAGGCGCTTCAACCGGGAAGCACCCCCTTGTGTAATTTCGACATCGGCCTGCCGCAGGCCGAAAAATTTGGCGATGAGCTTGATCAGCGCCGCATTCGCCTCGCCATCGGCGGGCATGGCGTGGAGGCGGACCTCCAGCCTTTTGCCGTCCGGTGTATCGACCCAACCGCCAATGCCATCACGCTTGGCGCGCGGGGTGACCTTGACGGCGATCTGCATCAGACGGCGACGGAAACAGCCATGTTGCGCAGGATGATCTGGACGATGATCAGCAGGACAATCGCCGCCATCGGGGTCAGATCAACATGGCCAATCGGTCGAATCCAGCGTCGCAACGGGCGATAGATCGGCTCGGTCAGCGTGTGTAGCACCAGATCGACCTGCCGCACGAATTCACTGCTGCGGTTGACGATGTTGAATGCGATCAACCAGGAAAGAATGCCCTGTCCGATGATGACCCAAATGGCCAGATCGGTAAGGAAATAGATGATCTGAATCAGCGTCTGCATCGTGGATCTCTCCTGATTTCGTTCCGATAATCGGGTTAGTCTTTGCGCACCAATGTGCCTGCGCCGCGCCGGGTAAAGATTTCCAGCAGCATCGCATGCGGCACGCGCCCGTCAAGGATGACGGCGGCATCGACGCCGCGCTCAACCGCATGGGTGCAGGTTTCCAGCTTGGGAATCATGCCGCCATGCACTGTGCCATCCAATGTCAGCGCCTCGATCGAAGCGGGGGTAAGGTCGGTCAGCAGGTTTTTCTGCTTGTCGAGCACACCCGGCACGTCCGTCAGCAGGAACAGGCGGGCCGCACCGACGGCAGCGGCAATCGCGCCCGCCATGGTATCGGCGTTGATATTATAGGTCTGGCCGTCCGCGCCCACGCCAATCGGGGCGATTACCGGGATCATGCCTGCGCCGCAGATGGTGTCGAGGATCGTCCGGTCGATCTTTGCCGGTTCGCCGACAAAGCCAAGATCGACGACCTGTTCGATATTGCTATCGGGGTCACGGGTCGTGCGCTGGACCTTTTCGGCGATGACAAGACCTGCATCCTTGCCGGAAATGCCGACAGCGCGGCCACCCGCACGGGCGATCCAGCTCACCAGTTCCTTATTGATCGCGCCGGACAGCACCATTTCGGCAATGTCCATCGTGTCCTGATTGGTCACGCGCAGACCGTCGATGAAGCGCGATTCGACGTTCAGCTTTTTCAGCATGGCGCCAATTTGCGGCCCGCCGCCATGGACGACGATCGGGTTGATGCCGACAGCCTTCAACAGCACCACATCTTCGGCAAAATCATGCGCCAATTCCGGATCGCCCATCGCATGGCCACCATATTTGATGACAAAGGTCTGGCCGGCATAACGCTGCATATAGGGCAGGGCCTCGGTCAGCGTTTCCGCCTTGGTCAGCATCGCCGGATCGGGGGCGTGGTCTTGGTTGCTCATGATGGCCCTTTCTGCCTCTCGCAAATCAGTTCAGCGCGTCGCGCCGGGCTGCCACAATACATCGCCAGCACCTTGCGCATTGATCGCGCGGGCCATGACGAATAAATGGTCGGACAGGCGGTTGAGATAGGTCAGCGCCAGCGGGTTGATGTTGGCCTCAATGGCGGCGGAGACGGCGGAACGTTCGGCCCGACGCGCCACCGCGCGGGCGACATGGACATGGGCCGCGCCCGGCTCACCGGCAGGCAGGACGAAACTTGAAAGCGGGGGCATGACCGCGTTCATCTCGTCGATTTCATCTTCCAGCCGGGTGATTTGCGACGGCACAATACGCAGCGTCATCTCATCCGGCGCGAAATCCGTGCCGGGGGTCGCGAGATCGGCGCCGAGATCGAACAATTCGTTTTGAATGCGGTTAAGCATCGCGGCGAAATCGGCCTGACGGACATGGGTTTGCGCCACGCCGATCAGGCTGTTCAGTTCGTCCACATCGCCAATCGCGGCCATGCGCGGTGCGCTTTTTGCGACGCGCGAGCCATCGACCAGACCCGTTTCGCCATGGTCGCCGGTGCGGGTATATATCTTGTTGAGCTTGACCATCTGGGGGAGGTCAGCCGTTCTTCATCATCAGCAAGATGATAATGATGATGATCGCCAGCCCCTGAAACAGGATGCGCATCTGCATCGCTTTATTCTGCTTCAACCCGTTCTGGTTGATGCCGCCGCCCAGCAGATCGGCCTCTGTCGTTTTCAGAAAGGCAATGACGCCACGCACGAGCGCGTACACTGTCGCGATCATCGCACCGATCAGGAGAATGGCGAGAAAGATGTTCATGGGCAGGCTCCTTAAAACCCCGAAGCGGCGGGATTCGCAAAGGTCTCTACGACGATGCGGCGTTTATGCCAATGGGGTTGACGCTATGGGGGTTATAGTGCTGTCATGCCGCCGTCATGATCTTGTGGTCAGAATGGTCCTGCGCCACAAGATGACCGCAATGGCATAAGGGAGCATGAGGCAGACGCCATGTACCATCCCGATTTGATCCGCCACCCGGATAGCTGTCCGGCCTTGGTCCTGAATGCGGATTATACGCCGCTGTCTTATTATCCGTTGAGCCTGTGGCCATGGCAGACCGCGATCAAGGCGGTTTTTCTCGACCGGGTCGACATTGTCGATGAATATCAACGCGAAATTCATAGCGCGAATAGCAAGATGCGCCTTCCATCGGTCATTGCCCTGCGCCAATATGTGAAGCCGAACCAGCATCCGGCCTTTACCCGGTTCAACCTGTTCCTGCGCGACGATTTCCAATGCCAATATTGCGGATCGCCCAAGGATCTGACCTTCGATCATGTCGTGCCGCGCGTGCAGGGCGGGCGTACCACTTGGGAAAATGTCGCGACCGCCTGTGCGCCGTGCAATCTGCGCAAAGGGGGCCGCACCCCGAAACAGGCCGCGATGGCGCTGATGCAGCCGCCCTATCGTCCGACCAGTTGGCAATTGCAGGACCGTGGCCGGAAATTTCCGCCGAACTATCTCCATCAAAGCTGGCGCGACTGGCTCTATTGGGATGCCGAGCTGGAAAGCTGAAATCAGGCGCGGGCCAGAAACTTTGCGCCTTCAGGCGCGAGGGTGCGCGTTGCGATAGACATCCATCAAATGCGCGGCATCGACTGCCGTGTAGATCTGGGTCGATGACAGGCTCGCATGGCCGAGCAATTCCTGTAAACTCCGCAAATCCGCCCCCCGCGCGAGCAAATGGGTGGCGAAGCTGTGACGCAGGGCATGGGGCGTCGTCCGCCCATGCAGGCCGAGGCGATGCCGGGCATGGCGCACCGCGCGGCGCACCACATCGCTGCCCAACGCCCCGCCGCGCACGCCCCGGAACAACGGCAGATCGCGGCCCAGCGGATAGGGGCAGAGGTCGCGATAGGCTTCCAAAGCGGTTTTCAATTTCGGCAGGATCGGCACGATCCGGGTCTTGTTGCGCTTGCCGGTGACGCGCACCGATTTGCCAATCGGGAAGATCGCAGGGGTCAGCGACAATGCCTCACCGACGCGCAGGCCCGCGCCATATAGCAAGAGCAGGATCGCGAGATCGCGGGCGGCGACCCATGGCACATCCTGCGCGTCCGCCACATCTTCCGCGAGCGCAATGGCATCCGCAGGGGCGACCGGGCGTGGGACGCGGCGTTCGACCTTGGGGCTTTGCATTTTCGGGAGGGTGAGCGGCAGCCCGGCAGTCTCTGCGACAAAGGCAAGAAAGGCCCGCACCGCCGACATTTCACGCGCGGCAGAGGCATTGGCAAGGCCGGATTGGCGGCGGCTGGCAAGAAAACCGCGCAGATCGCCCGCATCGAGATGGAGGAGCATTGCGCTATCCACAGTCTCGCCGCGATGTTGCGCGAGAAAGCCAATCAACCGCCGCGCGGTGGCGGCATAAGCGCGGACCGTGTGATCGGACCGGCGGCGATTGTGGCGAAGATATTCCTCCCAAGCAGCCGCCAGCGCAAAGGCTGGGTGGGCGCTTGGGAGGAGATCGGTCATTACAGGATCGACTGGCCCGTCTTGGCCCAATCCGCCATAAAGCCTTCGATGCCCTTGTCGGTCAGGACATGCTTGCTGAGCTGGCGAATGACGGCGGGCGGCGCGGTCATCACATCGGCACCGATGCGTGCGGCTTCCAACACATGGATCGGGTGGCGGACGCTGGCGACGAGAATTTCGGTGTCGAAGCCATAATTGTCATAGATCAGGCGAATGTCGGAGATGAGCTGCATCCCATCAAAGCCATTGTCATCATGCCGGCCCACGAACGGCGAAATGAAGGTCGCGCCCGCCTTGGCGGCGAGCAGCGCCTGATTAGCCGAGAAGCACAAGGTCACATTGACCATCGCGCCATCATCGGTCAGCGCCTTGCAGGTCTTCAAACCATCAATCGTCAGCGGCACCTTGATCGCGATATTATCGGCGATGGCGCGAAGAACAGCAGCTTCCTTCATCATCGTGGCATGATCGAGTGCTACGACTTCTGCCGACACCGGGCCATCGACCAGCCCGCAGATTTCCTTGACGACTTCAAGAAACTTGCGGCCCGATTTGTGGATCAGCGACGGGTTGGTGGTCACGCCATCCAGCAGGCCGGTGGCGGCGAGTTCGGCAATGTCGTTGACATCGGCGGTATCAGCGAAAAATTTCATCTCGGTCAGTCCAATTCTGCGGGGCCATAGGGGGCTGGGTAAAAATATGGCCCCTGATCTACCCGATCAGGGGCCGGAAAAAAAGAGCGGTGGTCACGCCACCAGCCTTATTGCGCGATATTAACGGTCGCGCTTGCCCAACAGACGCAGGCGGAGCGCGTTCAATTTGATGAAGCCCGCCGCATCGCGCTGGTCATAGGCGCCGGCGTCATCTTCAAAGGTCACGACCTTTTCGGAATAGAGGCTATAGGGCGACTTGCGGCCGACAATGCTGGCCGAGCCCTTATACAGCTTCATCCGCACGGTGCCGGTCACCTTTTGCTGGCTGTAATCGACGGCGGCCTGCAGCATTTCGCGTTCCGGCGAGAACCAGAAGCCATTGTAGAGTAACTCGGCATAACGCGGGGCGAGTTCGTCCTTCAAATGCGCCGCGCCGCGATCGAGTGTGATCTGTTCGACGCCACGATGCGCCAGATGCAGGATCGTGCCGCCCGGCGTTTCATACATGCCGCGCGACTTCATCCCGACGAAGCGGTTTTCGACCAGATCGAGGCGGCCAATGCCATGGACCCGGCCATAATCATTGAGCTTGGCGAGCAAGGTCGCGGGCGACATGCCGACGCCATTGATCGCTACCGCGTCGCCGCGTTCGAAATCAATCGTGATATATTCGGGCTTGTCCGGCGCATCTTCCGGGTTGTTGGTGCGCGAATAGACATAATCCGGCACTTCTTCCCATGGATCTTCCAGCACCTTGCCCTCGGACGAGGTGTGCAGCAGGTTCGCATCGGTCGAAAACGGGCTTTCGCCGCGCTTGTCCTTCGGGACCTGAATCTGATGCTGTTCAGCCCAGTTGATGAGCGAGGTGCGGCTGGTCAGATCCCATTCGCGCCACGGTGCGATGACCTTGATTTCCGGGTTCAGCGCATAATAGCCGATTTCGAAACGGACCTGATCATTGCCCTTGCCGGTCGCGCCATGGGACACGGCATCCGCGCCGACGAGCTTGGCGATTTCGATCTGGCGCTTGGCGATCAATGGCCGCGCGATCGAGGTGCCGAGCAGATACAGCCCTTCATACAGCGCATTGGCGCGCATCATCGGATAGACATAGTCTTTCACGAACTCTTCGCGCACGTCTTCGATGAAGATATGCTCTTCCTTGACGCCGCACTGACGGGCCTTCTGGCGGGCGGGTTCGATTTCCTCGCCCTGGCCAAGATCGGCGGTAAAGGTCACGACTTCGCAATTATAGGTGGTTTGCAGCCATTTGAGGATAACGCTGGTGTCCAGCCCGCCCGAATAGGCGAGGACGACGCGCTTGATCGAATCCGACATGATGGTTGCTCCATTGAATGACGCGGGCGCAATGCCAATTTTTGCCGCGTTATTCAAGCACCATACAGAATCGCTTGGCTATCGGGAGAACGAAGCGCAAGCTCAACCTCCCTGTTGCCGGGCGATTATGTCCATTCGGTGCAGCAGGTCATGCGGAGATTCGACGATGAAGAAATTGATGATCGGTGCAGCGGCTGTGGCGCTTTTGGCGATTCCCGTGCTGGCGGCAGAGGCCGGGCATGACGGACATATGGCGGAAATGATGGGGATGAAGGGGCCAACGACGCGGGCGGACCTGCTGTTGAAACTGAAAACCCATTTCACCGCCGCCGATAGCAACAAGGACGGTTTTCTCGTCCAGTCGGAACTGGATGCGGCCAAGGGCAAGATGATGGCTGAGCGTCAGGCAGTGGATAAGTCGCGCATGGACGCGCACTTTGCCGAGCTGGATGCGAATAAGGACGGCAGCATCTCACGCGCGGAATTTGATGCCCATCATCAGATGATGGCGGGCATGAAGGGCCAGATGGGCGCACATGGCGATGGTCCCAAGGGACCGATGGCGATGGATATGAAACCCGATGGACATAAAATGGGCGGCATGATGGGCGGCCATGGCAAAATGGGCGGCATGATGTCGCTGGAAAAGCTGGATGCGAATAAGGACGGCAAAGTCAGCTTCGATGAGGCATCTGCCCATCCGCTCGCGATGTTCGATGCTGCCGATAGCAACAAGGATGGCTCAATCAGCCCGGATGAACGCCGCGCCGCGCGTGCTGCCATGTGGGACAAGATGCGGGCGATGAAGGGTGATTCTGGCGCAGCACCGGCAGCGCATCAGGGCCATTAAAATCCTGATGACGAGGGAATAAGCCCGGTGCTTCTTGCCTCGTCATCCCTGATCTTCTCACGTCATTCCCGCTTCTCACGTCATTCCCGCGAAGGCGGGAATCCAGAAGCACTGACTTGCGAAGGGTATGCACCCCACGTCGGTCCGTCCTGTCTGGATTCCCGTATTCGCGGGGATGACAGGGTGTTTTGGGGCTTTACGCCCCCAGATTCTCGGCCATTTCCGCGAGTTCCAGCCAGCGCATTTCCGCCGCATCGCGGTCGGCGCGGGCCTTGTCGATCGCCTTCATCAGCGCATCGAATTTCTTGGGGTCTCGGGTGTAGAGATCGGGGTCGGCCAGCAACGCCTCATCACGGGCGATGGCCTTTTCAAACGCCTCGATCTGGCCCGGCAGTAAATCGAGATCGCGCTGGTCCTTATAGCTCAGCTTCGCCGCTTTCGGCGGTGGCGGGGCGTTGGGCTTGTCGGCGGCCTTGGGTGCGGCTTTCTTGTTGGCGCTGCGGATTTCGTCGCGCTTTTCTTCCCAATCGGCATAGCCGCCCGCGACGACATCGACCTTGCCGCTGCCATCAAGGCCCAATGTGACGGTGACGGTGCGGTCGAGAAAGTCGCGATCATGGCTGACGATCAGGACCGTGCCTTCATAATCCGCGATCACTTCCTGCAACAGATCAAGCGTTTCCAGATCAAGATCGTTTGTCGGTTCGTCCAGCACCAGCAGATTGGACGCGCGCGCGAATTCGCGGGCGAGCAACAGGCGTGAGCGTTCGCCGCCCGACAAGGTGCCGACCCGCGCCTCGGCGAGGCCCGGTTCGAACAGGAATTCCTTCAAATAGCCCTGAATATGCTTTTTGACGCCGCGCACTTCGATCCAGTCACCGCCATCGCACAGCACATCGCGCACCCGTTTTTCGGGCGAGAGCAATTTGCGCTGCTGATCGATGATGACGCCGTCCAGTGTCTTGGCGAGGGCAATGCGGCCGGTGTCGGGCGGGATTTCGCCGGTCAGCAATTTCAGCAAGGTGGTTTTGCCCGCGCCGTTCGACCCGACGATACCGATGCGGTCGCCGCGCTGGATGCGAAGGCTGAAATCCTTGATGATGACGCGGTCGCCATAGGATTTGCAGACATTTTCCGCCGTGATTACCGATTTGGTCTTCACATCGTCGGTGGCAATCGCGAGCTTGGCGGTGCCCGCTGCGCCGATCATCGCCTTGCGCGCGGCGCGCATGTCATGGAGCTTGGCCAGACGGCCCTGATTGCGCTTGCGCCGGGCGGTGACGCCGCGTGCAAGCCAATGGAGTTCAAGCTTCAGCTTGGCATCCATTTTCTCCATCGCGCGAGTTTCTTCGGCATAGACCTGTTCCATCCATGCATCAAAGCCGCCGAAACCGATCTCGTTGCGGCGGACATTGCCGCGGTCGAGCCACAAGGTCTGGCGGGTCAATCGGGTCAGGAACGTGCGGTCATGGCTGATCGTGATGAACGCACCCTTGTACCGGCCCAGCCATGCCTCCAGCCATTCAATCGCCGCGAGGTCGAGATGGTTGGTCGGTTCGTCCAGCAGAAGCACATCGGGATTCTGGGCCAACGCGCGGGTCAGCGCGGCGCGGCGGCGTTCACCGCCCGATGCGGTGGTGGCGTCGCGATCAAGGTCGATGCCAAGCTGATCGGCAATTGCCGCCACGTCATGCGCGGGGGGCGCATCATCGCCTTGGGCGGTGAAATCACGCAATGTCTTGCACCCGGCGAGCGACGGCTCCTGTTCCAGCAGCACGACCCTTGTGCCCGGCACGATGATGCGCTTGCCCTCGTCGCAATCGATCTGCCCGGCCAAAAGGCGCAACAATGTGGTCTTGCCCGCGCCATTACGGCCGATCAGTGCCAGCCGGTCGCGCTCCCCGACATAAATGTCGAGGTTGCGAAACAGCCAGCCCGACCCCTGAATCAGGCCAAGGTCTTCATATGCAAGAATAGGCGCAGCCATGGAGTCTTTCGTAACCGATGAGGCGTGGTTTTCCACGAGGACAGATTTATGGGGTGAACCAAAGCCATTCATGACCTATTCAAACCCAGACCCCTATGCCAATAGCCATGATGACGATGAATGCAATGATGAAGCGAATCATGATGGGACTGGCGCTGGCCGGGTCTTGCGCAGCGGGTGTTCCCGCTGCAACGGCCTATGCGTGGCAGCGCGGGGACCAACCACAGGTTCTAAATCCGGGGCATCGCCATGGGCCGTTGCCGCTGCCTGTCATTGAACGCCGTGTTCGCCCGCAGATGGGCGGGGCCTCTTATCTTGGTCCGGAGTTCGATAGCGACTCCGGTAATTACCGGCTTAAATTCATGCAGCAGGGCGCGGTCATCTGGGTTGATGTCGATGGTCGTTCGGGTAACATCATTCGCAAGTCCGGTAGATAATGCCGGCAGCACATAAAGGAAATCTATGCGCGTCCTGATCGTCGAGGATGAGCCCAATCTGGGCCGCCAGTTAAAGGCCACGCTGGAAGGCGCAGGCTATGCCATCGACCTTGCCACCGATGGCGAGGACGGCCATTTTCTTGGCGCGACCGAAAATTACGATGCAGTCGTGCTCGATCTCGGCCTGCCCGAGGTGGATGGGCTGACCGTGTTGGATCGTTGGCGCAAGGAAGGTCGACAGACGCCGGTATTGGTGCTGACGGCGCGCGATAGCTGGTCGGACAAGGTCGCGGGGCTGGATGCCGGGGCCGATGATTATCTCGCCAAGCCATTCCAGACCGAAGAGCTGATCGCCAGATTGCGCGCGCTGATCCGCCGCGCTTCGGGCAATGCCAGTTCCGAATTGATCGCGGGCGATGTCCGGCTGGATACGCGTTCGGGGCGGGTGTCGCTGAAGGGCGAGCCGGTCAAGCTGACCGCGCAGGAATATAAATTGCTCAGCTATCTGATGCACCATAAGGGCAAGATGGTATCGCGCACCGAATTGATCGAACATATTTACGATCAGGATTTCGACCGCGACAGCAACACTATTGAGGTGTTCGTTACCCGCATTCGCAAGAAATTGGGCCAGGATGTAATCGCCACCATTCGCGGGCTGGGCTACAGCCTTGTCGATCAACCCACCGCCTGAACCGGACATTTTTGAGTCGCGCACCACCGGGTCATTGACCCGGCGGATGCTCAGCATTGCGACGGTCTGGATTCTGCTGTTGTTATTGGGTGGCGGGGTCGCGCTTGATCGGGTGTTGAGCGATGCGGTCACGCGCAATTTCGATGGCCAGCTTGAATATGTGCTGACGGCGATGATTGCCTCGTCGGAAATTGGTCCCGATAGCGAGGTGCGGTTCAATCGCCCGTTGGGCGATCAGCGTTTCCTCGAACCCTATTCCGGCCTGTATTGGCAGGTGGCGGGCAAGGGGCATGAACCGTTTCGCTCGCGCTCCTTATGGGATCGCGGGCTGCAGCCGGGCAATGAACAAGCCGATACCAACGCGCCCTATATCTATGACAGCAGCGAATTTCCGGATGATTCATTGCGGGTGATGGAACGCGATGTGATGTTGCCGGGTTCCAATATCAGTTGGCGCTTTCAGGTCGCGCAAAGCCGGGCGGGTCTGGATGAACAAATCCGGATGCTACGCTCGACGTTGATCAAGGCGTTTGTCATTCTTGGCCTTGGCCTGATCCTGTTGTCCTCCATGCAGGCGTTTTTCGGTTTATGGCCGTTGCGCCGGGTGCGCCGCGCGATTGCGCAGGTGCGCGATGGCAGCGCGGCGCGGGTCAATGCGGTCTTGCCGACCGAAATCGCGCCGATGGTGCAGGAATTGAATGAACTGCTCGCGCATAATGAGCGGCAGGCGGAGGAGGCGCGGCGGCATGCCGGGAACCTTGCCCATGCGCTTAAGACTCCGCTTACCGTCATCATGAACGAGGCCACGGCGCAAAGCCCGGACCTTGCCGCCACCGTCATTCGCGAGGCGACGACGATGCGTCGACAGGTTGACCACCACCTCGCCCGCGCGCGCGCTATCGGGCGGCGTGGCACCGGTCAGGCGCGCACCGAAATCTGGCCGTCATTGCAGGCGGTCGAACGCGCGGTGTCGCGGATGCATCGCCATGTCACCATCGATGTGGCGGGGGAAAAAACGCTCGCGGTGCGGGTCGAGCGGCAGGACCTTGATGAAATTCTCGGCAATCTGATCGAAAACGCGGCCAAATATGGCGGTAGCCGGGTGTTCGTGACGGTTGGCCCGGTCGGCGATAATGTCGAAATATTGATCGAGGACGATGGCCGGGGCATTCCGGACAAGCAGCGCGGCCAATTGTTCACCCGTGGGGTCCGGCTGGATACCAGCAAGCCCGGCACCGGCCTTGGCCTCGCGATTGTGCGTGATGTGGTGGAGATTTACGGCGGGACGATTGCGCTGGAAGAAAGTGAAGACCTAGGCGGCTTGCAGGTCCGCCTCCATCTGCCCAAAGCGGCTTGATCCTTAAGCCGCGCGATCCTTGAATGATCCGCGTGCGCCGGTGAGCAGTTCCAGCGCCTTGTCCTGCGTCATCGGTCGCCCGAATAAAAAGCCCTGTATCTGATGACAGCCCAGCGCGCGCATCCGCAACAGATCTTCCTTGGTCTCGACGCATTCGGCGGTGACGCTCATCCGAAAGGCTTCCGCCAGCGATACCATCGCCTTGATGATCGCGGTCGATTCGCCATTGGTTGCGGATTCGCGGACGAAGCTGTCGTCGATCTTCAATTTGTGGAACACCGCCTTGTTAAGATAGCCGAGCGATGAATAGCCGGTGCCAAAATCATCGAGCGCGATGCTCAACCCGATATCGCGCAGGCGCTTGAGCACACCGATGGAATAATCGGAATCACCGAGGAAGATCGATTCCGTCACTTCCAGTTCCAGCCGGTTGGCGGGCAGGCGAGAACGGCGCAAGGCTTCGGCGACAGCGTTGGGCAGGCCGGGGTGCAGCAGTTGCACCGGCGAGACATTGACCGCGACAGTAATATGGCCCGGCCATTGCGCGGCATCGATACAGGCCGTTTTCAAAATCCATTCGCCCAATTGGACGATCATCCCGCTTTCTTCCGCAATCGGGATGAAGGTGACGGGTGAAATGAAGCCGCGGGTCGGGTGTTGCCAGCGCAATAAGGCTTCGAAACCGGTGACGACATGAGTCTCGCTATTCACCTGCGGTTGATAGGCGATATAGAATTGATTGGTGCCGATGGCGGCGCGCATCTCGTTTTCGAGCGTGATGCGGTCCTCGGCAGCCGTCTGCATATTCGGTTCGAACGCCCGATAATTGCCACGGCCCTGCGCCTTGGCGCTGTAGAGCGCAAAATCGGCCTTGCGGATCAATTCATCGACATTATCGGCATCAAGCGGGCCATAAGCCGCGCCCGCGCTGATGCCGATGCGGACGTTGAGGTCATCAATCGCATAGGGCTCGCTGATGGCGGAAATGACGCGCGCGGCGAGTTGCTCGATGCTTTTTGGGCTGCGGGCATCCTGAATGACGATGGCGAATTCATCGCCGCCGATCCGTCCGACCGTGCCTTGCTGGCCCACCTGCACCCGCAGGCGTTCGGCCACGATCCGCAGCACGACATCGCCCCGCGCATGGCCATAGGTGTCATTCACCGGCTTGAAGCCATCAAGGTCGAGAAATATCAAGGCGCAGGGCGTCATTGTCGCCGCCGAATGTTGCAGCGCCTCACCCAGTAATTCGCGCACGCGCTGGCGATTGGGCAGGGCGGTCAACGTATCGAGATTGGCGAGATGCTGGAGCTTGTGCTGGGCGATCTTGCTATCGGTAATATCGACGCCGACGCCGCGAAAGCCTTTGAAGCTGGGGCTTTTGTCCCAGATGGCGGAGCCGGACAAGGCAAACCAGCGAGTGCCGCTATGCGTTTGCAGCTGCAATTCCACGCCCATGAAATCGCGCCGGGCGTTCAGTCGTTCGGCAAGCGTCGCATGGCCACGGAATACGCCCGGCAAGGTTTGGCCGATCAGCGATTTGTTCGCACGGTTCAGCAATTGGCCAAGCTGGGGCGAGGCGAAAGTGATTTCATTATTGGCATTGGTTTGCCACAGCCAACTCCCGCCGCGCTCTTCATATTCGCGCAGGAGATTATGGGCAGCCGTCCCTTTTTCACTCGCAATCGCGAGCTGATTGACATTGGCACGCAAGACCTGACCAAGAACGGCGACACCGGCGCTGGCAAAGCAGGGGACCAACGCAAACAGGCACAAGATCGTGGTCGGCAGATCGATCGGCCCGCGCAACAGGCCGGCAATCAGACCCAAGGTGACGATGACGATCCAGCTGTTGCCGATGATCGGCATGGCCGCGAGCGAGAGCGCCGCGCAAATCATCACTGCGCCTACCAGCATCAGCGTGATCTGGTCGATACCGCTCAACGCGGCGATGGCATAAGCGGGGGCGGCAATCCACAACAAGGCGCGTGCGATATTGTCGGCGATCAGCTTTGCGGCCAGACCCTGGGTCGCGCTTTCCGTGTCGAGCCCAATAGCCAGATGGCGGACCCAGCGCGAAGACTTCAAATTGGCGACGATCAAGAGGCCAAGCCATGCGAACAGCAAGAGCGGGGGCATGGCAGCATAAATGCACCAGCTGATGATGAACGCGCCGATAATCGACGTGCTGGCATAAAGCGGCATGAACCGCGTCAGCGCCTCGATTTGATGCAGCCGCGTCTCATTTGCCAATTTTGTGCCGTTCAGGGCCTCGAACGGCACAATGAAACCGGCTTCGGTTTCATTGACAGCGCTATCCGCAGTCGCTGTTTGTGTCATCGTATCGCGCGCCATATCTGCCGAGGACTCCGCTGGAGTGAAGTCCTGTTTTTACGCCGATGATGTTTGAGGAAGAGTAAACGTCGTTAAAATCTCCAGCGCCGACGCCGTATAAGGTGGCATCGGCGCTGAAAACGGCAGAAATCAGTCGCGTTCAATGCACATGGCAACGCCCATGCCGCCGCCGATGCACAAGGTGACAAGGCCTTTCTTTGCGTCGCGCCGTGCCATTTCATAGAGTAACGTGGTTAATACGCGCGCGCCGGAGGCACCAATCGGATGGCCGATGGCAATGGCGCCGCCATTGACGTTGACCTTGGCATCATCGAATCCGAGCTCGCGGGCAACGGCAATGGCCTGTGCGGCAAAGGCTTCATTCGCCTCGATCAGGTCGAGATCGGCAACCGTCCAACCCGCCTTGGCCAGCGCCTTGCGCACCGCCGGGATGGGACCGAGACCGAATTTCGTCGGCTCGACGCCCGATGTGGCCCAGCTGCGGATATGTCCCATGACTGTGGCGCCGCGTGCAGCGGCATCTGCGGCAGACATCAGCACGACGGCGGCCGCGCCATCATTGATGCCGGAGGAATTGGCGGCGGTGATCGTGCCTTCCTTGTTAAATGCAGGCTTCAGCCCGGCCAAGGATTCCAGTGTCGCGCCGTCGCGGATATATTCATCGGTGTCGACGATCGTGTCGCCCTTGCGGCCCTTGATCGTGACCGGCACGATTTCGTCCTTGAAGCGACCGGCATTGCGGGCGGCTTCGGCGCGGTTCTGAGACTGGACGGCAAAGCGGTCCTGATCTTCGCGGGTGATCTGGAGTTCGCCTGCGGTCTTGTCCATATGCACGCCCATGTGCGCGCCATCAAAGGCATCGGACAGGCCGTCGCGCAACATCGTATCGACAAAGGCGACATTGCCCATTTTCGATCCATTGCGCAGCATCTGGGCATGGGGGGCATTGGACATGCTTTCCTGCCCGCCCGCGACGATGACCTTTGCATCGCCCGCCTGAATGGCCTGTGCGCCAAGCGCGACCGCGCGCAAACCCGAGCCGCAGATCTGATTGATCGTCAACGCCGTGGCCTGCACTGGAATGCCTGCGCCGATGGCCGCCTGACGCGCCGGGCCTTGGCCGAGATTGCCGGTCAGCACATTGCCCATGATGACTTCATCGACTTCTTCTGGCGCGACGCCACCTTGTTCGAGTGCCGCCGCAATGACGAGCTTGCCGAGTTCATAGGATTGCAGCGGAGCAAGGCCGCCCAGAAAGCTGCCGACAGCAGTCCGCTTGGCAGCGGTAATCACGACACCGGTCATTGATATGATCCTCTTGCTATAAATTGACAGTCACTCAATATCAGTCTTTGTGCATTTGCGAAATAACTTGGTGTCGAGGCGCCTCATTTTTCGCCAGCCATCGCGCTAAAGGTTTCCACAAAATAGATTTTGCGCGACTGCCGATAATCATCCCGACATGGCCAAGCGCAATATCCCGGCGCGTGCCGAAATCGGGTGCGCTGGCATGCGGCACGATGCGGTCCTGCGTCGAAACGATATGCAGCATCGGGCAAGCAATGTCGCGCGGCGTGATGATCTGGCCGCCGACGTGCCACCGGCCCTGTCCCGGATCATCGCGGGCGAACAGATGTTCGAACAATTCCTTTGCGGCGGGGCCGGACAAGGGCGCGCCGCCATTGGCCCAATCTTCGACCTTGACGAACAATGCATGCGCGGGGGTGTTAATATCAAATTGGGAAAGTCGTTCGAACTTGGCAATGGTCGCGGCGCGGTCGATCGACCAGAAGCCCTGCTGCATCACCTCCATCGGCATCACGCCCCATTGCGAGATAGCCTCTTGCCCCTGCGACCAGATGCCCGCCGCATCTTGGCGAAAGCTGTCTGGGTAGCGGGAAAAATGCCAAGGCGCGGCGAGCGTCACCAATGCATGGACCGGGTGGCGGGTGGCAGCGGCGATGGCGATGGTGCCGCCAAGGCAATAGCCGATCAGGATCGGCGGCACTGGCAGGCTTGCCAGCAATGGCAGCAGCCGGTCGGTGATCAGTTGGCCGATGGAGAGCTGTTCACCTTCTGCCAAGGGCGATCCCCAGTCGACGAGATAGGTCGGATGGCCTCGCCCGGCGAGAAAACGCGCAAGGCTGTGTTCGCCCCCCAGATCGAGAATGTCATGGGCGTTGATGATCGAGGGGATCAACACCACCGGAGGCCGGACCGGCCAGCCCTTGGGTCGCTTTCGCAATGGCGGGATGTGCCATAATTTCGGATCCATTTGCTGCGCAGCAATGCTGCGATGCGATGTGGGTTCATTTTCCCGCGCAGCCTGCTGATAACGGCGCAACCCCTCTAGCACGCGGGTCTGTTTATCAGGCGATCCAGCAGTTTCCGCGCGCACCATTTCAAGGAACAGCGGCAAGGGTCGGGGTCCCGGCGCGGCTATTTGTTGCGGTGCGGAATGGTTTGATGCTAAGAGGGGTGACAATTTAGA
This sequence comes from Sphingomonadales bacterium UBA6174, assembly GCA_002422945.1. Lineage (GTDB taxonomy): Bacteria > Pseudomonadota > Alphaproteobacteria > Sphingomonadales > Sphingomonadaceae > Alteraquisediminimonas. The sequence goes on along the minus strand of DITW01000063.1, from coordinate 25,932 downwards.
GGAAGGTTGTTGCATGTCAGGAACGCCCAATAGCGACGATGTGGTGGTGATCAAGAAATACGCCAATCGCCGACTTTATAATACTGAATCCTCAACCTATATCACGCTCGACAATCTTGCGCACATGACACGAGAAGGTCGCCATTTCAAAGTGGTAGACGCGAAAAGCGGTGATGACATCACGCACAATGTGTTGACGCAGATCATCATGGACGAAGAAGCTCGTGGCGCCAACATGCTGCCGGTCAATTTCTTGCGCCAATTGATCTCGATGTATGGCGATTCGATGCAATCGCTCGTGCCGCAATATCTCGAATCGTCGATGGACGCGTTTCGCCGCAATCAAGAGCAATTCCGTTCGGCGATGGAGGGCGCATTCGGCACCGGTCCGTTCGCTGAACTGGCCCGCCAGAACATGGCGTTCTTTGATGCCGCCACCACGGCTTTTCGTGCAGCGGGCGGCACTGTGGGCGGTCTGGATGCCACAACCGGCGCCAAGGCCGACACGGCTCCAAAGGCTGGCGACAATAAGGAACAAGACGAACTTGAAGCGTTGAAGGCGCAGCTTGCCGCGCTTCAGGGCAAGATCGACAAGATCGACATATAAGCAATGCAACAGGCCCGTCGGCACAGACCGCGGCGGGCCTGATGCGTTAGCTTGTCGGAGCAGCCGCCGTTTCGCGGCGCTTGGATTCCGTCGGGCGGACCAACAGCTTGTCAATGCGGCGACCATCCATATCGGCGATGGTAATCCGCCAGCCCAGATGTTCGAAATGTTCGCCGGTTTTCGGCAAATGGCGCAATATATCCAGCACAAAACCCGCCGCCGTCGCATAATCGCGATCTTCCGGCAGTTCAAAGCCCAGTCGGTCGGCCATGGCATCTGCCGCCATCGACCCGGAAATCAGATATTGTCCATCTTCCAGCACGCTGATCGCGGGATCAAGTCCAAGGTCGGCATCGGAGGCAAAGCTCCCCGCAATCGCGATCAATAGATCGGCGGGGGTGATCAGCCCTTCGAAATGGCCATATTCATCATGGACGAGCAGCATCGGCACCTCGGCCTGACGCAGGGCATCCAGCGCATCCATCGCATCGATCTGATCGGGGATGACCAATGTTTTGCGGAGCATCTGGCGCAGGTCGATCTCTTTGCCGGTCAGGCTCGCCAGCAGCAGGTCGCGCGACTGGACGATGCCGATGATATTATCGACCGACCCGTCTGCGACCGGAATGCGGCTGTGCGGAATATTGCCCAGCGCCTCGATCAATTGTGCGGGCGTCGCATCGATCGGCAGCCAGTCCACTTCGGTGCGCGGGGTCATTACTTCACGCGCGGGGCGGTCGGCGAGGCGCACGACGCCTGAAATAATCGCGCGTTCGCTCTCCTCGATCACGCCTGATTTGCTGGCTTCGGCCACGACGAGGTGCAGTTCCTCGGCGGTGACCTTATTCTCGGATTCGCGCTCCAGTCGCAGCAGCGTGAAAATGAGGGCGCTGCTCTTGTCGAGCAGCCAGACCAACGGCGCGGTCAGATGGGACAGCCACAACATCGGCACGGACATGATGCAGGCAAGCGGTTCCGGCGCGCGCAAGGCAAATTGCTTTGGCACCAGTTCGCCGATCACCAGCGAGGCATAGGTCGTTGCACCGATCACGATGATAAAGCCCAAAGTTTCCGCAAGTTCCGGCTCGAATCCGAGATAAGCGAGACGCATGGCCGTCGGATGGCCAAGGCTTGCCCCGGAAAAGGCGCCCGCGATAATGCCGATCAGCGTGATCCCGATTTGTACCGTCGACAGGAAACGTCCCGGATCGGCGCCCAGCAACAAAGCCGTCTGCGCACCGCGTTCGCCGCGGGCGGCAAGCGCCTCCAGCCGTTGTCTGCGGGCAGATACGATGGCCAGCTCCGACATGGCGAACACCCCGTTGAGCGCAATAAGCGCCAGGATGATCGCGAGATCGAGCCAGGGAAAGGGGGCGAGGGGGATGTCCATATCGGTCAGGAGGGCGACATTAGTCTGAAACGCATGCTCCAGACAAGGCCGCAGTTTAACGGCCAGAACGGAGAGCGTTTATTCAAACCCCATCCGGCATTTCTATCGGGCCGATCCATTCGCGATAACGCGACAGTGCGTAACGGTCGGTCATGCCTGCCATGAAGTCGCAGATATGGCGGGTGCGTGCCGGTTCGCTTGCGGGCAATGTCGCGACCCATTCGGGCGGCATTCGTTCCGGGTGAAGAATATAGGCGCGAAACAATTCATCCAGCGCCCCGGCGGCACGTTCGGATACGGCCATCACGTCTTTGTGGCGATACAGGCGCTGATACAGGAATGATTTGAGGCTGCGTTCGGCCTTGGCCATTGCATCCGAGAAGCGCGCGAGCATCCGTCCCGCCGCGCGGACCTCATCGGCAGAGGTGACACCGGCCTCGTTCGCCTGTCGGATCGTTGTTTCGATCAGGTCATTGACCATCAGGCCGATCTGATCGCGCACCAGTTCCGCAATCAGCCGGTCGCGCCCCAGATCGGGCAGGCGTTGGCGGATGCGGGCGAGGTTGGCGGCGACGAATGGCACCTCTTCTGCCAATTCGTCCAAACTGATCAGCCCGGCGCGCAGGCCGTCATCCATATCGTGATTGTCATAGGCGATGTCATCGGCGAGCGCGGCAATCTGCGCCTCCAGCGACGGCCATTGCCCCAATTCAAGTGGAAATGCCTGATCAATCGCTGTCAGCGCCCAATTGGGATGACTGACCGGGCCATTATGCTTGGCCAGTCCCTCCAGCATTTCCCAGCTGAGATTCAGCCCGTCAAAGCCCGGATAGGGTGATTCCAACTGCGCCAGAATCCGCAGGCAATGGGCATTGTGATCGAAACCGCCCGCATCGGCCATGATGCGGTGCATCACATCCTCGCCTGCATGGCCGAATGGCGGATGGCCGATGTCATGGGCAAGGCACAGGGCCTCGGTCAAATCCTCGTTCAACCCCAGCGCGCGGGCAATGGTGCGCCCGATCTGCGCGACCTCCAGACTATGGGTCAGGCGGACGCGAAAATGATCGCCATCAGGCGCGATGAACACCTGCGTCTTGTGCCGCAGCCGACGAAAAGCGACGCTGTGAATGATGCGGTCGCGGTCGCGTTGAAATACCGAGCGTGGCCCGCGATTGCCGCAGGAATCTTCGGTGAATTGCCGTCCCCGGCTGTGATGTGGGTCGCAGGCGAGGTTCGCCAGAATAGCATGGTTCATTTGAGGGGCAGATTTTCGACCGAGACGCCGACGCGGCTGGTGAATTGGATGGCGGACACGCCCTTCGCCGCCAGCTTGTTGACGAAGGACTGTGCTTCATCCTCCGATGAGAACGGCCCGATCAGCAAGCGGTTGGACCCGCGCCAAGGCGAGGTCGCGACGGATTTGCCGCCGACCAATGCGCCAGCCTTATCCTTGATTTTAGCATAGACCTTGCCAAGATCGGCCTTGTTCGGGCCGCTTGCGACTTGCGCCCAATAACGTTCGGTGTCGGATTTGGCCTTGCCGATCTTATCCTTGGCGTCCTTGTCCTTGGCATTTTTGGCATCGGCCTCGCGCAGTGCCTTCGGGTCCTCGCAAATTTGGGCCTTGCTGCCCTTTTTCGCCTTGGGGGCCGGTTTGCAGACAGGCTTGGGCGCATCACAGATGAGTGCGGTCTTGCTGCCCTTCTTGACCTTGGGATCGGGCTTGCAATCCGCCTTGGCCAATTCGCTATTTTTGGCGTCCTTGGCATCGCAGCCCTTTTTGGCGGGCGCGCCCTTTTTCGCTTTGTGGTCCTTGGCGCAATCGGGATTGTTCTTGTCGGCCAATTTCTCTGGCGATTTTTCCGCCAGCTTTTCTAATGGCTTTTTGTCCGAGACCGGCTTGGTGGCGCTGATAGCTGCGACTGGGGTCGCGCCCGGTGCGGGACGCGCGGCGGGAACCGGCTGTTTCGGCAGGCGTTCGCGCGTCAGGGCGGCGACGACCGCGCTCGTTTCAATCGGCTTTTCTTCATCCGCGCCAAGGTCAGGCAAGGCGATTTGCAAACGGTCGGAGGCGTTGATCGGGGCCGGGGTCGACCTTGGCGCGGGTGGCGCCACCGATGCCGGGAATGCGCTGGTCCCGATGGTCGACCCATCTGGCGATGGACCGGCGATCGCCGCGCGAGACGCGGTCGCGGGCGCTGCGGGCGCAGTCACGATCGACGGCGGGGTTGTCGCTGGCGCTGCTGGCGTCTGTTGTGCGGCAATCATATTGCTGAACTGGCTCTGATTGACCGAGCTGGCCGGTGCCGCTGCAGGGGGTGATAACGTCGCTGACGCGCTGGCCAATGCGGGCGCAACCTGTGGGGCGGCAGCAAGTTGTGTGCCGCGATCCTGTTCGGCTTTGCGGGCGCGCGCTTCGGCTTCCGCTGCTGCCTGCAATCTTGCCTCGGCTTCAGTCGCCGCCTGCGCTTTTAACTGCGCTTCAGCTGTTGCCTGCAGTCTTGCTTGGGCATCGGCTGCGGCTTGCATTTTTGCTTGAGCTTCAGCTGCCGCCTGCATTTTTGCTTGAGCTTCGGCTGCCGCCTGCGCTTTGGCCTTCGCCTTTGCCTCCGCTTCAGCCTTGGCCCGCGCTCTTGCTTCTACCTGCGCTTTCACACGCGCTTCTTCTGCCGCCATTGCCCGGGTGCGGGCCGCGACTGAGGCCTGAAATTCCTGCCGCATGCGTTCAGCTGCTGCGCTATCCGATGCGGGGGCGCTGGCACTTGCCGTGCTGCCTTCCTCGATCATCGCGATGGTTTCCGCCGAAGCCGCGTTGCCAGTATCCGGGAATACGCCGAAATGCACCGCCCGCATCCTTTCAGTCGGGGACAAAGTCGCCATCCGTCCCAAATAGGGGGAGAGGACATTGACCTGCGCTGGCGGGAGAATCAGCGCCGCCGATTGCTGCGCACCACGGGCATCGCCGCTCATCGCCATGATGAACGCGCGATCACGCCACGCCGCGCGATCCTGTTTGCGCAGCAGTGGATCAAGCGTATCGAGCGCAAGCGCCATCTTGCCCGCTGCACCTTGCGAAATGGCGAGGCGGCGGACGATTTCACTATCCGGCCCATTTTTGAGCGCGAGCGCATATTCCTTTTGCGCGCGCACCGGATCGCCCATCAAATCATAGGCAAGGCCGCGATCGCCCGCGATGTCGGCTTCACGCACCCCGTAACGCAAGGCTTCGTCAAATAGCGGCAAGGCATCGCGTGGCCGGTCCATCATCACCAATGCGGCAGCGAGCGCTGCCTTGGTCGGGCCGGAACGGGGATCGATTTCATCGGCCCGGGCGAGAAAGCCAATCGCGGCTTCGGCATCGCCGACCCGCATCGCCGACTTGCCTGCGCCCACCAGCGCGCGGATGTTGCGGGGGTTAGTGGCCAGCACCCGGATATAGGCGGTCAAGGCCTCGGTCGGGTCGCCTCTGCTTTCGGCTTGTCGTGCGCTTTGGAACGGATCGACGGGCGAAGGAGCGGGGGAGGATTCGAGCGAACTTTCGGAGTCTGGTTTGTCCGACGAAGGGACCGGCACGTAAGGGACTGGCGGTTTGAGCAAGGATGCGGGCGGGGATTTGACCTCACTCGATGAGGAGGCCACGGCCTTGCTCTTTTCGCGCTTATCGGCTTTGGCCGCATGGCTGGTGACGGGGGCTAGCAGCAATGCCAGCCCGCTCGTCATCATATTGAGATAGCGTAGTTTGGACGACCCGAAATTCATGAAAACCTAAGTGATGCATTTACCGCCAAATGCAAGCCCCGCCACCCGCATAGACGGGCAAGGCGAGGCGGGTTGGCGATGAAACGGGTTTTCAAGCTTGGGCTGCCGCGCTTGCCCGCAAACGGGCCACGGCATCCTGCTGATCAATCAGGGGCAAAAGTGCCGCCATGTCCGGACCGTGGTCAAGCCCGGTCAGGGCGCGGCGCAGCGGCAGGAACAGCGCCTTGCCCTTGCGGCCCGATATGTCCTTCAGCCGCGACGTCAATCCGTGCCAAGGATCGGATGTCCAATCGAGCGTCGCGGCAATATCGGCGGCATCCGCCAGATAGGCCCGATCTTCCGGATCGATGTTCGGATTTGCGGGGGCGTGGCGCACAAGGCGCCACCATTCACCGACATCGCCAAGCGTGGAGATATTGGGGCGGATGGCGGCCCAGGCTGGCGCGTCCATACCTTCGGGCAGGCGATCGGCCACGCTTTCATAGGGCAGCAGATGCAGGATGCGGGCGTTGATCGCAGCGAGTTCGGTTTCGTCGAACCGGGCCGGGGCGCGGCCAAAATGCGCGAAGTTGAAGCTCTCAATCAGCGCGGTCATATCGGCCACCGGGATGACCGGGTCGCTGGTGCCGATGCGGGCGAGCAGCGCCTTGACGGCCAATGCCTCGATCCCGGTTGCGCGGAAATGATCGACGCCCAGCGAGCCGAGCCGCTTGGATAATTTGCCCTCTTCGCCGGTCAACAAGGCGGCATGGGCAAAGCGTGGGGCGGGGGCGTCCAGCGCCTCGAACATCTGCAACTGTAGGGCGGTGTTGGTGACATGATCCTCGCCGCGCACGACATGGGTGATGCCCATGTCGACATCGTCGATGACGCTTGGCAGCATATAGAGCCAGCTTCCATCGCCGCGCCGGATGACCGGATCAGACAAGAGCGCCGGATCGAAACGCTGGTTACCGCGAATCAGATCGTCGAAAATCAGCGGGGTCGATTGATCGAGCTTGAACCGCCAATGTGGCGCGATGCCGCTGGCTTCCAGCGCGGCACGGTCGGCATCGGTCAGTTGTAGCGCGGCGCGGTCGTAAATCGGCGGCAGGCCGCGACCAAGCAGCACCTTGCGCTTGAGATCGAGCTCCTGTGCCGTTTCATAGCAAGGATAGACCCGGCCCTTGTCGCGCAACTCGTCAAAGCGCCGTTGATACAAAGCGAAACGGTCGGACTGGCGGACCTGATCATCGGGTGTGAGACCAAGCCAGCCAAGGTCGGCAATGATCGCATCGGCAAATTCCTGGGTCGAACGTTCGGCGTCGGTATCGTCCAGTCGCAGCAGAAACTGTCCGCCTTGTTGGCGGGCGAACATCCAGTTCAGCAAAGCGGTGCGAATATTGCCGATGTGCAATGTGCCGGTCGGGCTGGGTGCGAAGCGTGTCTTGATCATTCTTAGGCTGTTAGCTGATTGAATCTGCCGCGTCACCCGCCCGTGTCATCGGATCATGCTGTCGTGATGCACTGCGCTTAAATCGGTGCATCTCGACCGATGAAGGTACGGGACGATTTAGCTGGCTTCCCCCGCTGGATTGCTGATGCAATATTGGCTGAAGCGTTTTGTGCTGAACAGATTGTCAATGAATAGCGTGGCTTACGCTAATTTCGGGCAAATCGGCGCGGTTTTGTTGCAATATGGCAACATGCATGGGTAAATTTACCCGATTTTCCCCTTCATCGGCCTGTTGGTGTCACAAAAGCATTGTGCATTGCGGAAAATTACGCATCTTGAGGTGGTCCGATGCGGAACACGGCACGCACGACCAGCAAATGGTCGACTGATAGATGCCAACGCAGCGGATGTAGGATGAGCAGAAACGCGACCAACATATTAAGGAATATAACATGCGCACCTCTCTCATTGGTCTCTCGGCCGCACTTTTCGCCGTGGCTACTCCGGCAGCCGCTGCTATCGATCTTGGCAATGGTATCTCGGTGACCGGCGGCGCAACCGCTGTTTCCGACTATCGCTTCCGCGGTGTTTCGCTCACGGACAAGGATCCGGCTGCACAGGGCACGCTGACCCTCAGCCATGAATCCGGTCTTTATGCGGGTACTTGGGTGTCGAACCTGCAGGATACGCCTGCGTATGGCGATGTCGAAGTCGATCTGTATGTCGGCTATGGCCGCGAAATCGCGCCGGGCACGACCTTCGACATCAATTCGACCTTCTTCATCTATGCGGATTCGGACAACGGTACCGATTCTGACTATATGGAAGTCGGCACCTCGCTGAAGCATGACTTCGGTGTGGCTGCGGTCAAGGTTGGCGCCAATTGGGCCCCGTCGCGCAAGGCGACTGGCAATGAAGATTTGATCTACACTTATGGTGAAGTCTCGGCACCGGTGCCGACGACCCCGTTCACCCTGCGTGGCCGTTTCGGCGTGCAGGACCTTGGCTTCACGTCGTACAACGAATGGCAGATCGGTGCTGAAACCACGCTTGGCCCGGTGAGCGCGAGCCTGTCTTATGTCGATACCGACATCTCGAAGACCGATGTTCTGGCGGGCCTTTATTCCAATGCCAAGGCGGGCGTTGTCCTGTCGCTCGGCGTTGCGTTCTAATAGCCTCGTTTAACGGAAGGGCGGTCTTACAGGGGCCGCCTTCCGCACAAACAAGAACGGCCCGGCAGTGATGCCGGGCCGTTTTTATGTCGGTCGATGTGCTGACTCTAAAGCTGAAACTAGATCAGTTGCAATAATCCGGCCGCGCGATCGGGCTTGCGCCTTCGCGCACGCGCCAGATCTTGTCCGGCAGCAAATAGGCCTGACCGACCGGCACCTTCGCCGCGAAAATCTGGCAGGCGGTTTTCAACGCCACTTCCTGCACTGTCGCGCCGCGCTGGCTGGCCAATTGCGTGTAGGCCGCACGACGTTTGATGTTCAGCGCCTCAACCTCGGCGCGCACCGCATTGGATGGGGTTTTGGCAAAGTCGATATAACCTTCCCACGTCTCCCCGATCACGCCTTGCGCCTTGGCGGTTTCGATAACGGAAACGCCCTGTGCCGAGGCCAGCATCGCACCGCCCGCAAGGGTGAGGGCGAGCGCGCCTGCCAATAGCGACTTGGCTAATAATGTTGCTGTCCTGTCCATCTTCAACCTCATTGCGGAAATAATTCCGGGTTATCGGTGATGAGCGTCTCGACATCTTTTTCGAGCTTCACCATCACTTCTTGCCTGATATTGATGTTCAGGTTGATTTCGATGGGCTTGTCGGGCGCCGACACCTGAATGCATCCGGCGAGCGCGATGCCGCATATCATGGGCAGAAGGGCGATTTTTCCTTGCATGCCCGTAACGCTACGCATCGAACCGACCGTTCGTCAATATCAAAGCATGGATAGCAGCACGCCGCTTTCATTAGGCTGAACAAATGCGTGCCCCGATTTTGCCGAGCCTATAAATATGTTGTCAGCCCGATCCAGGCTTGGCACAGCGCAGTGCATGCTGAAGCTCGCCATTTATGACATGGACAAGACCATCACCCGGCACGCGACCTTGCCGGGGTTCCTCCGTTTCGCGGGCATGCGGGTGGCGCCGGTGCGGCAATTGCTGTGGCCGTTGGTCGGACTTCTCCTGCTGGGCTATGGGTTGAAGCTGGTGAACCGGGCGCGCCTGAAGGAACTGATGCACCGATTATTGCTGGGGCCGCAGCAGGACCCGGCACGAATGGCGCAGGTGGCGGAGGATTTCGCTGCACAACTGGCGGTGGATGGCCTGTTCGATACGGCGCTGGCGCGGATCGCGCAGGATAGGGCCGACGGCTATCGCATGGTGATGGCGACGGCTTCCTATGAATATTACGCAGCGGCGGTGGGGGAATTGCTTGGATTCGAGACCATCGCGACGCGCAGCTGTCGGAATATTGGCAATATGATCCTGCCACAGATCGATGGCGAAAATTGCTATGGTCCCGCGAAATTGCGGATGATTGAGTCTTGGTTAGCGGTGCAGGGTCTGGTGCGCGATCAGGTCTATGTGCGTTTTTATTCCGATCATCCATCCGATCAGCCCGCGCTGGATTGGGCGGATGAGGGCTATGCCGTCAATGCGGATGCGAAAATGGCCGCACTTGCCGCACAACAAGGTTGGCCAATCCTATGGTAATCGGGCATGATGCGCGTCACGCTTGAAAATAAGCGCGCCCATTTATGGGACGCACGCTTGTAACGAGGAACGATAATATGGCTGACAGGCCGCTGATTTACGTGTTGAACGGGCCTAATCTCAACCTGCTTGGCACGCGCGAACCGGCCATTTATGGCCATGACACGCTGGATGACATTGCCGGGCGGCTGGAGGATCAGGCGCTTGAACTTGGCGTCGAGGTCGATGTGCGTCAGTCCAACCATGAAGGCCATCTGGTCGATTGGCTGCATGAGGCCCATGCCCGTGGCGCGAAGGCGGTTATTATCAATCCGGCGGCCTATACCCATACGTCGGTGGCGCTGCTGGATGCGGTCAAGGCGATTTCCGTGCCGGTGATCGAGCTGCATTTATCCAACCCGAACCAGCGGGAATCATTCCGTCATCACAGTTTTGTTGGGCAGGCAGCCACGGCAACCATTGCCGGATTTGGTCCGATGGGCTACGCGCTGGCGCTGCAAGCGGCGGTATGGCTCTGACCATAACGTCAAACACACGATGATTTTTTACATTCGGGGGTCGAATGAGCGATAAGAATGCCGGTTCGATGCAGGTGGATCCCGCACTGGTGCGCCAGTTGGCGGAGCTGCTGAACGAAACTCAGCTGACCGAGATCGAGGTCGAGGACGGTGATCGCAAGATCCGCGTCGCACGGACGATGACGGCGGCACCCGCGGTCGCGGTGGCTGCACCTGTGGCGGCTGCGCCCGTCGCTGCGGCGTCTGCACCTGTGGCTGCGCCTGCGGGTGATCATCCCGGCACGGTGAAATCGCCGATGGTCGGCACCGCCTATCTCGCGCCAGAGCCGGAAGCGGCGAATTTCGTCAGCGTCGGCGACACGATCAAGCAGGGCGATACCTTGCTGATTATCGAAGCGATGAAGGTGATGAACCAGATCGTTGCACCGCGTGCGGGCAAGGTGACGGCGATCCTCGTCGAAAGTGGTCAGCCGGTCGAATTCGACCAGCCGCTCATTGTCGTTGAATAACAGGCCCCTCGATATGACGATCAAGAAGGTCCTGATCGCCAATCGTGGCGAAATCGCGCTGCGTATTCATCGCGCCTGCCATGAAATGGGGATCAAGACGGTGGCGGTCCATTCGACCGCCGATGCCGACGCCATGCATGTGCGCCTTGCCGATCAGGCGGTGTGCATCGGCCCGCCTGCGGCGGCGGATAGCTATCTTAACATTCCGAACATCATTTCGGCAGCGGAAGTCACCGGCGCGGATGCGATCCATCCGGGCTATGGCTTTTTGTCGGAAAATGCGCGCTTTGCCGAAATCGTCGAGATGCACAATCTCATCTGGATCGGGCCAAAGCCTGAACATATTCGCACGATGGGCGACAAGGTCGAGGCGAAGCGCACCGCTGGCGCGCTGGGCCTGCCATTGGTGCCGGGTTCGGCAGGTGCGGTAGAAACCATTGAAGAAGCCCGTGAAGTCGCGGATCGCTGCGGTTATCCGGTGCTGGTCAAGGCCGCATCGGGCGGCGGCGGGCGCGGGATGAAGGTCGTGCCGTCGGAAGATCAGTTGGAAACATTGATCAGCCAGGCCCGGTCGGAAGCCAAGGCGGCATTCGGCGATGACACGGTCTATATCGAGAAATATCTCGGTGATCCGCGCCACATCGAATTTCAGGTGTTTGGCGATGGCAAGGGCAATGCGATCCATCTTGGCGAACGCGATTGTTCGTTGCAGCGCCGCCACCAAAAGGTGCTGGAAGAAGCGCCGTCCCCGGTTATTTCCGCCGAACAGCGCGAACGCATGGGCGGCGTGGTGGCCAAGGCGATGGCCGATATGGGCTATCGTGGCGCAGGCACGATCGAATTCCTCTACGAAAATGGCGAGTTCTTCTTCATCGAGATGAACACCCGTTTGCAGGTCGAACATCCGGTGACCGAAATGATCACCGGCATGGATCTGGTCCGCGAACAGATCAGAATCGCGGGTGGCGAAGCCTTGTCGGTGCGTCAGGAAGAGTTGCAATTCCGTGGTCATGCGATCGAATGCCGCATCAACGCCGAAGACCCGCGCACCTTTGCGCCGTCGCCGGGGTTGGTGAGCGGTTTCCATGCGCCGGGCGGGATGCATGTGCGGGTCGATAGCGGCCTGTATGCGGGCTATCGCGTGCCGCCATATTATGACAGCATGATCGCCAAGCTGATCGTCTATGGTCGTGACCGTGACGGCTGCATCCGTCGATTGAAGCGCGCGCTCGAAGAGTTTGTGATTCAGGGCGTGACGACGACGATTCCGTTGCACCAGAAATTGATCGAAGATCCCGAATTCCAATCCGGCGATTATACGATCAAATGGCTGGAAGAATGGTTGGCCAAGGACGACGAGGCCTGATCCTGTTTGTTCACGGCTTGATGGTATCAGATTGCGGGTGGGCGATCCCCATCCGCACCTGAAATGAGGCGAGCCGTGAACGATAGTGCCGATCAAGATCCGCGTCCCCTCTCCGCCGTCAGCCATGGCGTCGGTCTTGCGGGGTTGGCCGGGTTGCTGGGTTGGGTATTGGTTGCCCATCTGCACCGCATGGATGGGCCTTATGCGGCGACGATCGCGATTTTCGCCTGTGGCGTGCCGATGATCTTGTGGTCGGTGCTGGTGGACAAGGTCCATCGCCATGCATCGACCGGCATGGATTGGGACGGGGACAAGCGGCCTTGGGGCCAGGTGTTCGACAACGCGCTCATCAAATTATTGGGTCTATGGGTCACATGGGCGCTGATCGCCCTTTTTTACGCGGTTGGCCGTTGGTATTGGCGCGATGCCTATCTGGCGGTGATGGAATTGCTGATCGCGGCCTTGCCGTTCATGCTGCTGCTGTCCATTCCCTATGTCATTTTCGTTGATCGGCGGATGACAAGCCCCAAGGATGGCTTGTTGGTCTTTGGCCGCTGGCTGTTGCGGCGGCATGATCCAAGCGATGATGAATTGCTCTACGATCATTTGCGGGCATGGGGGGTGAAGGCGTTTTTCACCGCGTTCATGATCGCGATTGTGCCGGGCAATTGGGCCGAGATGATCCGCTGGCATGAATCCAACAGCATCACCGATCCGGTCGGCATGTCGCGCTGGTTGATCGCGATGATGTTCCTGTTCGATGTGGCCTTTGCCACGGTCGGCTATGTCCTGACCTGCAAACCGCTCGATTCGCATATTCGCACCGCCAACCCTTATGCTGCGGGCTGGATGGCGGCGCTGATCTGCTATCCGCCCTTCATCCTGATGAGCGATGGCGGGCCGCTGGATTATCATCCGGGGACGGCGGAATGGTCTTTTTGGCTGGAAGGACATGCTTGGCTGCTGACGCTGGTTGGCAGCGTTTTGGTGGTGCTGACCGCGATATATGCATGGGCGACGATGGTATTCGGCCTGCGTTTTTCCAATCTGACCCATCGCGGCATTCTGACCCATGGGCCATATGCGTGGACCAAGCACCCGGCCTATGTATCGAAGAACCTGTTCTGGTGGCTGTCGACGATGCCGCTCATGACGACCGGCACATGGGTCGATATGATCCGCGCCTGCACATTGATGGCGGTGGTGAGCGGCGTCTATTATTGGCGTGCGCGGACCGAGGAGCGGCATTTGCTCAGCGACCCGCAATATGTCGCTTATGCCAATTGGATGGAACGCCATGGGCCGTTGCCGCGCCTGATTGGTCGGTTGCGTCGGGCCTTGGGGATGCGCCCGCCCGTCTATGGCGCGCCGGGCGTCGTGGCCGTTTAGGCCGGAGAATCCGGCGAAGCGTATCTTTACTGCGATAGATGACTGGCTCGAATCGGCACTTTCTGGTATGAAGCGTGTTGAACAGGCTCGTTCATGCAGACAGAGGTTGAAGCTCTAGATGGTGAATCGTCGCGAATTTTTAGGTCGGGGTTTTGCGTCGCTGGCGGTGGCTGCGGCCATGCCTGCGATTCCAAGCTGGGCAATCGGTCCTATCACGGGTGCTGACAACAGCCGGATTATTCGTATCGCGCGGCGCGCGCTTGATGCGAATGCCGGGGTGGTGCGTCGCCGCGATGTGGTCGGTGTCACCGATTTTTCGGCGGCATCGCGCGATCCGCGTTTCTATCTCGTCGATATGGTCTCGGGTCAGGTATCAAGTTTTCTTGTCGCCCATGGCCGGGGCTCGGACCCAAGCCATACCGGTTGGGTGCAGCAGTTTTCGAACGATCCCGGCTCTTGTGCATCATCGCCGGGGGCCTATCTGACCGGGGATTATTATACCGGGAAACATGGCCGATCGATGCGGTTGATGGGTCTGGAACATAGCAACAGCAATGCCGAATCGCGTGCAGTGGTCGTGCATGGCGCATGGTATGTCAGCAATGAAATGGCGCGCGAAAAGGGCAAGATCGGGCGTTCGGAAGGGTGCTTCGCCTTTGCCGAGCATGATTTGCCCCGGGTGCTGGACCAGCTTGGTCCGGGCCGCTTGTTATACGCGACCAAGCTGTAACGATTTTTCGGCCATATCGAGCTAAGCAGATAAAATCGCCGGGCGGTGGATATCCACTGCCCGGCGTTTGCTTTTAATCGTCCAGTGCCTCCAGCACGGGGATATCGCGGCCATAGATGTCGGGATACGTCTTCAACTTCCCATTATCCTCTGCCACCGCCGTCAAATAGGTGATGAGCACATTGAAGGGGCGGGGGAGATCAACCTTGGTGGTTTTGCGACCCGCCACCGTTTGATCGATTTTAGCCCGCGTCCAGCCCGGCACCTCGCGCAGCATCACCGATGCGAAACGCAGTGCCTGATCCGTGCGGATGCAGCCATGGCTGAAGGCGCGCACCTTGTTGGCGAACAGCGATTTCGCGGGCGTGTCGTGGAGGTAGATGGAATAAGGGTTGGGCATGACTAGCTTCATCGCGCCCAGCGCATTGCTGGGGCCTGGACCCTGCACCACCTGCATCTGGCCATTGACCATCGTCGTGACATAGCCTTGGGCGCGCGCCTTTTGCGGATGGCGCGTGACCATTTCCCCCACGCTTTCGCGGATGATGCTTTTCGGCACCGTCCATGTCGGGTTGATGATGACGCCAGTCGCTTGCACGAACAATTGCGGGGTCGGATTTTTGGGCTTGCCGACGATGATCTTGTGACGGGCCAGCGCGCGTCCATCCTGCACCAAGGCGACGTTGAACGCCGGGACGTTGACGAAGATAAAGGACGATCCGAAATCGCGCGGCATCCAGCGCCAGCGTTCCATGCTGACCCGCAATTGGCCGATGGTTTCGGCCTTGCTGGCAGGGGTTTTCGCCAACATATCCTTGAGCGCCTGATATTGCGGGCTGGTCGGCAGGCGGGCATATAATGCCTCGCGCAATTGTCCGGAGGCGAGCGCAGTGTTGAGCGCGGTCATCGCCTCATTCGGATCGCCTGCGAGCGTGTCCATGTGCCAATCGAGCCGGGCCGCCGCCGGAGCATGGCCAAAAGCGAAGTCATGCGCCAGTTGCAACCATGTCTTGGTGGCAAGCGGGCCATAGATGGCGGGATCGCCAGACTCGATCGCGGTGCGCAAACTGTCTGGCGCATAGCTTGCGGGGTTGAGACCTTCACCCGCCACATCCTTGATGACCGCCAGCAAGCTATCAAGCGAGGCCGTCGTCCACAGTTCATTGGCGGGCGGCAGCACAGTTGGGGCGGCCAGTTCGGCAGGCGTTTCCACCGGCACCGTGGCTTCGCGCGCACCTTCCGGGTCAATGTCCTGCGCGTGGGCGGTGGGAACGATAGCAAAGCCGACCAACATCATCGATCCCAAGGCCAGCATGTTTAAATTGATACGCTTCATTAATGGCATGTCCCGGCAATATCGTTGGATCAGAATATGGGATTAGAATTTCGGGCCTGAGACCGGCTTGGTCGTTACGGGCTTTGCCTCATCGAGAATTTTCAGGATTGCGCCCGAGCGTTGGTCACGTTCGGCATAATCGCGGGCAGAAAGGCCGATCACCGTGTCGCGCAATGCAGGATTGGCACCAAGGCTGATCAACTGGCGGACCAGCGCAATGTCGCGCCGTTGCACCGCGAGGATCAACGCCGTTTCGCCACGGCCATTGGTGCTGTTCACATCGCCATTATACCGCACCAGAATAGGCACGGCATCGACAAAGCCGAGCTGTGCCGCGGCCAAAATCGGGGTGTTGCCCGCCTTGTCGCGAATATCTGGCTTGGCGCCCTTGGACAGCAGGAAGTTGAGCCAGCTCGCATCGCGGCGCAGGATCACCAGATGCAAGGCGGATTCGCCCGTTGTCACATCGCGGGTGTTGATCAGGGTCGATGCCGAACTGCTCAGCATGTCGGTGACCTTTTGGCCGTCCTGATCCTTCACGGCCTTGAGAAATTTGTAGCTGTCGGAAAACTGGGCATAAGCCGGGATCACCGCCATTGGGCTGACCGACATGGCAAGGCCCATCACAAGGGCTGCTGCCACGCGTAGCTTGCGTAGCTGTCCGATCCGAATTCCCATCTGCTTACCCCTGTAACTGAAACTATGACGACCAATCGAGTGACTGGCACATTATCAACTGACAACTGCATGTATCATGAACATGACTGGATCTAAACGCGACAAAATTCAATCATGGCAATAGCTGCTGTTTTGTGGTTATGGCATCCGCCATGTCGCAAAAAATCTCGATTGCATCCTGGAACATCAACTCGGTCCGCTTCCGGCTCGATATTGTCGAGCGGTTCTTGCAGGAGGTCGGCCCCGATGTGCTGTGCTTGCAGGAAACGAAAGTGGTCGACCGTGACTTCCCGGCGCAGATGTTTCGCAAGCTCGGCTATCAATATCAGGTGTTGAATGGCCAGCCGATGCATCATGGCGTGGCTATTCTGTCGCGCGTGCCGATGGTCGCGGACAATCGCCATGATTGGCAGGATAATGGCGAGGCACGGCATATCGGCGCGCAGCTTGAATGCGGCATCCGGCTTGAAAATGTCTATGTCCCGGCAGGTGGCGAAGCACCGGACCCGGAGACAAATCCGAAATTCGTCCAAAAGCTCGCCTTTATCGAGCGGATGACCAATTGGTCGTCGCAACTGGATGAGCCGACCTTGCTGGTGGGCGATTTCAACGTCGCGCCATGCGAGACGGACGTGTGGAATCATAAGCAATTATTGGGCGTGGTCAGCCATACCCCGGTCGAGGTCGAGGCCTTGGCCCGCCTGCAACAAAGCCATAATTGGGTTGATCTTGGCCGTAAGTTCATCCCCGAACCGGCCCATGTGTTCACATGGTGGAGCTATCGCGCCAAGGATTGGAAGGCATCTAATCGCGGGCGGCGGCTCGATCATATGTGGGCAAGCCCTTCGGTAGCCGAACGGGCGCTGGAACATCATCTGTTCGAGGATTGCCGCAATTGGGGCAAGCCATCCGATCATATTCCGATCATGACAACATTTAAGGTAGATTGATGTCACGCCATCCTGCCCAAGCAATCGATGCCTTGCGCCGGGGTTGGCCGGTGCGGATTTGCGCGGGCGATGTTGCTGTGGATGTGCTGGCGATCGAGACGGCGGATGAGCATCGCCTTAAAGTGTTTGAGCCGGAGACCCCGGCCCGCATCCTGATTTCCGCAGGCCGGGCGGAAACGCTGCGCCTGACCAACCAGATCGAGGCCGCTGAGCCGGATCGCGCGGTGCTGGTCGAACGCGCGCCATGGATCGACCTTGCGGTGGCGACGGCGATGGCCGATCCGGTGCTGGACCTTGCGACCCCGTTGAAGGGGCCGTTTCGCGCCGTGGCGCTGGAACAAGAGGCGATTGCGGCGGCGGCGCTGCGACTGGCGCGTCATGCCGGGATGCTACCTGCGTTTTTCTGGCGCAAGTCTGGCGCTGATGTCGCGGTCACGGTGACGGTGGAGGAGGTTGCGGGCTATGCCGATGCGGCTGATCTGTTCATTGCCGCCCGCGCCCGCCTGCCGGTGGAAGCATCGACCGAATGTGAGATTGTCGCGTTTCGCGGCGCATCGGATGCGTCCGAGCATGTCGCCCTTGTGATCGGGCAACCGGATGGCAGCCTGCCGGTGGTGCGGTTGCACAGTGAATGCCTGACCGGCGATGTGTTCGGGTCGCTCAAATGCGATTGCGGGCCGCAATTGCATGCGGCCCTGCATGAAATGGCGCAGGCGAGCTGGGGGATTTTGCTCTATTTGCGCCAGGAAGGGCGCGGCATCGGCCTGATCAACAAGCTGCGCGCCTATGCGTTGCAGGATCAGGGCTTCGATACCGTCGATGCCAATATCCGGCTGGGGCTGGCGGTCGATGCGCGCGATTTCGGGATCGCGGCGCGGATGCTGGCCTTATTGGGGCAAAGCGAGGTGCGTTTGCTGACCAACAATCCCAACAAGGTCGCGGTGTTGGAAGCGATGGGCGTGACGGTGGCTGAACGCGTGCCGCATCAATTGCCGTCCAACCCTTTCAACGCCGCCTATCTGGCGACGAAGAAGGACCGCACCGGGCACATGCTCGATTAAGCGCGTTCAGCAGACCAATTTTCGGGCGAAATCCTTGAGCGCCGGGCCGATATCCGGCATCGACATCGCCAGCGCGAGATTGGCCTGTGCAAAGCCTAGCTTCGACCCGCAGTCATAACGGTCGCCATCAAAGGTGACGCCATGAAAGGCTTGTGACCCGATCATCTGCGCCATCGCGTCGGTGAGTTGGATTTCACCGCCTGCGCCTGCTTCCTGATTTTCGAGGATGCGCATCACATCGGGCTGCAAGATATAACGACCGGCCACGATCAGATTGGACGGGGCGGTGCCGGGAGCAGGCTTTTCCACCAGACCCTTGACCTCGGTCAGTGCGCCATTGCGCGCGCCCGGATCGATCACGCCATAGCTGGAGGTTTCGGATGGATCGACCTCCAACGCGCAGATCAGATTGCCACCGATCTTGTTATACGCATCGACCATCTGCTTCATACAGCCCGGCGCGCCGACCATGAATTCATCAGGCAGGAAAATCGCGAATGGTTCATTGCCGACGATTTCGCGCGCGCACCAGATCGCATGGCCAAGGCCGAGCGGTTCCTGCTGACGCACGAACACGCAACTGCCGGGTTTCATTCGTGTGCCATCGAGCGCGTTGAGTTTCTTGCCCCGGCTGGTTTGCGTGGCTTCGAGTTCGAAGGCGACGTCGAAATGGTCCTCGATCGCCATTTTCCCCCGGCCCGTGACGAAGATCAATTGTTCGATCCCGGCTTCCAACGCCTCGTCCACCGCATATTGGACCAAAGGACGATCGACGACCGGCAGCATTTCCTTCGGCACCGATTTGGTGGCGGGGAGGAAGCGGGTGCCAAGGCCGGCGACAGGGAATACGGCTTTACGAACGCGAGGTGGCATGCATCAATACTCCGGCAGAATGATCTGACAGCGATGCGGATGCATCGGGCGTGGAAGTTATGCAATACAATATGCCGGGATATGCGCGAGAAATACTTGCGTGCGGCACGAAATATGCGTGATTTTAAGTGTTGCTGGCTTGATCTGGTGCAGATCGACCCGGTTCCAGCACATGGGCGTCATTGAAGTAGGTCTTGACCCTGATACGCAAAAAGGGGCCGGGGACATTTTTGATATCCCCAGCCCCTTGTTGCGGCAAATGACCTGCCAGCGGGCGCTTGGTCGGCACATCAGCCAGACCGCGCCCGCTTGGTGATAGATTATTTAACGCCGATGATCACCACGCGACGGTTCAACGCGCGACCTTCTGCGGTGTCGTTCGGGGCAACCGGTGCGGTGCCGCCATAAGAAATGGTCGACATGCGGTTGAGGGCAACGCCCTGCTGATTGAGGATCAGGCGCACGGCTTCTGCGCGCTGCTGGCCGAGGGCAAGGCGCTGTTCAGCGGTTTTGCCCGAATCGGTGTGGCCCTGAATTTCAAGAAAGACATTCTTGTTTTCGGTTTTCAGCTGTTCTGCCAACTGGGCGAGGTAAGCCTTGCCTTCTTCCGAAATGACAGCCTTGCCGCCATCGAACTTGACCTGATCGGCATTCAGCACGGTCGAAAAGACAAACTTGCCTTCTGCAAGGCCAAAAGCTGCATTTGCGCGGTCGAGCGCGGCCTGCGCCGCGCCTTCAACGGCAGTCAGACGGGTGCCGTGGCGTGCTTCCAGACCGGCCACCTGCGTGTTGACATATTTCTCGGTCGCGCAGCCGGACAGGGCAATGGCCGACATGGCGATCAAGGGGAGATGAAACTTCATATATGGCTCCTGTGACAATCAGCGAAATGGATAACGGCACCTGCCATAATCCATTTTCAGCACACGCATATTCATAAATTTTGAATAATGTCGTTTTTTTTCAGTCAGGATGGGTGGGTTTATGCCGTGTGTGCGGAACAACTATCAAGCGCGGGCGTTACGCTCCGACGGGAAGCTATGCCTGTTGGCGCCAGAAATGCGGCAGGCGCAGCGCATCGCGCAGCGCGTGTCTGGCATCATCGATGCAATGCTTTTCGGTGCGATCCGATGCGTGCAGCACCTGTTCCAGCATCAACGTCAGGCGGGCCTGTTCGATTTCATTGAGGCTGTCTAATCCCCCGATGTCGATCGCGCGCCCTGTGGCCAGATCGTTGAGCTCGCCGAGCAGGTCCTGCAAGCGGGCGAGCGCATCGATCAATGCCTCTCGCTCGATCACCTGATCTGCATCGGGAAAGAGCGATCCGAAAAACTCTGCAGCATAGCGTAATTTCTTGATCTCGATCCGCAGGCGGTGGCGGCCGGGCGCATCTAGGCGGCGGAAATGGTGGCCAGCTTGTTTCACCTTGCGAAAACGCGATTGGAGTGCCTGCGCCAGCATGCTGGTAAGATTGGTTGGGCGCGGTTGATCGGCGGCCATCAGGGCTTTGCGCCAATCGCCATTTTCAATCCAAGCGGCGAGTTGGAGCAATAGCCGCTGGAAAGTGTCGCTGTCGAGCAGGGCGCACGCATGATCATAGGCCGCGCGGCGCTGTTGCGCGAGTTGCGTGAAAAGAGGGTCCTGATCGGACAATGTGCCCATCACGCCGTGGATGTTGTCGATCAGCACGTCGAGATCGCGCGCCGGTCCGAGCGCACTTGCCGCCGCACGCAGTTCGGCCCGAAACAGGCGTGACCTTTCATCCTTGAGCAATCCGGAGAATAGCGCGCACGCCGCCCGCAACCGTCGAATCGCCACGCGGCTTTGGTGCAGGGCTTCCATATCCCGCGCGTCGATCACCAGTCGATAGTTGGTGAGCAGGTGGCCAAGGCAGTGCCATGCGATTTCTTGAAAGGCCTGCGCGGGGGAAAGGTCGGGCGATAAAATGACGGGACCGGCTTTTGCGGCTGCAGGCTGCAATCCGCGTGCGATCAAATACGCGCGCGCGCCCTTGCTCCGCATCGACCAGGCGAGGCGAGGGCCAAGCGGCAGGCCAAGCGCGAAATCGATCATGTCTTCTACCCGGCCTTCAAGCAGTTCAAGCTCAAGCTCGGCAATATTGTCGTTGTGCCCATTGGCGCTGATCGTGCCGCTATCGAGCGCGAGTTCAATCTTCGACCCGCGATGGTCGATGGTCCAGATGCGCCTCGTGACATCGAGCGTGGCAAAGGGATGCAAAGGCTGGCCATCGATCAGCCGCGCCAGCCGATTGCGCGGCGACCGGGGTAGCAGATCGAGCGCGACCTGATCATTTTCAAGTGGCCGTTCCCACTCGGCCCGGTCGGTTGGCCGGGCATTGCTGGCGGGCATCTTCACGCATTGGACGATCCGATCGTCCGAACATCGGATACGGAGAATCGTGCGCGCCCGACACAAATTCCAATCCGGCGTATCGAAATATCGGGTGTGGAAATGCAGGATGATAGGATTAGCCCGAAAAGGGACGAGCGCCAATAAGGGCGCTGGATCGCCATTGGGCAAGATGAGCTTGATCTCGATTTCACGCTCAATCGACATTGCGTGCCTGTCCTGTCCCGGATGGGTCGATGCCCATCTTGCAGCAGAGGCGTATCACAAAGATGTCAGAAGCGTGCGATTTTCTCGCGAACAGTTGGATGCCCCGTGAGGATTCGAACCTCAATTAACGGAGTCAGAGTCCGTGGTCTTACCATTAGACGACAGGGCAGCGCTGTTGGGTCGCCCGATAAGGGCTGTTGTAAAAGCTGTCAACGCGCTTTTGCGAAGCGGGGGGATGAAATGGGGTGAGGGGGCCTCACTCGTCCGGCATGTTCACGTCCGCATCATGGCCGGATGCATTGCTGATAAACACCAGCAACATCAGGACCGAGCCGAGCAGGACCGACAGGCCGACGCCGACGCAGGTCGCGATCACCATATGAATAGGGAGTGCGCCTATCGCCATATAGAGAAAGCCGAGCGAACCGATCACGGTGGCGATGGTGGCCAGCACCATCCACGCCATCATGCGTTTGTAGCGGCGACGAAGGGCGATTTGGGATGCGGGAATTGGGTTTTCCATGCTTTCATTTGCGCGCCGATCGTGTGATCATCAAGTAGGAAATGCGAGTCAGCTCCGTATTTCCGGTAATGACAATGAGGGGAGACGCATATGACGATTGCAGCCATCATCGCAGGACGTTCCGATTCGATCGCCAGCGTCGCGCCAGAGGCTTTGGTGTCGGATGTGGTCGGCCTGCTTGCGGAAAGGCGCATCGGCGCTGTACCGGTGCTGGATGGGGCAACGCTTGTCGGCATATTGTCTGAACGTGATGTGCTGCGCATCCTCGCGCGGGATGGCGCTAGCGCGCTGAACCTTCAGGCGAAGGACCTGATGACATCGCCGGTGGTGACGGTTGAGCCATCAACGACGGTGATCGGCTCATTGAGCCTGATGACTCGTCGCCGGATGCGGCATTTGCCGGTGGTTGAGAACGGACGGATGGTCGGGTTCGTGTCGATCGGGGATCTCGTCAAACGGCGCATCGATCAGATCGAGGCTGAGGCCATGGCTATGCGTGAATATATCACCAGCGCCTGATTAGGCGCTGGTGCTTATTGCTGGGCGCGTGCGGGCCGAGGCGTTGATAATGCCTGACGCAGATCGCCCAGCATCAAGGCGATTTCGGCAAATAGCGGGTGACGCAGTGCATATAGGGTTGCAAACCAGCAGCAAACCCCCGCCATTGTCCCGCCTAATGCTTGAATGATCCCGGCATCAGAGGGGCTGTGCCACAGGGCATAACTGATGAGCAGCGGTGCAATCGCTGCCAGCGTGGCAAGGAAGCTTTTGGCATAAATATGCATCAGGTCTCGCCAGCTGAAGTTCAATATTGCGCGCATGAACGGCGCATAGATCATGATCCACAACAGCCCATGGACCAGTCGCGATAGTGCGACCCACTCAATCCCAAAGGGCGCGGACAGTGCCAGTAACAAGATCGAGGCCAGCGTATCGACGATCAACCGTCGGATCATGGCGGGGATGCGGTCCAACAGGATCGGCAGGTCGGCGTGCAGAGGGAGCGAAGCATAGCATAGTTGCGCCAAGGCCGCCCAGATCAGCAGGGGCGCCGCCGCCATCCAGCGCTTGTCATAAAGCGTGATGATCAGCGGCTGAGCCAGCACCGCGACACCGGCCAATGCGGGCCAACTGATCCCGGTATAGGCGGCGACCACCCGCAAATAAGGCGCGCCCAACGGGTCGCCCCGATCACGCACCTGACGGAAGGCGGGATAAAATACGCCGGTCACTGCGCCCGACACCAGCAATCGCAATTGCAGCGCCAGTCCGGATGCGCGGGCGAATAGCCCGACCGCGACATTGCCAATCAGGCGACCGATCATTAGCTCCGGCGCGCGGGCGATGACAGAGTTACACACCGCCTGCACACTATTGGTGCCGCCAATGGTCAATACGGGCTGCGCGCCATGCACGCGCCATGGCCAAGGCCACATGCCGCCTGATCGCCACTGGCTGACGACCAGTCGGGCCACTTGTTGGGCGAATACGCCCCACGCCAGCGCCAATGCGCCAAGGCCGTCAATCGCCAGCCCCAAGGTGACGATCATATTGGCCAATGCGACCCCCATTTCGATCATGGCGTTTGATTTATAGTCCATCCGTCGCTGGCACATGGCCTGTGGGACGATCGCCAGTGGCGCGAAAATATAGGAGGTCGCGAGAACCAGCGTGACCGGCAACATCCGGGGGTCGTCATAAAACCAACTGATCGGCCAAGCCGACAGGATGCTGAGCAATGCTATCCCCCAGGCAAAGCAGACGGAAACAGTGAACGCCATTTGCAGCTTTTCAGGGGTGAGATCGCGCTCGCCGACAATGTAACGCGTGACACCAAAGTCCTGCAAGAAAGCGATCAAAGTGATCGCGGCAAAGGCAATCGAGAACAGTCCCAATTCTTCGGGCGTGATAAACCACCGGGCCAGTATGAGGCTGACGATGAATTGCAGCGCGAATGTTGTGTATTGCGTAACCAGCGACCATGCCGCCGCCGTGCGGACCGACATTACATGCATTGGTTCGTCCCTGATCTGGCATCAGTTTTCATATATGTTGTCATGATTGAATATCGACGCGCCCGGGGAATATGCCTTTGTGCTCTGCCCCCCGGCGATGTGTACGCCGCCGCCAGCGCAGCATAGGCTGCGCCAGTTGCGGGAATACCCGCCACAATGCGAATGAGCATGCCCAGATTGGCCCATTGACCAATGACCGGACTTGGCGGAGTTCGTTCAATCCACGTTGGGTGTCGCCGTCGATGACGCGGTCCATCGCATGTTCAAAAGTAATCGCGCTTTGGGTATCGTTGATCAGTTGCGAGATCAGGGGTTGCGCCCCATGATCGGCAGGGAGTGCGGCGCGGGCCTTTTCATACACACGCATATTGCCCATCAGCATCCGCTCGGCATGGGCCGATGCCGAATTGGCGCGCACGCGATAATCTCCCAATATCTGATTTACGAAATAGGCATGACCGCCCAATGCCATCAGCCGCACCCATAGGTCGAAATCTTCGGCCTGTGTCATGTCGGTATCAAATCCACCGATCCGATCGAAATCCATGCGGCGAAAGCAGGTGCCGATATAGACGCCAAAGCTGCGATCCAGCACATCGGCCAGACTGCCCCGCACGCCATCGCCACGGCCTTGGGGTAACTGAAGGCACAAACGTGGCTGACGAACAGCACCGAACATGAGGGCATTGCAGGTCGCGAACCGGATTGTTGGGTCTGCCTCCAATAAAGGCACCATGGACGCCAGATATCCAGGGCGGAATAGATCGTCACCATCCAGCAACGCAATCAACGGTGCGCGGCTGGCGGCAATGGCAGTGTTGCGCGCTGCGGATACGCCTTGGTTGGGGGTGGCAAGGAAGCGAATGCGCGGATCTGCCAGATAAGGGCGGACGGCACCCGCCACATCATCCGGTGCGCCATCATCAATGACAATGCACTCCCATGCGGTGAAGTGCTGCGCCAGCAACGACTCAAGTGCTTCCGGTAACAAATGGGCCACGCGAAAGGCGGGAACGATAACGCTTACCCGGGCTGTGCTGTCGGATGGGGAGGAAGGTACGCACTTGAACATGCGGTGTTGATAACAGCAGGTGGTTAAACAACGGTCTATGGAGTGCCAGCTGCGAGGACGAATCATGTGAAAGGCCAGAATAGGGCTGGGGAATCGGTTCCAGCACATGCTGACACGCCTGAAGAAAGCCCGGATTTCAGCCATATAACAACATCGTTACCATCATACCCGTTGAACGGGCCGATATAGGCCGTTGCCGGCGCATAGATGGAGTATGCGGTGACACATACAATGAAGTTATTGTTTTTCCACAACAAAGTCAATTCACGTCAAAAATATGCAACAAAGAGGTTGACCCGAATCGAGGGTGGTCTTAGAGGCCTGTTCACCGCAGCGACGGACTGCACGGAACGGCCCACGGATCGGCAACGAAACGACGGGAAACGGCCAGAAAGTTCGGTAGTAGCGGTCAGCTTTAAGCAGGCG
>DITW01000081.1 GCA_002422945.1 Sphingomonadales bacterium UBA6174 | reverse complement strand
CGCCTGCTTAAAGCTGACCGCTACTCCCGAACTTCTGGCCGTTTCCCGTCGTTTCGTTGCCGATCCGTGGGCCGTTCCGTGCAGTCCGTCGCTGCGGTGAACAGGCCTCTAAGACCACCCTCGATTCGGGTCAACCTCTTTGTTGCATATTTTTGACGTGAATTGACAAAATTACACGAAAACAATGAGATAAAATGTTCCACGACTTTTCACGACACCGCAACCGCCACCACATCAACAACCAAAACACCCCCAAACACCCCGAATCCAATCATTCTCAACCAATCAGACATCGATAGAATCGGAAATCACCCAAGACTCACCCCCATTATCTGCCAGCAGCTGTTGTCCGGGCATGAGTCGTCAGCGCCCAAGGCGTAATATTAGCGCCCGTTCAGCATGGTCACGTGGAGATATTCGGGATTGCCCGTCACCTCTGCCCCGACCCAACCGGGCAGCGATATATCCTGATGGGGATAGTCGAGTTCGACCTCGGCAGTCACCCTGCCTGCCAACGCACCTTCATAAACATCCACCATCCACACCAGCCCATCATGGTGGAGCAGATGGCGGGTCCGTTCGACCAGCACGCCTTCGCAATGATCGCTGAGCAGGATATCGGCATCATTGCAGGGGATTTCATAATTGAACTCCCGCCGCGCCCCCGCAGATCGCGGCCCCTTATAGGTGAGAAACGCCCGGTTCGGTTCGCGCCGCACCCGTAGCTTGGTCCCCGGCGCATGCATCACCAGCCCGTCACGCAAATGGATCGCCTTGGCGACCGACGCCTTCCAGCCATTGCCGGACACAAGAAACTTCCGCTTCGCTTCGATCCTCATCGATCAGCTCCCCCGGGCTATCTATATGTGAGGGGAGGCTAACCGATAATATCGGTGACCACCATCACCTTTTCGCAGGCGTTATTTATCCCCTTTGAGACCCTAGCCCCCAAGCCCTGTGCGTGGCAGAATGCAGCCGGGGCATAGGTAGATCACCTCTATAATGTCAGCGATAAGGAGTCGGAGAGATGAGCGTCACGGGACAAAGCGACCATGAAACGCATATCCCCGCCCGGCTGCTGAATGATCTGCTTGATCATGCCGTCGCCCATTATCCGGATCGACCGGCCATCGACTTTCTGGGTAGGAAATGGAGCTATGCCCGGCTGGGCGAACTGGTCCAGTGCGCGGCCCAAGGCTTGCAGGACATTAATGTCGGTCCCGGCACCCGGGTGGGGTTGTGCCTGCCGAATACGCCTTACTTCGTTATCTTCTATTTCGCGGCGCTGCAAATCGGCGCGACCATCGTCAATTTCAACCCGCTCTATGTCGAGCGCGAGCTGGAACATCAGATCAAGGACAGCGGCACGAGCGTCATGGTCGTGCCGGATCTGCGGATGGTGCATGACAAGGTGCTGGCGGTCGCTACAACGACCGGCCTCAAGAAGATCATCGTCTGCCCGATGTCGGGCATATTGCCTTGGACGCAATCGCTCGGCTTCCGGCTGTTGCGATCCGCCGACCGGGCGGTGGTCCCGCATGATGATCTGCACATCGACTATGACGAACTGATCGACAATCCGGGGGAACCGCATCCGGTGCTGGTCGATCCGAACGATGTCGCGGTGCTGCAATATACCGGCGGCACGACCGGCACGCCCAAGGGCGCGATGCTGACCCATGCCAATTTGTCCGGTAACAGTCGCCAGATGGTGCTGCATATCGGCGGCCCGCCCGATCGTCAGCAGCGGATGCTGGGCGTATTGCCATTGTTCCATGTTTTCGCCCTCACCACCGTGTTGAACTTCTCGGTCGATACCGGGGCGGAGATGATCCTGCTGCCGCGTTTCGAGCTGCCGCAATTGCTCAAGACGATCCAGCGCACCCAGCCGACATGGCTCCCCGCCGTGCCGACGATCTTCAGCGCGATTGTCGAGGCGGGCGAACAGGCCGCGCTGAATTTCAGCTCGCTCCAATTCTGTATTTCGGGTGGTGCGCCGCTCCCGCTCGATACGCGCCAGCGGTTTGAACAATTGACCGGTTGCCGGGTCGTCGAGGGCTATGGCCTGTCCGAAGCATCGCCGATCATCACCTGCAACCCGGCGCAGGGCGTGGTGAAAGACAATAGCTGCGGCATTCCCGTGCGCGGCACCGTGATCGAAATCCGCGACCTCAGCGACCCGCACCGCGCGCTTGCCACCGGTGAACGCGGCGAAGTCTGCGTGCGCGGGCCGCAGGTGATGAAAGGCTATTGGGGCCGCCCGGAAGATACGGCGGAAGTCTTTATCGATGGCCTGCTCCGCACCGGCGATGTGGGCTATATGGATGCGGACAATTATCTGTTCCTCGTCGACCGGATCAAGGATGTGATCCTGTGCAGCGGCTATAATGTCTACCCGCGCATCATTGAGGACGCGTTATACGACCATCCCGATGTGACCGAGGCAGTGGTGATCGCCGTGCCGGACAGCTATCGCGGTCAGGCGCCCAAAGCATTCGTCGCCACCCGCCCGGGGAGCAACATCACTGCCGAGATATTGCACGACTTTCTCGCGGAACGCCTGTCCAAGATCGAAATGCCGCGCGAGTTCGAATTTCGCGCGGCACTCCCCAAGACGCTGATCGGCAAATTGTCGAAAAAGGAACTGGTGGCGGAGGAGCGGGCGAAAGAAGCGGCAGCGGCGGGCGCGACCAAAGCCTGATCTGGTTCAGGTCCCACGCACGCGCTGAATCACCGCCGCAAGACAGGCGCGGGCATTGCGGATGTAAATTGCTGCCTCCAATTGCCAAGCCTGTTCCACATCCTTGTCGGGACCAAGCTCATCGCGCAGAGCCGCCTTGGCGCCGATCTCGATCAACGCCGGTTCGGACAAGGCATCAAGCGACGCCTTGTGGGCCGCTTCCCAACCCGCGTTGAAGAATTCGCGCTCGCGCCCTTTCAAGCGACCGCGATGGGTAGCGAGATACTCTTCCAGTTTTTCCCGCATCGCACTCACCGCATTCACCTCATCATCCATCAGGGGACATCAATACGCCGGATATAGCGTGAAATAAAGCTGGCAGGCCGAAAGGGCCAGCGTTGCGCCTTATGGCTGCCCCCGCTCCCGCACCCGCCGCCCATCGGTGATGGTATCGCCGGGATGCAGGATCACCCGGTCGCCCGATTTAAGACCGGTGCGGACTTCGGCGACCTCATCATTGATCTGCCCGAGCATAACCGGCGTCAAAACGGCACGGCCTTTAAGAATCGCATAAACCGCCCAATTGCCCTGTTGCCGGAACAAGGCCGACACCGGCACTCGCAACGCATCGGCGCTGCTCCACGCCCGGATTTTGGTAATCACGCGAAAGCCATGGCCCAGCCGTTTCCACACCGCATAAGGCTCGACAATATCGATGGTGACATTCACCCGTTGTTCTTCCACCCCCAGTGCCGACACCTTCATAAAGCCGGAGGGGTCGATCCGCCGCACCTTGCCACGCAACGGGCGGCTGCCGCCCCAACGGTCGATATCCACATCCGCGCCAATCGCGATATTGACGGCATCGCTGGACAGATAATCGGTGACGACCTCCAATTTTTCGGGATCGCCAATTTCAACCAAGGCTGCGCCGCTCGGCACGAAGGTCTCGCTCTTTTGCACCACGCGCAACACATCGCCGCTGACCGGCGCCATGACGGCAACCCCGCCCGCGCCAGCCTCCCCGTCCTCGCTTGGCGGGACCAAGGCCGCGCGCGCTGCCGTCAATTGATGCTGGGCGGCGTCCACCGCGCTATGCGCCTCCGATAGCGCCGCCTCGGCCCGATCATGGCGCATCCGCGCCGCATCAAGCGCCGCCTGTGTGGTGAAGCCCTGTTCGTTCAACGCCTGCAATCTCCGCAAATCGCGATCCGCCAATGCGCGTTCGGCGCGGGCCTCGCTCACCCGCGCACGGCTGGAGGCGACATTGGCCAGCGCCGTCTGTTCCTGCGCCTGCCCCACGGCCTCGCTGCGTTGATCGAGGAAGGACGGCGTCGCCGGGACGATCCGGGCGATGATCGTCTTGCCCCGCGACACCCTATCGCCGGGTTCGAGCGCGATCCGCAGCAACCGGCCACTCAAGGGCGCGGCGACGGTGAACACATCATGCACCCGCGTCTCGCCCTCGTCATCAATCGTCACAGCCATCGCCCCGCGCGTCACCGGGGCGGCATCCACCAGCAACACGGGCTTGCGCAGCGCGAGAAATATCGCACCCGCAATCACCGCGATCATCAGGATCAGGATCGTATATTGTCCGGTGCGCCGCTTGCCGCTTGTCGTCGCCGTCATCTTCAATCCCTCGTCTTCAACACGGCCACCAGATCAAGCTGACCCAGTCGCCTGCTGACCAGATAGGCCGTGGCCCCGGCCGCCGTCATCACCACCAGCACCGCCCGCGCCATCGTGCCGATTGATAGCGCATAAGGGATCGTGAACAAATCGCCGCCAAAGGCCGACACGATATAATGCGCCAAGCCTATCCCCATCGCGATCCCCAATGGCAACGCGATCAGCGTCAACAACATCAACTCACCGATCAACAGATAGGCCACTTCCGTGGTGCGGAACCCCAATACCCGCAACGACGCCAGATCGCGCGACCGTTCCGCCAGCGCGACCCGTGCATGATTATAGATCACGCCAAAGACAATCAGCCCGGCAAAGCCGGTGTTGAACAAGGTGATGATGCCCATCGTTTCGGCAATCGTATTACGCAGCGCAAGGCGGCTGGCCTCCACCTCGGTAATCCCGGCAATGGCGGGCGTTTCGCGCAGGGCCTTGAGGATGGCGGCCCGCGCGTCCGTATCAATCGCGAGAAACGCCCCGGAGATGCGCGGCCCCTCCATCATCCGCCGGTCCAGTTCATCGAGGCGCATATAAGCGGGCGACCCGATGGCACTATCCACCACCGCCACGACATGGGATTGCCAGCGCGGTCGCCGCCCCTGCGTCACCGCCACCTCGACGGCGCTTCCCAGCCCCACCTTTAATTGCCGCGCCAGCGAGGCCGACAGGACAAGTCCCTGTATCGGGGGCTCCACCACCGTCCCGTTAATATCGATCAACCGGCTGAGATCCGCCCCCGGGTCGGTCGCGGTGATCGCTTCACGCCGGCTGATGCCCTGATGGGTCAGGACCACGCTCACCGCGCGCACCGGCTCCACCCGGCGAATACCGGGCAGGCGGGCGAGTGCCGTCAGCGCATCGCGCCCGCGTGGTTCGGTAAAGGTCACGAGCAGGTCCTCACGCTCGGCCTGATTGAAGGTGATGCGGATCATTTCCTCGACATTGTCCCGCGAACTGGCCGACGCGATATAGAGCGCGAGCGCTGCCCCGATACCAATCGCCGTCAACAATGTCCGGACCGGTCGCCGCGCCAGCCCGCGCAAAATGATCCGCGTCAATTGATCGAGCGACCGTAATTGCGTCAAAGCGCCGGTCAGCCGCCCACCATAGTTCGTCGGCATGGGCGGGCTCATCGCCGCTGCGGGGGTCAGCGCCGCCGCCCGGCGGATCGCGATGAAGCACCCGGTCAGCACCGGGAACAGCGCCGCCAATAACGCCATCAAAAACAGATCCGCATCCAGATGAAATTGCAGGAACGGGAACACGAAAAACTGCTGATACAGCCGCGCCAGCCCGCGCCCCAGCCAGATGCCCAGCGTCGCCCCCAGAACCAAACCGCCCAATGACAACAGGATCGCAAGCTTGAGATAATGGGCGATGATCGCGCGATTGCGAAAGCCAAAGGCCTTGAGCAGGCCGATGACCTCGCGCTCGGTATCGATCAACCGGCTCAACACAAGATGGGTGAGAAACGCCGCCACCAACAAAAAGACCGGCGGGAGAATGCGCGTCATGTTGCGCAGTTCATTAAGCTCATTGGTGACGAAACGGTCGGAAATCTGCTGATCGCGCGCATAGCCGCCGATCCCGCCATAGGGTTGCAACCGATCGTCGATCCGCCGGATCACATCCGCGACATTGGTCCCGGGATCGACCCGCACCAATAGTTCGTTGAACGCATGGCGCAGATCAAACGCCCCGGCCAGCACCTCCTCTTGCAACCACAACACGCCAAAACGCGCATTGTCGGGAAAGATCTGGCCGGGCGGAATGGCATAGACATATTCGGGCGACAGCACCGCACCGACTATGCGAAACGCCCGCCTTTTGCCGTTGAGAATGACCGTTATGTCATCCCCCAGCCCGAGTTTTGCCGCCTTTAAGAACGCTTCATTCGCCAGCAGCTCATCAGGTCGGGCAGGGTCCGGCCAGCGCCCCGCCCGCAATACCAGATCATTGATATGCGGGCGGCCCTTGGCAGGCAGGGAATGCAGCCGCGCATTGATCGGGTCGGACACATAAGGCAGATCGATCAGGGCCGACATGGTGATCCGCCCTTCCGATGTCCTGACCCCCGGCAGATGCGCGAGTTCCGGCAGCAACGCCATCGGCACGCGCTTGGCCGGGGCAAAGACATCGGCAAAGCGATAGCGATCATAATAGGCATCGCGCGTCGCTTCCAGCGAACGCATCATCCCGACCGACATCATCACCATGCCGACCCCGGCCGCGATCACCAAGGCAATCGCCAGCGCAGGCCCGCGCAGCCGCCATAATTCGCGCAATAATTTCCGATCCAGCACCGGCAGCCAGCCCAGACTGACGGGTCCCGTCACCAGCGCAACTCGGACGCCGCCACCCGCGCCCGATTGCGCGTGCTTTGGGCCAGCATGCCATCGGCAAATTGCCAAACGACATCGGCAATCCCCGCAATCACCGCATTATGGGTGATGATCAATGTCGTCGTGCCAAGCTCGCGATTGATCCGCTGGATTGCCTCCAGCACCATGATCCCGGTCTGGCTATCCAGCGCGCCGGTCGGCTCATCGCAAAACAAGACGCGCGGACGCTTGGCAATGGCGCGGGCAATGGCCACGCGCTGCTGTTCGCCGCCCGACATTTGCGCCGGAAAATGATCGAGCCGGTCCGTCAACCCGACCATCGCGAGCGCCTCTTGCGGCATCATGGCGTCATCGGCGATGTCGGTGATCAGCGCCACATTCTCCCGCGCGGTCAATGACGCGACGAGATTATAGAATTGAAACACGAACCCCACATGCTGGCGGCGATATTCCGTCAGCGCCGATCCATCGAGCGCGGTCAGATCCTGCCCCTCGAACCAGACATGGCCCGCCGTCGGTTCATCCAGCCCGCCGAGAATATTGAGGATCGTCGATTTGCCCGATCCAGACGGGCCAAGCAGCACGATCAATTCGCCCGATCTGATCTCCAGATCGACCCCGCGCAGCGCCTGCACCGCACTTACACCCGCGCCATAGATTTTGGTCAGCCCTTCCACCCGATATAAAATCGGGGGCAGCGGATCGCCGGTTTCGGCATCAATGTCCTGCGCGTCTGACGAGATAGTTTTGGCCCTTCCCTGTTGGCGAGCGACAACACAAACCATAACGCACACATGCCACTATCAGGCCGATGTATACCGACAGGCAAGTCAATACTGCCGCCTCAATCCGCCGCGCGCGGTGCGACCCTTGGCGGTGCAACCAATGCAAAGCAATAAGCCCCCGCCGGATGGGTGGCAAAGGCCGCCGCGCCATCATTCTGCGTCGAGGCTGTGCCCGCGTCATAGAATGTCGTGCACAGTCGATAGCTCGACCGACCCACCGCCTCATAACGATAAGGTGCATTCGTTTCCGGGTCGCGAGGGTAGGAGATATGGGTATAGCGGCTCAGTTCATCGAGCGACGCCGGCACCGCATCATGATGGCCGTGAAAGCTCAGGATCGCGGAATCGATCTGCTGCAAATCCCGCTCCCGCGCCTGATCGACGCGCTGGCGCCGCTCTTGCCACGGGCTATCGACCAGCATCAACGCCGCCAGCACGGCGAGGCCCGCCACCAGCATCAACGCCGCCGTCGTCCAGCCCCGCGCCCTCATTGCCCCGGCTCGCCCTTATGCTTGGTCGCCTCATCTGCACGCATCTCGCCCAGAAAGCGCATCAGGGCAAATGCTGCGATGCCGCCAATCACCAACCCCTTCAACAAGACCCGCAAGGCCAGTTCGCCATTCAATAGGGCATAGAGCAGATAGCCCGCGTCCGACAGTAAGGTCAGCGCGGCCACATAGAGGGTCAGCGATGTCAGCCAGCGCCGCACGCCCGACCGCCCATGCGTGGGATCGATGCGCTTCAAGCCCTCGATCTTGCGGTCGATCAGCAGATAAACCGGCAGGAACACAATCAGCATCGATGCGCCCCAGCGCAGACCTTCCTCAATCCCCTGCACCATATATCGGTTGGCCTGCGGATCGGGCAGGGCAAGGTCGATCAATTGATAGAGTATCCGCCCCATGGCAATCGCGACCATGTAAAAGGCGGAAAACAGCAGCAGATATAAAAAGGATTCCCGCGCCGATGGCCGCGCCAAGGGGCGTGGCACCGGGATCGCGAAATCGACCTCGGCAAAGCTGTCGAGTGCCGCGCGCACCTCGCCCTCATCCCATCCCGCCTGCTGGAAGGCCTCGGCAATCCGCACCCGGCTTTCCCCCGCGGCAAGCGCCGCCCGCACGAAATCCAGCAATTCATCCCGCTTCATCTTGGCCCCCCTGCCCTTCCATCCGCAAATATGCCGCCTCGCGTGCCGCGATATAATCGCGCGTCATCGGCAAGGTCCGGCGGTCGCGCACATATTGAATCTGGTAATTGCACATCGACCCCGCCTCAAACGATGTCATCGCCCCGGCGAGATAATAGAGCCACAGCCGGTAGAATTTCTCATCATACATCTCAATAATCTGTGCCCGATGGGCCTCTGCGCGTTGATACCAATGCCACAGGGTCAGCCCATAATGCAGACGTAGATTCTCGACATCCGCCGCAATCAGGCGAAAGGGCTCACTCGCCGCCACGATCTCGCTCAACGCCGGTATATAGCCACCGGGGAAGATATATTTGCGGGTAAAGGCATCGGTCAGGCCCGGCCCGCCCATCCGGCCAATTGTGTGGAGCAGCATCACCCCTTGCGCGGTCATCAATTGGGCGACACAGCGGAAAAACGTCTCGAACTGCGGCACCCCGACATGTTCAAACATGCCGATCGACACGATCCGGTCGAATTGCCCCGGCGCCCGCGCGGCCAGATCGCGATAGTCGATCAGTTCGAACTTGACCCGGTCCGATACGCCCGCTGCCTCCGCCCGCGCCCGCGCTAGCTTCAATTGCTCCTCGCTCAAGGTAATGCCGAGGACATCCACATCCGCCACCCGATTGAGATACAAGGCCATGCCGCCCCAGCCAGACCCAATCTCCAGCACGCGCTGACCGGGCCTGAGATCGAGCTTGGCCGCAATATGCGCCTTTTTGGCCAATTGCGCCTCTTCCAGCGACACGGCCGAAACCGGCGATCCATTGGGTTGCAAGGTCATATCCGGCCAATAGGCGCAGCTATATTGCATGTCGGGATCAAGCCAGAGCCGGTAAAAATCATTCGACAGATCATAATGATGGGCGACATTGGCCTTGGACTTGGAGGGATCATTGATCTGATGGAGCTTGCGCCTGATCGAAGTCATCACCTTCTTCATCGCGGTAGGCGCAGTCCCCCCGCGCGCTTCCCACCGCGTATTGCGGCGATAGAGCGAGATGACATCAAGGACGCGGTCATGATCGATGCTGACATCGCCATTCATATAGGATTCGGCCAACCCCAAGGCCGGATCGCGCAAAATCGCGGCATAGGCACGGCGATGATGAAATCGCAACGTAGCTTGTGGCCAATCGGCCTTGGGCGTGCCGAACTGTTCCTGTGTGCCATCAGGATAAACAATAGTCAGCACGCCCTGACGAATGACCTTATGGAGAAATTTCGAGATGAGAGACATGAATTAAGCTCCAAAATCACATTCGATGGCAGCGCAGACGCGCGCTCGAATCTTCATCCGCGAGCAATAATATGATCTCTATACGCAAAAACACCAACAGCGCGACGCCTCTGATCGTCGCGCCCTATGTCTATCAGGCCGCGTTTTGGCGGCCCTTGCCAAATGCCCATTCAAGCGCCGCGAAAAACTGATCCGTGCTGCGGTCCCAGTCAAAGCTACGGCCATAATGCGCGGCATCATCGCGCCGCAATGTGAGTGCCCTGCCAATCGCTTTTGACAGTTCATCGTCCACCGCGCCAATAGGCCGCGCCAGCGTATCGAACGGCCCGCAGCCATTTCTGCCCACCACATCCAATGGCCCTGCCACCGGATAACCGGCCACCGGCACCCCACAGGCCAATGCCTCGATCATCACCAGCCCGAACGTATCGGTCCGGCTCGGGAAAACGAACACGTCAGCCGCGGCATAAGCGCTCGCCAGCTCGGCCCCTTTCATCGCGCCGGTAAATACCGCTTCAGGATAACGCCGCTGCAACATCGCCAAGGCCGGTCCATCACCGACCACCACCTTGGTGCCGGGCGCATCGCATTCAAGAAAGGCCTGCAGATTCTTCTCCACGGCCACCCGTCCGACCGATAACAGAATCGGCCCCGGCAATTGGGCTAGGCGAGGATGCGGTGTGGTGTCCGGGCGAAACAGGTCAAGATCGATCCCGCGCGACCAAATTTGGGTGTGCGCGATGCCCCGGCCCGCCAGTTCGTCCATCAGGCCCGCTGTCGCCGCCAGCACGGCCCCCGCCGGCGCATGAAAGCGCCGCATCAATGGCCAGAATCGATCAGGCGACAGCCCGGTGCGAAGCGCGGCATAATCAGGAAAGCGGGTATGAAAGGCAGTGGTGAAGGGGATGCCATGCGACAGACACCAGCCCCGCGCGCTCCAGCCGATCGGGCCTTCGGTCGCGATATGAACGATGTCCGGCTTATAGGCATGCAATTGCCTGCGGACACCGAAACGAGGGGCAATCGCCAACCTGATCTCGCCATAGCCGGGGCAGGGCATATTGCGAAACTGATCCGGCGAGAGGACATGCACCTCATGGCCGCGCTGCCGCAGCCGATTGATCGTTTCCGTGAGCGTCCGCACCACGCCATTGACCTGCGGCACCCACGCATCGGTGGCGAGGGCGATCTTCATGCGAACTGTCTTTCCGCCGTCTTCACCGCCCGATTGCGCACATGCGCCGCCCAATCGAGGATTACGATCTCGCCCTGGCTATCTTCAACCAGCGCCGTGCAGCTTTCGACCCAGTCGCCGTCATTATAATAGGTCACATCGCCGAACTGGCGGATTTCCGCGCTGTGAATATGGCCGCACACCACGCCATCGACATGGCGATGTTCGGCTTCGCGCGCGACGACATCCTCGAACGCGCAGATATATTGCACCGCGTTCTTGACCTTCTTTTTCACATGGGACGACAATGACCAATAAGGCATTTTCAACCGGCGACGCACGGCATTGAACAGGCGGTTGAAGCTCAGCAGCATCGAATACGCCTGATCGCCGAGAAACGCGAGCCAACGGGCATATAGCACGACCCCGTCGAACATGTCGCCATGGGTGACCAGCAACAACCGGCCATCGGCGGTTTCATGAATCGCCTCATCAAGCAATTCGACGCCGCCAAAGGTCATGCCGATATAATCGCGGAACATTTCATCGTGATTGCCGGGAATGTAAACGACCCGCGTCCCTTTGCGCGCCAGCTTCAAAATGCGGCGGATCACGTCATTATGCGATGATGGCCAGTACCAGCCCTTTTTCAGCCTCCAGCCATCGATGATATCACCCACGAGATACAGCGTGTCGCATTCTATCGATGCCAAAAAGTCATTCAGCATCGCTGCATTGCACCCGCTGGTGCCAAGATGCGTGTCCGAAATCCAGACCGTCCGGAATTTCAGCTTCGGTTTGAAACTACGTGGTTCAGGTTCGTTAAACCAATCTGGTTCCCGCCCAAAGGCCATGGCAGGCGGCCGCAAACGCGTGTCGGACATCAGTCCCCCTCTCATGTGCAATTACCAGCTACGCCATGCTGCCCTTGCAGGTATGTGTGACGCAGTGATTGCAGGAAAATGACAGTTTTCTGTCAGTCCCTGACCTTTGCACCTGATCCCGCCCTCATTTGTGCGCTGCAATAAAATTGTCGTCTGACAGCAATAAATCAGACTTGATTTTATCATCAATGCGTCATCAAGCGACGATAGCTCCAGCCCCGCCAATCAAACGGGGAAATCTATTCATCATGCTTCGTTCCAACACGCCTACGCTCCGCAATAACGCCGCCGTGCTGGCGCTCGCTGTCGCCCTTGCATCCGCCAACGCACATGCCGAGACTGCCATGGAAACGGCAGAGGCCGGGGGTCTCGTGGAAATCACGGTGACGGCGCAAAAGCAGGAAAGCAATTTGCAAAAGACGCCAATCGCCATGTCGGTGGTGGGCGCAGTCGATCTGCAGAACCGCAGCGTCCAGAGCATCGCCGATCTCGCCGATGGCGCGATCCCATCGCTGCGTATCGCGCCTTTTTATTCGCGCAGTTCAGCCATCACGGTCGGCATTCGCGGGATCGTGCCATTCGACGCCAATCAGCCAAGCCGCGATTCCGGCGTCGGCGTCTATATCGATGGCGTCTATCTTGGTCGCTCGCAGGGTCTGGGTGCCGCATTATATGACATTGAACGCATCGAAGTATTGAAAGGGCCGCAAGGCACCTTGTTCGGTCGCAATGCAACCGGCGGCGCGGTCAGCATCGTGACGCGCAAGCCAGCGGGGGAGTTGAAGTTCCGGCAGACGGTCGGCATCCGCAATTTCGATGGCTACACCTCCGAAACCCATGTCGACTTGCCGACATTCGCCAATCTCAGCCTGAAGTTCGACGGCATCGTGACCAAGCGCGATGGCACCGTTAACAACCCGATGGCGGGCGAAGAAGATTTCAACAGCTATGATCGTCGCGGTTTGCATGTGCGCGCCCTGTGGGAGCCGACTGATAATTTCAGCGCGGACTATGGCTTTGACACTTCTTATGATGCGACGACGCCATATTATGTGCAGCTTTTGTCCCTGAAGCCGGGCTTCAGCACGGGTTCGACTCTGGCGCAGGTCCAGTCTACCCGCACCAAAACCGCCGATATCGGCACGTTGCAGCAAGAAAGCATCGGCAAGACCCATGGACATATGCTGCAACTCGACTGGAACCCGCTCGAACAGCTGGAAGTGCGCTCAATCTCGTCCTATCGCAAGCTGACCCAGTCGCAATGGGACAATGGCGCGGGGGCGCACAGCAAGCCCGCCGTCGGCGGCAAGACGTTCAGCCGGTACAGCCTCGCGGATCTGGCGCAGGAACAATATAGTCAGGAACTCCAGCTGCTCGGTTCCTTGCCACAGCTGACCTATGTCGCTGGCCTCTATTATTATCATGAAAAAGGCGTGGATTCCGCATGGGCGCCTGATACGCTGAAATGGAATGCCGATCCGAACACCGGCTATAGCGTCCTGCCTTCGCTTTCGGCCGGTGCGGCGACAGCCTTTCCAGATCGCCTGAGCACCGCCAAGGCCAAGTCCTTTGCCGCTTTTGGTCAGGCGACATGGACGCCGCCCGTATTGAACGATGCCCTGCATCTGACGGTTGGCGCACGCTATACCCATGACAAGAAGAGCGGCGTGTTGCTGCAGGTCAGCGGCGCACTGCCGATCCGGCCCGTAATTGGCGCGGGCGTGGTGCCATTCAGCTTCTCCTCGTCGCGTGTCGATCCGGCGTTCACCCTCGCCTTCGACGCGACGGACGACATCCATGCCTATGCGAAATGGGGTCAGGCCTATCGTGCAGGCGGCGCGAATTCACGTTCGCTTACCTATCGCGCCTTCGACCCGGAAAAGGTGCAGACGATTGAGGCCGGCCTGAAAACCGAATTTTTCGATGATCACGCCCGGATCAATCTGGCGGCCTATGAAACCCGCTACAAAAACATGCAGGTCGATTTCAACGCCACGCTCGTGGGCAGCAATCGCACCACCATCGAAACGGTCAACACCCCGACAACCGCGAAGATCAGGGGTATCGAGGTTGATGCCAGCCTCAACCCGCTGCCCGGGGTGACGCTGTCGGCCAGCTATGCCTATACCGACTCCAAGCTGCCGAAAGTGACCAACCCGTTCGCCGCCGTCCCGACGCCGGAACAGATTTATCTGGTCTACACCCCGGCGCATGCGTTCAGCACGTCGCTTGATTTTGAACAGCCGCTCGGCTTTGGCACATTCCGGATGCATCTCGATGCCAATGGGGCGACGGGCTATCATGCCCTGTCAAATGATCCGGTGAAGACGGGCAAGTCGTTCATCGTCAATGGCCGCCTCTCCATCGGCGATATCGACCTGACCAACAGCACCAATCTCCAATTGTCGTTGTGGAGCCGGAACATGTTCGACGAAGAACACACCTTCCTGCTCAACAGCACCGGCTATCGCAGCGGTGCCAGCGTGGCAGGACAGGTCGGCATCTTCAATGAACCCCGCACCTATGGCGTGGACGCGACGATCCGCTTCTGACGCGATCACCCTCAACCACCCGGATGTAAAATAGAAAGTACCGCCATGAAACAGCAGCACATCATCCTCGCCTTATGCCTCGCCAGCATTGCCAATATCTCGGCAGCGCAGGCAGGCACCATCAGCGATGCCGTCGTCAGCCGTGATGATCGCAGCAATGTGACCATCAGCTGGACCGACAAGGATGCGGTCGATGTCTTCATGGCGGACCGGGCGGATGCCGATATTGCATCGGCCACGCTCATTTCCGGGAAAGACAAGGACGGGCGTCATGTTGTGGCGCTCGATAACAGCCGCCGCTATTTCCTGCTGCGCGATGTGCGGGATGGCGGCGTCGTCCGGGTCGCGGAACGGTTGCTCCCGTTGGAAAAGGGGTCCAATTTCCGCGACATCGGCGGTTATGCCGGCGCGGATAACAAGCATGTGCGCTGGGGGTTGATCTATCGCTCTGGCGGCACGCCGTTGCTGACCGATGCCGATGTGCAAGAAGTCCGCGCCCTTGGCCTGCGCAATCTGGTCGATCTGCGGTCCAGCGAAGAACGCGTCATTGCGCCAACCCGACTGGACGGCATTCCCTATAGCGCCATCGGCTATTCAATGGCCGCGATCAACGGTAGCCAGAGCAACAGCACCCAGATCCAGAATGGCGGCGCGATCTATCGCAATTTCCCGACACTACTCGCCCCGCAAATGCGCCTGTTGTTCGAAAAACTGCTCGCCCGCGCCGATGCGCCGCTTGCCTATAATTGTTCTGCCGGACAGGATCGCACCGGCTTTGCCACCGCGATGATTTTGAGCGCCTTGGGCGTCCCGCGCGAAACGATCCTGCAGGATTATCATTTATCCACCAGCTATCGTCGTCCTACAAATGAGATGCCGAAAATCGACGTGGTGGCGCATGCCAATAATCCAGTCGCTTTGTTCTTCGCCAAATATCAGCAAGACCCCGCAGCGGCCCAGCCCAAGCCACTGTATAGCGCTGATCGCAAGGCGTATCTGATCGACGCATTTGAAGAGATAGAAGCCAAATGGGGTTCGGTCGATGCCTATCTCGCCAAGGAAGCAGGCGTCACCACCGCCGATATCGCGACCTTGCGCGCGCATTATCTGGAGTAGGTCGCGCTTAAAAAGCGCATTTTCCTCACACAATCATAGGGGTGGCAGCTAAGGCGCACCCATATCAAAGCGATGCGACCTATATTGCCGTCATAATGGCGTCAACATAGGTCGTATTGATATAGGTTGCGTACGCTGCCGCACAGATGACCGCCTATGGCCATGTCATGATGTTGGCAGCGACCCATGACATTGCACCCATCGGCATGCAATCAACAGGCCCGAAAAGGACGGTGGGCATACGCGCTTCTTTGACGTTGCCCCAGATTCAAGTCGTTAAAGGACGCAAAGGGCGCGCCAATTTGCGTGCATTGACGACCCTTAAAATCGGTTTAATATCTAACATGGATATGCCGAAACCCGACACTACAGGCGGCACGCGCGTTGCCCGCCAATGCGCTTTCGACACTGGAGCAGCATGATGAGCACGGTTCTCCACGCCGTAAATGTCATGATCGTCGACGATCATTCGATCGTGCGCGCCGGGCTTGCCGCTATTATTGCCCGTGAACCGGGCATTTTCATATGCGCGGAATGCGAGGATGCGGATCAGGCCGTGCGCGCCGCGCAGGAAAAGGCCCCGGACCTTGCGATTGTCGATCTGATGCTCGGCAAGGAATCGGCGCTGCCCTTGTTCCGCCGATTGTTGCAGTTCCAGCCCGCTCTGCGGATTCTCGCCCTCTCCATGCATGATGAGGCCATCTACGCCCCGCGCGTGATACAGGCGGGCGCGCATGGCTATGTGATGAAGGGTGCCGGGATCGAAACCCTGCGCGATGCCATCCACACGGTGATGAAGGGCGAGCTGTATGTCAGCGACAAGATGCGCTCCCAATTGCTGCGCAGCCTTGCGGGCGGCGGGCAGGCTCAGGCCGCCGATGACGTCAGCCAATTGACCGCGAGCGAGCTGGCGGTGCTGCAAATGATCGGCGCGGGCCTCAGCATGAAGGAAATCGCCGACAAGCAGCGGCGCAGCCAGAAAACGGTCGAGGCGCATCGCAACAATATCCGGCTCAAGCTCCGGCTACCCAGCGCCCCCGCCCTTGTCCATTTCGCATCGCAATGGGTGCAGGCCCATTAATAAGCGACCTCGTCAGTCGATGTCTTAGCAGCCGATGATCTGGAAGCCACGGCCAAGCCCGAAAAGGGTCAGGTCGCCATCGTGTTGCAGGCGCTGATCGGCGCTTCGATCCCGGTGATCATCCGATAAGGCCAGACCTCGGCCACCGTCACCTTGGGCGAACTGGCCGTCATCCCGGCCAAGGGCGAGGCATTATTGCCACGCTTGCAGCCCAAATCCTATGCCGATGTCGCGCTTGATCTCGGCACGCTGGACGATGCCCAATGGCAGCCCACCCGCCCCGGCAAGGTGCAGACCATCGACTTCCCGGTCGTGCTGACGGCGGAAATCGATGGCACGACCTATCTTACCATTGATGGCCATCGCCGCGGCATCGGTAATGCCAAGCTCCAACTGGTCGATACCAATGGCAAGATTATCGGCGAGACCGTGAGCGCCAGCGACGGCTATTACATCATGCCCAATGTCAGGCCGGGCCGCTATCGACTGCGGATCGCGCGCCAGAGGTCACCATCAATGCCAAGGCCGATTTCGTGAACGGCGTCGATATCAGCCTAAC
This sequence comes from Sphingomonadales bacterium UBA6174, assembly GCA_002422945.1. Taxonomy (GTDB): domain Bacteria; phylum Pseudomonadota; class Alphaproteobacteria; order Sphingomonadales; family Sphingomonadaceae; genus Alteraquisediminimonas. The sequence goes on along the minus strand of DITW01000081.1, from coordinate 9,720 downwards.
CGGTTGTTTCCGGCGCGATCGGCGTGGGTGCCGCATCCACAGGTTGCAACCGGGAGGGATCGGTATCGGCAAACACCGGATAGTCGGTGTAGCCTTCTGCGCCCTGCGTGTAATAGGTTTCAATGTCAGGGCGGGTCAGATCCTGACCGAGGCGATATCTCTCCGCAAGGTCCGGGTTCGAGATAAAGGCCTGCCCGAAACCGATCATATCCGCCTCGCCCCGGTTGAGCGTGGCGGCGGCGCTCTGTCGGGTATAGCCCGCGACAAACATGGCCGGGCCGTCGAACAATGGCCGCAATACGCCATAGACATCCCAGTCCATTCCGTAATTGCCGAGTTCGAGAAAGGCGATGCCGCGCCGTGACAATGCCCGCACCGCATAGCTGTAGGTGGCGATGGGATCATCGTCGAACACATTGTGGAAGGTCCAGCCCGGCGAAAATTTGACCGCGACAAAGCCGGGACTGGTGGCCGCGCTGATCGCATCGACACAGGCCAGCAGAAAGGCCGCACGTTTCTCCACCGATCCACCCCATGCGTCCTCGCGCAAATTGGTGTTGGTGGACAGGAACTGCATCGGCAGATAGCCCGAGGCGGCATGTATCTCGACCCCGTCAAAACCTGCCTTCTGGGCCAGCACAGCGCAATTGCGATAGTCGTCAATCACCCCCAGCACTTCGGCATGGGTCATTGCGCACGGCTGTGGATAAGGCCTTTTGGGGCGCGGACAGTTGATCGTATAGTGACGCGCAATCGGATCGGGCTGCACCGCCGAGGGCGCCATCGGCTGCGCCCCATCCAGCATCAACGGGTCCGACAACCGGCCCACGTGCATGATCTGGGCAAAGATCGCGCCGCCTTGCGCATGGACCGCATCGGTAACACGCCGCCACCCGGCGGCCTGCGCCTCGTTATGCAGACCCGGCGTGAACAGATAGCCGCGCCCCATGAAGGCCGGATAAATCCCTTCCGTTAATATCAGGCCCGCACCGGCACGTTGGCGATAATGTTCGACCATCAGATCGGTCGGCACGCCATCCAATGTGGCACGATGTCGGGTCATCGGCGCCATGACGATGCGGTTGCGCAAGGTGACTTCGCCAATGCGCAAGGGGCTGAACAAGGTATCGAGCGGTTCGGTCATGAAGCATGTCCTGCTGGGTAAGAGTTAAATGCCCTGCGCGCCGACATCGCGGCGTGGGCGGGGGCCGAGTGCGGCGGCACGGGCAAAGAGGTCGCGGTCACCCTCTTCCCATGTGATCTTCAGGCTACAGGCGGCGATCTTCCAGCCCGCCACGGTGCGATCCATCCGTTCGGTATAATAGCCGCCAAGAATTTGCGCTTCATCCCCCAGCACATGCCGCGCGGTCATCGTCGTCACACAGATGGCGCTGTCGCCATTCAATGTGATCAGGGGATTGCTGAAAACGTGCTGGGTCGCGTCGAACGGCGCCAGCGTCTCCTTGACGGTCGCCACCCATTGATCCGCGTCCCATGTATCGCGAATGCCCGCCCAGTCGAAAAAGTCGATCTCGATGTGGTCGGCGAAGATAGAGCGGTACAGCGCCCAGTCGCGCTGATCGACGCCATAAGCATAGGCATATTTGAGGTCTGCAATCGCCGCGCGGTCCAGCAAATGCTGCATGCTTAACGGTGCCGATGGCAACGGCATGGACAGCCCCCTCCTTGTTGCGCACCCAATTGTCTGGGCGCATTATCTGGCAAGACTTTAACAGGCTTCCTTTGAACACCAACCACTGCGCAAAAGGCTAGGCCGATGGTCGGGCTGAATTCAGGCAGCAAGGCATCAGCCACCCGCCAAGCCAGAGCGGGGGCGCGGGAGGAAGCCATTCATGTCCGTTCATCCACCGACGATTGCCGACATCGCCGCCCGTATGGCGATCACCGATGTGCTGTATCGTTATTGCCGCGCCATGGACCGCATGGACCGGCCCTTGGCGCTTTCATGCTGGCACAGCGATGGCACCGACGAGCACACCCCTTTATTCGCCGGCAGCGCCAAAGGGTTCATCGACTGGGTATGGCAACTGCACGCCCCGATGATCGGCACGCGCCACTGCCTGTCGAATATCCTGATTGAAGTCGCGGGAGATCGCGCCTGGAGTGAGAGCTATTGGGACGTGCGCCTGCGCGTGCAAGGCGAGAATGGCCTGACAGACATTGTCGGCGGTGGCCGCTATCTCGACTATCTTGAATGTCGCGACGGGCGATGGGCCATCGTGCATCGCCGTTCGGTGCATGATTGGGATCGGGTCGATCCGGTCACAGCGACCATGGCCGATAGCACCACCACGCTGGAGCCAAACAACCCGGATGCGCCGATTTACCCCGCCAGCCGAAATGCCACAGACCCGTCCTACGCATTCATTGGCGGACACCAGACCCGTTTCCCTTGAGGGTTCAGCGCTGTTTCTTGACCATATTCGCTGTGAAATCGGGGTCCTTTTTCGCCACCCAATCGACGAATTTGCGGATGATCGGGTTCGCCAACAGGCCCTCCACGTCCATCCCATAGCGCTGCAATTCAGAATTGGTAAAATTCGTGATCAATGTCTGCTGGCAAATGGGGTGCATCGGCACAACATCGCGCCCGCCCCGGCTCTTGGGGATAGGGTGATGCCAGACAATGATCTTGCCGGTCGGACGACCGCATAGCCAGCATGGCACCGCCACAGCCGGTGCCTCCTCCTCGCGATGCAATTCTCCATAGGGATCATGTCTTGAGTGTTTGCGGGCCATGGTTCTGCCTGAATTGCCTAGGGTTACGCTGCCGCACCTATAGCGGTGCGATCCGCATTGCTACCGCCAACTACCGGCCAGCGGCGCAAATGAGAGGCTTTGGCCCGCATTTTACAGGCGAATGCGCGCCACATAGCGGACACCCGAAGAAGATGTTACATCCCCGCGCGCAATGAACTCAGGAATTCGACACATGTTAGCGATGATTCAACCAAGCGCGGCGTTCAAGGATAATCTTCAACAAATGCCGTCCATTGATGGCGTGCAGCGCATCGACCTTATTGACGAAAAGGGCGCATTGGTCGCCAGCATTGAAAATCAGCCGGGCAAGCAGGGCTCCCTCGCCGTCTACCAATATCTAAAGCAGATATTTGGCAAGTTGGATGCCAGTGCTGCCGAACACGGCTTGGCCCTGTTCGCCGAGCACACAGCAGATGCGCGCAATCGCCCGGGCGCGCACCCGAATATCGACCGCCTGATGGCGATTGCCGCTGGCGATGCGCCGCTCGGTATCGACATCATCGCCGCCCGCAGTTAACTCAATATTGCAGCAACCCCCATCTGTGGGCCGCTATCCGCATCGCTTCACCGCATGATGCACTCGATTCACCCGCACAACGCACGGTCAGGTCAGGCACGTTCATGTGTCAGCAAGGTATACCTGAACACGCAGGGCCGTCTGAACCAATTTTAAGGAATAATTTTATGAATGTCATTTCCAACAGGCCATGCGCGCTCGCCCTGCTTGCCGTGCTGAGCGTGCCGATGTCGGGCAGCGTCTATGCACAGCAGGCCGAGCCACCCATCATCGTCAATGGCGCACCTTTGCCTGATATGGCGGAGATGGCCGCCGGGCCTGTGGTCGAAGGCATCATCACCGCACGTGGCGGCAATATGATGCAAGTCACTGCCGCCAACGGCACCAAAACAACGATTGCCATCAATGACGCCACAAAGATCAAGGCCAGCAAGGGCTTTTTAGGCGTCAATAGCAACAAGCTTGCTGCGGACTCACTGCTCAACGGCCTGCCCGTCACCATCAAGACATTGCAATGGAGCGGTGGCTTGGTGGCGAGCCAGATCAATTTTCGGAACAACGATCTGAAGACCGCCACCATGATTCACAATGGCACTGCCCAGCGCTTTGATGAACAGGCAGCGGCGACTCAGGCGCTGCGGGGCCGGATGGGCGATATCGACAAATATAATATCAAGAGCACGACGAATGTGTTTTTCGATACCGGCAAGGCGGTGCTGTCCGAGCAGGCCAAAGCTGATCTCTGCGCCACCGCAACCGCAGCCGAGGGGATGGAGAACGCCCTGATGCTGGTTGTCGGCTATACGGATTCGACCGGCAGCGATGAAATCAATCAGACGCTGAGCGAAAAGCGCGCCGGTCGCGTCATCAATTATCTGCAGCAGGCCTGCGGCTGGAAACCATATCGCATGCTGACCCCCACCGGCATGGCTGAAGCAGACCCATTGGCAAGCAATGACACCGTTGAAGGCAAGGCGCAGAACCGCCGCGTTTCGGTGAATATCCTTGTCAGCAAGGGCCTTGACGGTCTGTAAGGCAAACGGGGTGGGCTTCGCCCACCCCGCATTATAGGCGGGAAATCGCCATAGACGGACCCTAGGGTCAGGACCTAGGCTGGCTTTCGCGCATACCAGCCGAAATATGCTATAACGGCATAGCAGGCCGCCGGCAGGATCAGCCCTGTTGCAAGACTGCCGGTGGCATCCGCGATCATGCCGGTCAAAAGCGGCACAACGGCACCGCCAAAGATGGCCACGTTGATGATACCCGAACCGTCCGCCGCCCGCGAACCCAGTTTCTCGCAAGCAAGGCTGAAGACCGTCGGGAACATGATCGAATTCATCAGGCCGATCGCCAACAGGCTATAGCCAGCGACCGCGCCGCTCGTCGCCGTCGATAGGCCGAGCAGGACAATAGCGCCAATAGCAACCCCGGCGAGCACTTTGCCGGGACTGACGATCCGCAGCACCGCCGAACCGACGAACCGGCCGACCATAGCGCCACCCCAATAGAGTGTAATCATCTTGCCCGCCGCCAGCTCTTCCAGGCCCATCACATGTGGCTGGCGCAAATAGCTGACGATCAACGAGCCTATCGCGACTTCCGCACCGACATAGAGAAAGATGCACAATGCCCCGAGACCGAAGCGCGGGCGTTTCAATAAGTCCAGCCCAGCCAGACCGGTGCTTTCTTCATGCTTCTCAGCTGGCAGGGCGTTGCGAAACATCCACACCGCGCCCGCCACGAGCGCCAGCACAACAGCCAGACCCAAATAGCCATGGACGATCGCCTGGCTTTCGGCAGTGCGATAGGCATCGAGTTCAGCACCGGACAGCGTGTCCGCGCTCACCGTGGCAAGGCCGCCGAGGATAAGGATCGAGCCAGCATAGGGAAAGATCGTGGTGCCCAGCGAATTGAATGCCTGCGCAAAGGTCAGGCGGCTGTGCGTGGTGGCGGGCTTGCCGAGCATTGAGATCAATGGATTGGCGACGACCTGCACAATGACGACGCCGCTCGCCAGCACGAACAGCGCAAGCAGGAACACGCCATATATGGCGGTCTGGCTCGCCGGAATGAACAACAGGCAACCCGCCAACATGGTCAGCAGGCCCGCGACCGCGCCGCGCATATAGCCGAGCCTTTTGACTAGACGCGCCGCCGGGATACCGATCACGGCATAAGCGGTGAAGAAGCAGAACTGCACCAGCATCGCCTGCGTATAGTTGAGCGTGAACAGCTCCTTCAGCTTGGGAATGATCACGTCGTTCAGCGATGTGATCCCGCCGAAGATAAAGAATAATCCCATCACGAAAGCCTGCAGATGCGGCGCGTCTACGCTCTCTCCTGCGTCACCTTCCTGCGGTCCCAATATATTCCCGGCCATCACTAGCTCCTCAATCTCGGTGACTTTTTATAGTATCTGTCGCTGATTAATGCCGGTCGGTCTTTATCGACCAACCCCAGTTTCGTAGCATCTTAGGGCGCTCGCCCGGCCATGTGTAACGGGCGCTCTTGCCCCGAAGGTTCACGGCGATGCGGACCCGATCTGCACCAGCCTTCCGCACAAATGCGAATATGTTGGGATTGCCGACATCGACGATCTCCAGATTGCCCGGCTCCATGCCATTGGCAAGCGCGGGATGATCGTGCTTCAGTTTCAGCAATTGTCGATAGAGCGCGGCGCGCGGGCTGTTGCGCCAGACAATCGTATCGCGGTCGAAGAATTTGAGCCGCTTGTCGAGGCCACCTTCCTGCCCACCATAGATCAAGGGCATCCCGGGCAGCGTCGCCGCCAATACCGCCATGGCAGCAGCACCTTCGCCATAAAGTTCACGGTCGGTGCCATTCCACGAATTCTCGTCATGGTTGCTGGTGAACGTCATGCGATAAGAATCTGCCGGATAGCGGCGAACAGGGTTGGTGTAGAGCGCGGCCAGATCGCGGGCGTCACCCTCGCCACGCGCAACCTTGACGAGCGTGCGGCCCAGCACCCAGTCATAAGTCATGTCAAAGGCGCGATGCTGCATTTCGGGCGTGTCGGCTTCGGCCAGCATAAACACCGGCTTGATGGCATCGAGGCGGGCGCGCGCCTGTTCCCAAAAGTCCACCGGCAAGGTCCAGGCGACATCGCAACGAAATCCGTCGATATTCGCGGTCCGGAGCCAATAGCTCATCGCCTCGATCATCGCCTCGCGCACTTCAGGATTGGCATAGTCCAGTCCGATCACGTCGGCCCAAACTTCTTCCTTGCCGGTGCTGAGGTCGCGGTAATGATATCCCTCCAGCGCGCCATTGGCATTGCGCTTGTACCAGCCGGGGTGTTGCTTGGTCCAAACATGGTCCCAGCCCGTGTGGTTCGCCACCCAGTCGATGATGACCTTGAAGCCCTGTGCATGGGCAGCGTTCACCAGATGCTGAAAATCCGCGAGCGTGCCATATTCGGGATTGATCGCAGTATAATCGCTGACAGCATAATAGCTGCCGAGCGTGCCCTTGCGTTCCTTTTGGGCAATCGGATTGATCGGCATGATCCAGAGAATATCCACGCCCATCTTGCGAATACGCGGCAGATGCTTCTCGAACGCACGGAAGGTGCCTTCCGGCGTATATTGCCTTATATTGACCTCATAAATATTGGCCTGCCGGGTCCAGTCGAGATGCCGGACCTCAGTTTTGCCTTCGGTCAAAGGCAGCCGCGCCACCGAGGCTTCCCCTGCCATCGTCAGCGATGATGCCAGCAACAATGGCGCGAGAAAAGATAGAGCCAGTCTGCGCATATATTGTCTCCCCGATCTGCGCCTCAGCGGGCAGTGAAGGTCAAAAGCTGTGCGGCATAAGGCTCCAGCACGGGCTGGGACAGATTTGCCGTCGTGACAGCGGGACTGGCCATCAGCACGCGCGCGATCTTCGGCGGCGATCCGGACCACCCGGACACAGCCACGCGCTGCGGGGCATCGCTCATGTTCAATAGCACCAGCACGCCATTGCCGCGCTTGTCCTTGCGCGCATAAGCGAGCACCTTGGGATTGCCTGATTCAAGCGAGACATATTCCCCATCCCGCAGCGCCGCGTTGGATTTTCGCAGGTCCAACAGTCTGGCATACCAATTGTACATGGAGCCGGGATCGCGCAGCTGCGCCTCGACATTCGTCGTCGCCGTAGCCTTGGCTACCGGCAACCAAGACGGGCTGGTGCTGAACCCCGCATCCGCCGCGCCCGACCATTGCATCGGCGAACGCTCAGGGTCACGCTTGTCCGCCACTTTGCGGGTCGGGCTGAGCGGGAAGTTCTGGATTTCACCGGGCGTCAGGTCAGCCATGCCGATTTCTTCGCCATAATACATCAATGCCGTGCCACGCAGGGTCAGCGTCATTGCAGCCGTGATGCGCGCGATGCGATCATTGTGCACGCCATCGCCGAAGCTGGTCCATTGGCGTGAATGGTCGTGGCTGCTGAAGAAAGTTACCGGGGGCAGGCCGTCGAGCTTGAAATGCATGTCGTCGATCTGCTTCTTGAACACGGCTGCATCGAGTTTCGTGAGGTTCCCGTAGAGGAAATTCATCGGCAGATGAATCTCGTCGGCATTCTTGCCATAGATCTTGCGCAGCCCCTCGATGCTGGCAGTCGAGGATTCGCCCAGCAGGATATTGTCGCCAGCAAATCCATCGACGATCTTGCGCATGTCGCGCAGAATGCCATTCCCCGCCGGAAGTTCGGCATTATAGGGCTTGAGCCAGACCGGCGGGCCACCCTTTACGTCCGGATCCTCGGGGTATGACTGGTCCTCGAACAGATAAGGCGTGGCATCCAGTCGGAAACCGCTGGCCCCGCGCTTCAGCCAGAAGCGGAGCACGTCGTACATGGCGTTCTTGAGGTCCGGATTGGCCCAGTTCACATCCGGCTGTTCCTTCAGGAAGATGTGATAATAATATTGCTTGGTCTTCTCGTCCCATTGCCAGGTCGAGCCGCCAAAGATGCTTTCCCAATTGCTCGGCGGGCTGCCGTCGGGCTTGGCGTCGCGCCAGACATACCAATCGCGCTTGGGATTGTCGCGTGAAGCACGTGACTCCTTGAACCACGCATGTTGGTCGGACGAATGGTTGAGCACGAAATCCACCAAGATGCGGATGCCGCGCTTGCGCGCCTCGCGGGCCAGTTCGTCCCAATCGGCCATCGTGCCATATTCGGGCGCAACATTGGTGTAATCGGCCACGTCATAGCCGAAATCAGCATTGGGCGAGGGGAAGAACGGGGTCAGCCAGATCGCATCGACACCAAGTCCCTTAAGATAATCGAGCCTTTGGGTCACGCCCTTGAGATCGCCGATGCCGTCACCATTGGTGTCTTGAAAGGAACGCGGATAGATCTCGTAGATCACCGCATTCGTCCACCAAGGCTGGGCACGCTTGACGGTCTTGGGGCTGGCCTTGTGCGCGCGCGGGGCCTTCGCGCCATCCGCATGCGCCACCGAGACGGATCCAAGGCCAAAAGCGAGCGATGCAGCAACAAGACTGCACAGCGTCATCTTGCTATTTACCAGTGCCTTCATCATTTCATCTCTCCAAAGTTTATCATTGAATCTGGAAACAAGCCGGATCGCCCATCTGCGCCAGTGCTGCCGCATGATCCGGAAAATTGAGGGCACAGCCGTCGAGAAACTGGCTGATGCTGCGGTCCCGATAAAAGTCCACGTCATCGCGCTGCTGCGTCGCGAGCGGGGGGAAAGCGCCATATCCGGCCAGCAGGCAATGCCATGACGCGCTACCGAAATGGCTCAGGTCGCGCTGATCTTCCAGTTGCGCGGCAAGGTCGCCCCGCCGAAACCAGCAATCGAGAATCTGCAGCAACTCGTCCGACAGTGCCATATTGTCGCGATTGGCGCGCCAATAGTCGCTGTCGGTGCGGGTGTTCAGCTTGTAATGCGCGACGATATAATCGCGGACCCGTTCGATCCGGCCAGAGATGGATGCGTTGAATTCGTCGCGATAACGCGGGCTGAACGCACCCTTTTCAAGGCTGTCCATGAACAGTTCGACGGTGTTCAGCACCAGATGCAGCGCGGTCGCCTCAAGTGGTTCGATAAAGCCTTGCGCAAGGCCGACCGCGACGCAGTTGCGATCCCAATGGCGCGCCAACTGGCCAGTTTCGAATTTCAGATGCCGCGCTGCGATGGGGTCATCCAACAGACCCAATGCCGTGCGCAGCTCGGTTTCAGCCGCATCCGCCGAGATGAAATCCGAACTGAAGACATAGCCATTGCCGACCCGGCTGGTCAGCGGGATCGACCAATACCAGCCATTCGACAGGGCGGTGGATGTCGTTTCCGGCTTTAAAATATCTGTCTGTTGATTTCCACTGAGAGTTGACCCGGGATTGGAGATAATTTCCATCGAGAACTGACCCATGTTTGAACGGCTTCCGAT
>DITW01000073.1 GCA_002422945.1 Sphingomonadales bacterium UBA6174 | reverse complement strand
TGCTTTCAAAAAAGCCGGACAGCAGAGTCGGCTCCGCATCATCGAATAGCCGAGAGAGATTAGGGCAGGTTTTGGCCGGCATGCGTACCATATAAGTCTCCGAAAATTCCGCCTAGGACTATCAAATGCAGTTGTGGTGCCAGATGCTCAGAAATTGACGCTGCCATTTCTCTTCTGCGGATAAGAACAACAACGTCTCCATCGCAGGCTGATGCTGCCGCATTTCGACCAGCACCAAGGCATTGCGTACAATAGAATTCGCTGTTCGTGACACGCCCCCAATCATCAAGCCCGGCTGAGTGTTTGATTCGCATTCAATGATTGCTGCCCTCGCCACAGTTCGCAAGGGGGATGTTCCGCACTTGTTCACACTCTGTGAGCAGTTTTACCGCCCGGTGTCCCATTGAGTTCAGGCAGCTGGCTTTTCCGTCTCAGCACCATTGCTCGACCCAGTCGGGCACGAGACGGAGACCTCCAAGTGAAACGCCCGAACCCACTCCATCCGGACAAGATGTCCCCGGCCGCGCGACGGGCTGAACTGTGTGATCTGCTTGGTGCGGCGCTCGCTCGCCTGCACCTGCGTAATGCAGATCAACTATATGAAGAGAGTGGAGACTTTCCGCTACACTTCGCCTCCGAACAGAGCGGTAGTGCCGGTGCAACTCACCGGAGAAACGCACAATGAAACCTGATCCCGTACTCGCACGGCTGGCGGCCATGAAGGCAGCGCCCATCGCCGAATTAAAGAAACAATGGCGTGAACTGTTCAATGAGGAGCCGCCGGCCTTCAACCGGCGCTACCTCGAAAGCCGACTGGCCTACCGCATCCAGGAACTCGCCTACGGCGGCCTGAAGGTGGAAACGGTCAAGCGGCTGCAGAAGCTCGGCGAACAGCTCGATGGGGGTAACATCACCACCCGTCGGGTCCGTGCCGACCTGAAGCCCATCACCGGCACCCGCCTTATCCGCGAGTGGCAGGGGGTGGAGCACACCGTGACCGTCACCTTGGACGGCTTCGAGTGGCAGGGGCGTCCCTACCAGTCGCTGTCCGCAATCGCCCGCGCGATCACCGGGTCGCGCTGGAACGGCTGGGTGTTCTTCGGCCTCAAGGATCATCGGAGGGCAGCATGAACAAACCGCTCGTCCGCAAGCTACGCTGCGCGGTCTATACACGGAAGTCATCGGAGGAAGGGCTCGAGCAGGAGTTCAACTCCCTCGATGCCCAGCGCGAGGCCTGCGAAGCCTACATTGCCAGTCAGCGGTCAGAAGGCTGGGTGCCGGTCCGCGACCATTACGACGACGGTGGTATTTCCGGCGGCACGCTGGAACGCCCCGCGCTGCAGCGCCTGCTGGCCGATATCGAGGAGGGCCTGATCGACGTGGTGGTGGTCTATAAGATCGACCGTCTTTCGCGATCGCTAATGGACTTCTCAAAGCTGGTCGAGGTTTTTGACCGGAACGATGTGACCTTCGTGTCCATCACGCAGTCGTTCAACACCACTACTTCCATGGGCCGCCTGACCCTGAACATTCTGCTCAGCTTCGCCCAGTTCGAGCGTGAGGTGACCGCAGAGCGCATCCGCGATAAGTTCGCGGCCAGCCGCGCCAAGGGCATCTTCATGGGCGGGGTGCCGCCGCTCGGCTATGATGTCCAGTCCCGCAAGCTCATCGTCAACGAGGCCGCCGCCGCCAACGTCAGGTACATCTTCCAGCGGTTTTCAGAGGTTGGTTCCGGCACGACCATCCTGCGCGAGCTCGCCCAGCGCGGGATCACGACGCGTCAGGGCAAGCCCATCACCAAGGGGTTCCTCTACCGCCTCCTGAACAACAGGGCCTACATTGGCGAAGCGGTCCACAAGGGCAAGAGCTACCCGGGCGAGCATGACGCGATCATCGATCAGGACGTGTGGGATGCCGTGCGGACCATCCTCAAGGAAAGCCCGCGCGTTCGCGCCAATCGCTCGCGCGCCAACACGCCGGCCTTGTTGAAGGGCATGCTGTGGGGAGCAGACGGGGCGGCATTCTCTCCGACCCACACGCGCAAGAACGGCAAGCTCTATCGCTACTATGTCAGCCAGACGCTGCTCCGCCACGGAGCAGGTTCCTGCACGGTCGGGCGCGTGTCGGCGGCAGAGATCGAAGGGACAGTGGTCGACCAGCTTCGTGCGGTCTTCCGGCAGCCCGAGATCATTGTCGGCGCATGGAAGAGCGGCGTGAAGCATGCACGGGGGATGACCGAAGCGCAGGCCCGCGATGCTCTGACCAGCCTCGATCCCATGTGGGATGAGCTGTTCCCAGCCGAACAGGCGAGGATCGTCCAGTTGCTGGTCGATCGCATCGTCATCGGAAGCGCTGGGCTGGACGTCAGGCTGCGGGTCGACGGACTGGGGGCGCTGGTCCGTGAACTGCAGGCGCCGGAACTGGAGGCAGCAGCATGAGCGCGCTGGCCTCGGGGCCCCAGACCATATCGATTCACGTTCCCTTCCAGATCACGAAGCGCGGCGGGCGCAAGGAAATGGTCCTGCCGGCGGGCTCGCATCCCCAGCGTTCGCGCACCGACAATACGGTGGTCAAGGCTCTGGGCCGCGCATTTCGCTGGAAGGGTATGCTTGAAGCCGGATCCTACTCCAGCGTGACCGAACTGGCTGAGAAGGAAGGGATCGGCATGAGTTACCTGACCCGAGTTCTGCGCATGACGCTGCTCGCCCCGGACATCATCGAGGCGATCCTCGATGGCAGACAGGGCGACGGTATCGACCTCACCACGCTGGCCAACCCGTTCCCGACGGAGTGGGAGGCGCAGCGGCGGCATTTTTCGGTGAACGCTACGACTACCACCTGAACCTGACGCAGTTGGACCCCGGCATCGCTTGCCTGACCGGGCGAATCTAAACTACACATCACCTGTCTACTTTTTGGAAGGTTCCGGAAAGTGATTCGGGGGGTGGTTGTGGACGACAGCAAGCCAAGTTTGCGATGGGGCGTGGAGCATAAGCTTCAGTTCATCGAATTCCGCTTGTTTTGGGAAGGGCATGTCAACCGCAGCGACCTGATCGACAAATTCGGGGTGTCGCCTAATCAATCCTCAGGCGACCTCAACCGCTACATTGCCCTCGCTCCGGACAACATGGTCTACGACAAGAGCGGGAAGACATATGTCCGGTCCTCCTCTTTCAAGCCGCTGTTTCTGAAGCCCGATGCAACCCAATACCTCTCCCAGGTCCGCTCGGTGGCTGAAGGGGTCATCACACCTGAGGACGCCTGGATTGGCAACCTTCCCGCGTTTGACGCGACGCCTGCGCCGGCCCGCGGCATCGATCCAGTTGTCCTGCGCTCAATTGTGATTGCTATCAGGCGGCATGAGGCCATCGAAGCCCTCTACCAATCCATGTCAGCACCCGATCCAGAGTGGCGCTGGATTGCACCACACGCTTTGGCATTCGATGGGTTCCGCTGGCACGCCCGATCCTTCTGCGAGAAGAGCGGTGATTACCGCGATTTCGTGATCTCCCGCATCATTGAGACACGTCAAACAAGAGCCGCCAAGAAGCCGGCAGTGCCAGATGTCGCTTGGGAGGAGATGGTGGAGCTTGAGGTTGGACCACATCCTGACCTCAGCCCTAATCAGAAACGGGTGATCGAGCTGGATTATGGGATGCAGAATGGCCGGGGTGTCATCCCGGTCAGGCGGGCTTTGCTATACTATGCTTTAAAGCGCCTTGGCTTGGACACTGACCCTTCGGTGCGAAAGCCTCATGATCAACAGATTGTTTTGTTAAGTGACCCAGAGCTAACTCAGGGTGCGGATACGACAGGTGGAAGGATTCGGTAATGCTGGGGCTAACTCTCAGAGGGGAATTTCAGAGCAAGCGCCTCAAGGGTACCGCGATTGAGCTGTCGAACGACAGCAATACCGGCGCCACCCAAATCGCTGCGCAAGAATTTCTCAATATTACCTACCCTACTCACGATTTGCTGAAGGGGATTGAAGCTGTTGGCCCGGGCCAAGGACGGCCTGTCGTCGTCATTGGTGAGCGCGGTCTGGGTAAGTCGCACTTAATGGCTGCGCTGTTCCATGCCGTGAATGATGCCGCATCGACTGGGGCTTGGCTAAATTCATGGGCAACCACGCTTGGGGACCCGCAAATAGGAAGCATCGCGTTGCGTGACGGTATGCAGGTGATTGGGGAGAGCCTTCACCGTCAGCGGTACAAGTTCTTGTGGGATTTGTTGTTTGATCGCCACCCTCACGGGACCTACATCAAGGGCAAGTGGGAAGGCATGGGAACGGCCAAGACCGATATTCCTTCCGATCAACTAATTCTTGAACTGCTTGAAGCCGCACCAACAATGCTGCTTCTGGATGAATTTCAGACCTGGTACGACGGCCTCACCAACACCAAGCAATACCCATGGAAAAATTGGGCGTTCAATTTTATACAAATTTTGTCAGAAATTGCCAAAGAACGGCCGGATCTTCTTGTTCTCGTAATATCCGTCCGTAACGGCGGTAGCGACGCATATCAGCAAGTGCATCGCGTTAACCCGGTGGCGATCGATTTCAAGGCCGGCGGTAACGCCGAACGAATCCAGCAGGATCGTCGGCGAATGCTGTTGCATCGCCTCTTCGATAACCGCTTGCAGATTGCAAATGGGACGATTGAAGCACTGGTCGCGCAGCATGTGGCAGAATATTTCCGGCTGCAGGACATCCCGCCGTCGGAACAAGACCGCAAGCGCACCGAATTTACCGAAGCTTGGCCTTACGCACCGCACCTCCTGCGACTGCTAGAAGAGCAAGTTCTGATCGCGACCGACGCGCAGGAAACGCGCGATATGATCCGCATTCTGGCAAATTTGTATAAGAGCCGCGGAGAAGCATCGCCAGTTCTCACGGCCGCAGATTTCCGCCTCGACGATGATGCTTCAGGCATTGGCGCTCTCCTGGATTCGGTATCCAATGAGCATCATCGGACCCTGCGAGCAAAGGCCCAGCAGAACATCATTTCCGTGACTGAAGCGGTAGCGAACCACGCTACTCTCGCTCCGCACCTTCAAGAGATTGTTGGCGCGTTGTGGCTACGATCTATTGCGGTCGGTAATTTGGCCGGAGCGGAGCCTTCGACTCTGCAGGTTGATATCACGCGCGACAAGGCCGTCGATGACAACGCGTTTCAGGTGGAGCTATCGACCATCGTCGAGAACAGCTTCAACATTCACCAGGACGGCCCGAGGCTTGTTTTTCGCGAGGAGGAGAACCCTCGTGCAAAATTAATGGCCTGTGCGCGAAACGATAAGCTGTTCACAGACGGGTCTGATCAAGCCCAACTGTCCAAACAAGTACGCTACGTGATCGGGGGCACAGATGAGGTCGCCAGGCTTTTCCGTGTTATCGCATTGCCGAAGTCTTGGCAGACCGATCCATGGTCCACGCTGGATGAAGCGGAGCAGCCGGATCGCTGGGATGACCGCCTGCCGATATTGGTACTGCCTGAAGAGCCGGATAATATCGCCCCCGCCCTCGGCCGTTGGCTCAAGGATCATTTGCAGAAGCGGCGCAACACGATCCGATTTCTGCTTCCGCGTTCTGGTTCATTGAACGCTTACCAGGATCGGGATCTTTTGATCCTAGCTCGCGCCGAAATGAAGGCGCAGGAATGGAGTGGTCAGAGCCCCGAATACAAAAAGCTCCACACTGAATACCAAGGCGCGCTCCGGGACATGCTCAAGAAGCGTTTCGATCGCTTCGCCGTTTTGCATCGCTGGAATTTTGCGGACCCGGGCCAATGCGCTTTCAATGTGGAGAGCTTGAAGAAGCAAGGTGCCCAGATTCCTGAGGGCATCGAAGAAGCCTTGGTCAACGATCTCTTCGTGCCTGAAGACTTCGAAGATCTGGTCCTCGAGGCTGCGGCGGACAATTCTGCTGTCGGTAAGCTGCTTCGCGAATTGCAGGAGCCTCGTCCCGCAGGTCAGGATTGCATCCCATGGCTCGGCGAAACAGCTATGAAGGAGCGTATTCTTCGCCTGTGTGCGAAAGGCAAGATTGCGATCAATCTGCGTGGCATGGAATACCTGCAAGCACAGCCAGGAGAAGATGAGGAAGCTGCCTGGAAGCGCATGAAGCCGAAGCTTTTCTATACTGGACGGCAGCTTGACGAAGTGTCGCTTATGGCTCCTTCGGCAGTACCGACTACGGGTGGAAGTGCACCATTTGCGCCCGCCCCGGCAGATGGCGGCGTGCCCGGCGGTTTGTTCGGCGGAACTTCATCGCCTACGTCCATCCCAGTGGGAGGTGACACCAACACAGGCGGCGGCACGCAGCCAGCACCCGGTGGCATTTTCGGTGCCGGGTCAGCAGTAAGCGGAGCTAAGCCCAGAACATCTCTCAACAATCCAGCCACATCGCCGCTCAATTTGATCGGGAAACTTGAAGGCTGGGGCATTGGCCCTGCCACCAAGGTTGCTGAGGTCTCAATAAAGGTGTCGGCGTCTAACGGTGCTCAGCTCAAGGAGCTCATCAAGAAGCTGCCTGATGGCATGACCTTCGAGATCAGCCTTGAGAAGGAGGACGATTGATGGCGCTTGATGCGACCGTTCTTGAAAGCTTGGCAAAAGGCTCCGACGAAGATGCCTGGCGCGTCATTATCGCAAAGGCCCTAGATATTGCCTCAAAACCGTTGGCAGCGGGCAATGCACCAAGCGAGGTTATCAAGCGCGATCGGGAAATCGGCGCGCTCGATCACTACCTGTCCTCCTCCGCCTGGGATCTTTGGCGAAGCTTCGGCTCGACCGTGGAACGCAATTCGGATCGTCTCGCGCGCTGGTGGTCGGAGCCGTACAGCGCCAAAGCTGTGCTCATCTTGGACGGCCTCTCGCTGCGTGAGCTGCCCTGGTTGCTACAAGGTGCAAAGGAGCGAGGTTTCACGCTGCACGAGATTTCGGCAAATGCCTCTGAGCTGCCCGGCGAAACCAATGAATTTGCGAAAGCCCTTGGCTTCGGCAGCCGGAGTCAGCTGCAAAACAACGGCGGCGGCATGGCGCACAGGCTACAACCCACCGTCACCGAGTGCGTTGATATGCCTTGGAAAGACTGTGAAGGCCTGATCAACGGTTCGAAGAACTGGGTCTTCTGGCACCATTGGCCGGACAGTAAGGTCCACGATGGTGCTGTCGCCGGCCAGGGGCTTGATACCTTGATCCGTGATGCGACCGATCAGCTCAACAGCGACGATTTCTGGTCATTTGTTGAACGTCTTGCAACCGGCCGTCGGTTGGTCATCACGTCAGACCATGGCTATGCTGCGACCGGCTACTTCCCGGATGCGGACGGCGAGGTCGGTCAATTTCTGAAGTCGACGTTTGCCAGTAGGCGCAGTTCAAAGGGAAGCGGCGAAACGGGCCCCTTTGTTCCTCCTGTCGCTCTTCAAATCCACAGCCCACACGGCGAACACCGTCTGGCAGTTGGCCGCTGGAAGTGGAAGAGCCAAGGGGGCTACCCCACTTTGACGCATGGCGGCCTTTCGCTGCTTGAGGTGCTTTCTCCCTTCGTCGAGATTACCAAGTAAGGATCGCGCCACATGGCAACTAAAAAAGAATTGTTGGCGCAGGAAGTCGCGAAGGCAGTCGGGGCCGGTAAGGCAGTCGCTCTTGAAACCGTTGATTTCAATGACCCCAACCGTCCAAAAACCTGCCTGGAAGTCGATTTTCCGATCCTGCCAGTCAATCAGGTGGCGATCATTGAAGGAAACGCTGGAAAGCCGATCTACCAGATGTCTAAATGGTGGGCTCGGCGGCGGTCTAGCGTTTTCCGATCAATGCTAATCGCAGCCGCCACCAAGGCTCCGGAGGACAAATCTCACGCGGCAAAGCTTGTGTGGGACAATTATTACGCCAATCACCAGAAAAAGGGTGCCTTCAAGCATCTTAAGGTGGCCGACATCTTCATGGGCGGTGGCACCACGCTGGTAGAAGGCTCTCGTCTTGGGATGCAGATAATCGGTAACGACCTGAATCCCGTAGCCTGGTTTGTAGTCAAGCAAGAATTGGCGGATGTTGACCTTGTTCAGGTCAGGATGTTGCTAGCCGACATTGAGGCCGAGGTGAAGCCTCAGATCATGCCGTACTACTACTGCGATGGACCCAATGGTGAAAAAGGGAAATGGACCCACCTGCCATCCAAGCGCGAGATGCCAGCAGACTTTAACCCGCTGACACTGAAGCCCGAGCAGAGGCCGGAATACAGCTATGAAGGCCCGGAGGTAATTTACACCTTCTGGTCCAAGCACGGCCCCTGTCAGGTTACCGGGTGCGGCCATCGCACGCCCATCATGACCAGCCCTGTCATGGCAGTCAAAACGATCAGCGTGAAACACTGGGAACATGTCTGCCGGAAATGCGGCGCAGATTTCCATGTCGAAGAAAATGCTGCACGTATGGCTCCGGACGTGCCGCTCTACGTTGCACCGTCCGAGCATCCGTACTCTATTCTCGATCGGAAAAAGGGTGTGGTTTGCCCCGAATGTGGCGCAACCGAACTGATCAATCTAGGCAAGGGCTCAAACAAGAAGGTCGAACTGACACTTCTTGTCCACCCGGAATGGCTCGCAGGCAGCTCGAAGCAAGACGCCAATGGGCGCCCCTTTGGCGGTTCGGCAAAAGATGATGTGCCGTCTTCGGCAAGGTGGAACCAGGAGCGGGCGGCTAAAATTCGCCTTTTGGAAGTTCGAGGCGAACTCCCCGATGAGGTAACCTGCCCTGAGACTAAAGTCACATTCGCACCCGATATCGGAACGGTGCCCAAGAAATCGCATTACGCCTGCGGTGCATGCGGCACAGTCCAGGACGTTCTCGATACCATCAAATCGTCGGGTAAGACGGGGCCTATGGCGGGCTATGCCGTTCAAGGCTACGCGCCCCAACGCGACAATAGTGGCGCCCCATATAGTGGTCGATTTTTCGCGCCTTTTGACCAGGACCACGCGGCGCAATATGACGCAGCGTTGGTGGAATGGGATGCCCGCAAAGACACCGATTTGGCAGCATATTGGCCAAGGTCAGAGCTGCCTTACGGCTTCATGACCCACCATTTGCAGGGTGGCGTGCCAAACCACGGATTCACCCATTGGTGGACAATGTTCAACCCACGCCAGCTGCTTGTCCATAGTCAGTTGCTGAAATCTATCGTAGAGACCGGTGATTACGACTGGAAAACTCGGGAATATGTTCTCGGTGCTTTTCAGCAATATTTGAGAAATCAAAGCCTATTCACGCTTTGGAATGTTCAAGGTGATAAACTTGAGCCTCAGTTTGCGAACAATAACTATCACCCGAAATCTACCGTCGTCGAGAACTGTGTTTTTCCGGCTCTTGGCCGTGGTAATTGGGCCTCGTGTGTTGAGGGTGTGACTGAAGGCCGTGACTGGGCTATTCAGCCGTGGGAAGCGGTGAGCGCGGAAGGGCTCAAACGTCGCGCTCCTGATCTCGCCAGTGAAATTTCTGGCAAAAGCATCAAGGTCTATCCGGCGGACCCTGTGCGCGAAGCCGCGGCATTCTGTGGCTCATCAACTGAACTGGAACAGGTGTCTGATGGGAGCTTGGATCTGGTCATCACGGATCCGCCGTTTGGTGGGTTGCTCCATTATTCGGAGCTATCTGATTTCTTCTACGTCTGGCTACGCCTAGTCCTGAAGAATAAGTATCCGGAATATTACAATGCGGAGTATACCCCCAAGTCTCTCGAAGCAGTTGCTAATCGTGCCCGTGAACCCGAAGATCCGGACGGCTTCTACAAGCGACTTCTTACCCAGTGCTGGCGGGAAGCCCATCGCGTCCTAAAGCCGGGTGGAATTCTAGCGTTCACTTTCCACCACAGCGAAGATGAGCCGTGGGTTGCCGTGCTCGAATCTCTCTTCGACGCAGGTTACTATCTTGAGGCCACCTACCCAATTCGTTCCGACGAGACCAAAGGCGATGGAGAATTCGGCTCAAAAACTATCGAGTACGACATCATCCATGTTTGCCGCAAACGCACAGAGGAACCGACACCAGTCAGCTGGGGGCGGATGCGGCGCGAGGTAATGGCCGACGTGCGCCAGTTGCAGGCGATGCTGGAAAATCACGCCAAGGAAGGTCTGCCAGCCGCAGACATCCAGGTGATACGGCGCGGCAAGGCACTCGAGTATTTCTCCCGTCACTATGGCAAGGTCTATGTCGACGAAGGGAGGCCAATTACCGTCAAGGATGCACTCGTCGGTATCAATCAACTCATCGATGAGGATGCCGACAAGGGCAAGGAACCGCCCCCCGTCAACGCAGAGCCGATTACGCGACAGTTTCTCCGCACCTTCGGCTCTGCAACCGAGATGAAGCGTGATCAGCTTCAAAAATTCCTCAAGGGTTCGATCACGACACCTGATGAATTCGAACAGCGTGGTTGGTGCTCGGAAAAGAGCAAGGTGTTCACCCGCGTCAATCCGCTGGACTTTGCTCGTGATTGGTCGGGCAAGCACAAGCGCCGGCTGATATCAGACCTTGACCAGGCGCTGGTCCTCATTGGGTCCTGCTTCGATGGCAGCGGCATCAATGCGTCCGACACGCTGAAAAATGAGAATTTCACACCTCACGTGGCGCTGAAATCGCTGTTGGAATGGCTACAGCGGAATGGTCCGGACCAAACCAGCCGCAATGCGGCATCGCGCGCTGTGACAATCTATAATTCCTGGGCCGCGTCTCAGGTAACCAAGCCCAAGCAGGGTTCGTTGTTCGAGGAGTATGATCTGTGAAGCATACACTCGACACCGTCTGGCAGCGGCGCGGCACCAGTTGGATCTGGGATGAAGAGGCTCGCAATCAGGTCTGTGTTGCAAACGAGGTCTGGAGCCTGCGTCAGTTTCTCCAGACAGCCGGAAACTGGCCGGAAGACCTACCGAGCAACCAAAACAACACTCTGGTCGTAGCGGGTCTGGAAGGCAGCCTTGACCTTCTGGCGCCTTCTGATGCGGAGGCTTGGTTGGGTGAAACAGTCAAAGAAGCGATCCTTTCGTTTCAGGCCCATTATGAGAGTGAAGCCGCGCTGATCTTTTGGCTGCCTTCGGGCCAAGGGCGAATCAAATTTCATCCTGCTACGGACTCCATAGAATGGCGCTGCGCTGCGCCCCATACCGATAGCCTGTTGGCCTTCGGTCGTATCCTGTGGGGCGAAGCAAACGAGTACCCGCAAGAAATCCTGCTTCGTGAAGGCGCCAATTCCGCTGGTCTCTTCCACCTGCGAATTACCTGAGGTCCGCGCGTGGATTCATCACTTCAGTTACAGCCCGGCGAACGGATCACACATCACGAATTTGGCCAAGGCGTTGTCCTTGACCCGGCTCGTGACGGCTATCTCCGCGCGTTTTTCAGTGTCGGCGAGCGCCGCGTGCCAATCACCGCGGTACGGCTCGAACTATCTCGCACCGAGCGCATCCTTCGGTCAGTTGAAGGCACTGAGGATAGGGCGCGCAAGGCGTGGCTCTCGTACGAGGCGCATGTCTTGCCGCTGATGGAAAGCGCCTCGGCGCTGACGTCGGCTCGTATCGACCTCTTGCCACACCAGGTGGTCCTTACACACAGGATAGCGACGGCATCACCACGCAGGTTCCTGATTGCTGATGAAGTTGGGTTGGGCAAAACGATTGAAACAGCGCTGGTCCTGCGAGAACTGGCCAGCCGTGGGGAACTCAACCGCGCGCTCATGGTAGTGCCGGCAGGTCTGGTGAATAACTGGCACCGTGAACTGAACGAGATCTTCAACCTTGACTTCGAGGTTTTCGGTTCAGAAGGCGACATCACGGACCGAAAGACCAACGCATTCGCAAAGCACGATCTGCTGATTGCGAGCATCGATACGCTTAAGCGTCCCAACCGGATCAAGCGCCTGCTGGAAGCCCCGCGGTGGGATCTGGTAGTCTTTGACGAGGCCCACCACCTGACGGCCTATAGGACCGGCGGCAAGGTCAGAAAGACCGAAAATTACAAGCTGGCGGAGGCGCTAAAGGGGCATACACGGGATCTCCTCTTGCTGTCGGCCACGCCACATCAGGGTAACCACTTCCAATTCTGGATGCTGATCCAGTTACTTAATCCGACCCTGTTTGGCGGGCCTGAGGAGATGGTGGAGCACAGGCACCGCCTGAATACGGTCATGTATCGCCGGACCAAGGCGGACGCCTGCAAACCGGACGGTGAGCCGCTGTTTGCCAGGCGCTGGGTGCATACCGAGTCCTTCCTGATGCAGGAGCAGGAACGCGGCTTTTACGAAAAGCTGCGGGAGTATCTCGAGGACGGTTTCGATCTGGCCAAGCGCAAGGGAAACCAAGGACGGGCTTTGGGCTTTCTGATGGCGATTTTCCAAAAGATCGCCGCTTCGAGTTTCGCTGCCGTCCGCCGGACCCTGAAGCGTCGACTTTTGATGCTGACACTGAAGGAAGCCCTTCTTCGTGACCGCGAGCTCGATATCGAAGGTCGCGAGCGTCTGTACGATGAAGCGCGCGAACTTATCCATCTGGAATGGGACCTCACGCGCGACCCGATTGGACGCAGCGAGGTCGACCGAGTGATGGCTGACCTCAAGTATCGGCTTGCAAGAAAGCTCGACGACGACGCACTGGAAATGGCGTCTGATCCTTACGGTAGCGAGTTCGCCGCGTCCCATGTTGAGGATATCGCTTCGTCCGTGGTGGATCTCCACTTGCCAGAGGAGCGGCTGCGTATCGGGGACCTGCTGGAATCGTTTCCGCAATCACGCGAGACCAAGGTCCAGAAGCTGTTGGATGGCTTGGGGACACTGTGGCGTCAAAATCCAAGCGAGAAGGTTGTTATCTTTGCAACCTACCTTGGAACTGTCGATCTGATCGCCCGTGAGATAGAGCAGGCCTACCCCGGCCAAGGCGTTGTCGTGCTCCGCGGCGGTGATCATGGTGCCAAGACAGCGGCTGAGCGCCGTTTCCGAATGAAAGATGGACCGCGCGTCCTCGTTTGTACTGCTGCAGGACGTGAGGGGATCAACCTCCAGTTTGCCCGGATTCTGTTCAATTTTGATCTGCCGTGGAACCCGATGGATATGGAGCAGCG
This sequence comes from Sphingomonadales bacterium UBA6174, assembly GCA_002422945.1. Classification (GTDB taxonomy): domain Bacteria; phylum Pseudomonadota; class Alphaproteobacteria; order Sphingomonadales; family Sphingomonadaceae; genus Alteraquisediminimonas. The sequence goes on along the minus strand of DITW01000073.1, from coordinate 63,819 downwards.
GATCGGGCGCATCCATCGATATGGCCAAGCGCATACTGCTCAGGTCTACAATCTGGTTCTTTCCGACACGATCGAGGGGAGGATATTTCTGCTCCTCGACGACAAGCTCACGGAGATCGCCAGAACACTTGGCAAGGTCGATGATCAGGGCAATGTCGCTGAGGATCTCAGAGCCCAGATCTTGGGGCAGCTGTCCGAACGGTTGAACTACGACCGCGTCTATCAGGAAGCGCTTTCCGACCCTAGCCTGCAACGAACCACCGTCGAGCTCGAGGCCGCGCTATCTAATGCGCGAGAGGCTCGGGAGGTTGTGTTTGACCTTTTCCAGGACCTCGATGGATTCAGCCTAGATGAGTATCAGCCTTTTTCTGACGTCTCGACTGGCATGGGCCGGATAGTTCAATTCATGGCCTCCTCGCTTCCTGATCGTCACCAGCGGCTCGCACAGGTGGATGATCAAACATACGATCTGACCGCGGCTGATGGGTCACGCAAGGCGCGGTTCACTCTCGATCGCGATGTTGCCACGAGCCAGGACGGCATCGAATTACTCGGCTTGGACCACCCATTGGTTCAGGAAGAGCTAGGTCGCTGGAGGGGGCTGGCGCCAGAACAAGTGGGACTTTCCGTAACCAGCGACGACATCAGCCCGACATTAGTGTCGTTCTGGATTGTCGAGTCTGCTGTTGCGAATGGCGAGCGGCGAACCACGATCCAGACAATTGCGGTGCAACCAGACGGCACACGAATGCCTGCGGTGGAAAGGCAGTCCGGCCAGTATCTGAACGCACCGGTCTCTAAACCTTTCCTGACTGCTGAAGAAAGGCTGAGCCTTTTCACAAACGTGGTTGAACCGACCCTGCAACGTGAGTTGAAGCACAAGGGTCTGGCGACAGGCGACGGGAGCTATTCTGCGGAGCTGATCGGATACGTGGAAATTTCAAGCTCGTGAGGTTGGATGCCGGTGAAACCTTGGGATTCTACGGGTGTCCAAACATCAAATAGTTTCGCGAGAATATGGCAGGAAAACAGGTAGATATGGTCATCCACCAAATCCGGTGCAGTCGAGAGCTTGAGAGAATATCGGGCCCAAGAGAGCAAAACCGGGTCGTATCCTTCGCAAGGCGGTGGAGAGGCTGTTGCCTATAACCCTTGAAATGCAGGGGATTTTTCGCGCCAACCCAAAGGAATAGAATGATTCCAATGGGTTGAATGGCGGAGAGGGTGGGATTCGAACCCACGGTACCGTNNCCGGCACGCCGCATTTCGAGTGCGGTGCTTTCGACCTCTCAGCCACCTCTCCGCGAGATAGAACGTGTGGAACTGCATGCTCCGAACGTTGGTCGTGGCGGGCGCATATCCGATCCAAACGCACTTGCCAAGAGCAACCCTTGTGAAAAGCGCATTTAGCCCTACATTAGTTACATCATGACAGGCTTTTCACATTTCAACATTGGCACGCCCGAAGGCATGCCGCCTATTGCCCATGCACGTTTCGCGATTGGGGACGTGGTGCGCCACCGTTTGTTCGACTTTCGCGGGGTGGTGTTGGATATCGATCCCGTCTTCGCCAATAGCGAAGAATGGTATGCCGCCATCCCCGAAGATACCCGCCCAAGGCGGGATCAGCCCTTTTATCATCTGCTCGCGGAAAATGACGATGGTAGCTATGTCGCCTATGTCAGCCAGCAGAATCTCGTTAGCGACGATAGCGATGAACCGATTCACCATCCCGGCATCGGTTCGCTGTTCGATGGCTATCGCGAAGGGCGGTATCTGCTGAAACCGATTCGCCGCCACTGATCATAGGTCTCAAACAATGACACGAGTCGCGTTGGCGTTGGGCGGTGGCGCAGCCTTGGGCTGGGCGCATATCGGCGTGTTGCGCGCCTTGCAGGAAGCGGGCATTGAGATTGCCGCCGTCGCCGGGACATCGATCGGCGGGCTGGCGGCTTTATGTCTGGCGGGGGACCGGCTGGACGTATTCGAGGCATTGGCCCGCTCTGCTACTCGTGTGTCGGTGCTGCGCTATCTCGACCCGCATTTCAAAAAAGGCGCGGTGCTGGGCGGGCGCACGATCCAGCGCGAACTGCGACAACATTTCGGCTCAAAGCGGATCGAACAACTCTCCCTGCCCGCCGCCGTGGTTGCATCCGATCTCACCACCGGCCTGCCCCATATCATCGACCATGGCCTATTGGTCGACGCCGCGCGCGCAACCATGGCCCTGCCCGGTATTTTCGCCCCGGTGCATCTCGATCATCATATTCTGATCGATGGCGGCGCAACCATGCCGGTGCCGGTAAAGGTGGCGCGACAACTCGCGCCCGATCTGCCGGTCATCGCGATCAATTTACAGGGCGATTATCATGGCCGCGCCCATGCGGTCGGGCTGCAACGTGATCGCCGTGGCCGTTTGTCCACCATGGGGATCGTGCGCGCGGCAACCGGCCTTACCTTAACGCAACTCGCGCGTTATTCGCTCGATCGCGATCCGCCCGATCTGGAGCTGGCACCGCCCGTTGCCCATATCGATGGCAGTAATTTTACCCGCGCGGATGAATTGATCCGCATCGGGCGCGAGACCGTGATCCAGTCCCTGCCTGAAATTCGCGCACTTGCCGGTATGCTGCCAATCGATCTGCCTGCTTAAAAATCAGGCAGGATGCAGCACCTGCCCGGAATCCGGGCCATGAGGGTCATTAAATCCCGTCCACCGCCGCAAACATGATCGAAAACCCGTCATCCTTCGAAATTGGCACGGGTCCTGCATAGCCCCTGACGCAATCACCGCGAGGGAGGCACAATGAAACTGATTGTTGCAATAATTAAGCCGTTCAAGCTTGACGAGGTACGCGAGTCCCTCTCCGCTTTGGGCGTGCAGGGCATGACGGTCACCGAGGTAAAAGGCTTTGGCCGTCAAAAGGGCCAGACCGAGATTTATCGCGGTGCCGAATATTCAACCAACATGGTTCCCAAGATCAAGGTTGAGGTCGTCACCACTGATGACCTTGCCGATCGCGTGGTGGAAGCCGTGCAACAAGCCGCCAACAGCGGCGCCATCGGCGATGGTAAAATCTTCACCATTGATGTCGGTCAGGCCGTGCGCATTCGCACGGGCGAAACCGGCGATGTCGCACTTTAAGCAAAGGGGGAATGATGAAAACGTTCACCAAGACACTCGCGGGCATAGGGGGGCTTTCGGCCACCCTGTTTACCGCGTTGCCCAGCTGGGCACAGGAAGCTGCAGCCACGGTCGCGGCTGCTGCACCGGCGACAGATGGTCCGATCAAGGCACCGACGGCTGAACAAATGGCTGGCATGGTCGATAAGGGCGACGTCAGCTGGATGCTGATATCTTCCGTCCTCGTGCTGTTGATGTCGATCCCGGCATTGGCCTTGTTTTATGGCGGCCTTGTGCGCACCAAGAACATGCTCAGCATCCTCATGCAGGTATTCATGATCGTCTCGATCGCGGCGCTTGTCTGGGTTTGCTATGGCTATTCGCTCGCCTTCACCAGCAGCACGCCGTTCATCGGCAACCTCAGCAAGGCCTTCCTCGCTGGCGTCAGCACCACCACCTATGCCGCGACGTTCTCCAACAACGTCTATCTGCCGGAATATGTGTTCGTGATCTTCCAGATGACCTTCGCGTGCATCACGCCTGCGCTGATCATTGGGGCTTTTGCAGAACGCGTTAAATTCTCCGCGTTGATGGTGTTCTGCGTGGCATGGTTGACCGTGGTCTATTTCCCGATCGCCCATATGGTATGGTATTGGGCTGGCCCAGACTTCCTGCCGGATGCGCCGACCGACTTCGGCTATCTTTGGGGCAAGGGTGCGCTCGACTTCGCAGGCGGCACGGTGGTCCACATCAACGCCGGTATCGCAGGCCTTGTCGGCTGCATCATGATCGGCAAGCGCGTCGGCCATGGCAAGGAAGCCACGCCACCGCACTCGTTGACCATGACCATGATCGGCGCGTCTTTGCTGTGGGTGGGCTGGTTCGGNNGCCGGCTCCAACCTTGAAGCCAATGCCGTTGCGGCCGTTGCCTTCATCAACACCTTTGTTGCGACCGCTGCTGCGGCTGTCAGCTGGGCCATCGTCGAACAGATCAAGCATGGTCGTCCGTCGCTGCTGGGTGCCGTTACCGGCGCTGTGGCAGGGCTGGTCGCGATCACCCCGGCTGCGGGCTTCGCCGCCCCGGGCACGTCGATCATCCTCGGCCTGCTTGTCTCGCCGATCTGCTTCTTCTTCGTGTCGACCGTGAAGAACAAGCTGAACTATGACGACACGCTCGATGTCTTCGGCGTCCACTGCATCGGCGGCATCGTCGGCGCCATCGCCACAGGCGTTGTTGCTGATCCGGCGCTCGGTGGTCAGGGCTTCTTCGACTATACCGTCTTCCCGGCGGTGGCTGGCGCCTATGATATGACCGCGCAGGTCATCGTGCAGATCAAGGCCGTTGTGTTCACCTTGCTCTGGTCGGGTATCGGTTCGGCCATCCTCTTCTTCGTCATCGACAAGATCATGGGTCTGCGTCCGACGGAAGAACAGGAACGCGAAGGTCTCGACCTCGCGAGCCATGGCGAACGCGCCTACAATTATTGATCGAATATGAATTGAGCCCAATCGGCTCTCACTAGGTTCCTCCTGCGAACCGCCTGGGGCTGGCACTGCAAAGTGCCAGCCCTCTTTTTATGTGCGCCCTGTTTTGATGGGCGCGCTTCTCAGCATGGCTTCAAGCCGTTATGTAAGGCCGTATGTCAAAAACGATGCGCGCCGATCAACTCCTTGCCGAACGCGGCCTCGCCGAAAGCCAGACCCGCGCACAGGCACTGATCCTTGCCGGTGTGGTTTTTTCTGGTGAAACCCGGATCAACAAGGCGGGCCAATCCCTGCCCTATGATGCGCCATTGGACGTGCGCGGGCGCGAACATCCCTGGGTGTCGCGCGGCGGGGTCAAGCTGCAAGGCGCGCTTGATCATTTCGGCTGGGATGTTGCGGGCGTGGTCGCGATGGATGTCGGCTCATCGACCGGCGGCTTCACCGATGTCCTGCTCCATCACGGCGCAACCAAGGTCTATGCGGTCGATAGCGGTACCAACCAACTCGCATGGAAGCTACGCAACGACCCGCGCGTCATCGTCCATGAACAGACAAGCGCCCGCATCCTGACGGCAACGCATATCCCCGAACCGATTGATCTGTTCGTCTGCGATGCGAGCTTCATCGGCCTGTCCAAGGTACTGGAACGCCCGTTCACCTTCGCCGCGCCCAAGGCACGCTGCATCGCGCTCATTAAGCCGCAGTTCGAGGCCGGGCGCGAGGAGGTCGGCAAGGGCGGCGTCGTACGCGACCCGGCGGTGCATCAGCGCGTCTGTGATGAGGTCGCCGCATGGTTTTCGGCCTCTGGCTGGACAGTCGAGGGCATCACCCCCTCTCCCATCACCGGTCCGGAAGGCAATGTCGAATTTCTGATCGCGGCGCATTTGGAACGCGAACCGGATTGCACCTGAGGCACGGACATGGCAGTCGGTGAACCATGTTAAAAGAACCGACTTTCCTTGATGAATTGAACGACCTGTGGGCAGTGGCAGCGCAATGGCTGCAAGAACACACCGCCAGCCTGGCCATCTCCGCAACGGTGGCAACCATCCTGATCGGCAGCGTCTGGTTTATCGGCATGATGCTTGTCCGGCGGCTGCATGCGGGCGAGCATTATGCCCTGCCACAGCGACTGACCTATCGGGTGCTCTCGCGCACGAAATCAACGGTCGCGATCATCCTCGGCCTATGGATGACCGCGCGTTATGGCATGGCCCCTGCGGCGGTGATGCACATCACCAATAGCGTGCTGACCGTCGCCCTTGTCATTCAGGGCGCGATCTGGCTGCGTGAACTGATCCTCGCGATGGTCGAATATCGCGCGGGCGAAGGCGAAGGGGTGGAACGGCTTGGCACGGCGATGGGGCTGATCCGCCTGCTCGTCAATGTCGCCTTGTTCGCCATTGCGGCGATTGTGATCCTCGATAATCTCGGCATTAACGTCACCGGCCTTGTCGCTGGGCTTGGCATTGGCGGCATCGCCATCGGCCTTGCCGCGCAGGGCATTTTCAGCGACCTCTTCGCCGCGCTCACGATCATTTTCGATAAGCCATTCAAAGCGGGCGACGTAATCCAGTTTGATACGCTCACCGGTCAGGTCGAGGCCATCGGCCTGAAATCCACCCGTATCCGCGCCGCAAATGGCGACCGGGTGATCATTTCCAATACCAATCTCCTGTCAAAGCAATTGCACAATCTTGCCGAGGCCGAACGCCGCCGGGTGCAATTGACCATCAGCCTTGTCTATCAAACCACGCCCGATGCAATCCGCAGGCTCGGGGAACTGGTCGATGCGTTGGTGGCGAAGATCCCGCATAGCCAGATGGTGCGCCGGGGGATGATCGGATTTGCGCCCTCCAGCATCGATTATGAAATCGCCTTCGACCTGCAGGATATTTCGCCAGAACAATTGTTCGCTATACGCGCGGGCTTTTGCCTTGAGTTGCTCGATCTGTGCAACCGCGAGGGCTATGTTTTTGCCTATCCGACCCAGACGACATTCACCGCCGCGCCGGATGGCACGCTCGTCATGCCATGGGCACCGCCACGTATTTAATTCAGGCAGCTATCCAGCCCTGACCGCCGCACTACGCCCGACCGGGCAGCGATCTTGCGGCTATAGCGCTTGGTGTAACCGGTGGGGCGCACCGCCTCGCGCTTTTTGGGCAGGGGCAGCACCGCCGCAATCCGCGCGGCCTCTTCACGGGTCAGATTGGACGCATCATGGCCGAAATAGCGCTGCGCCCCGGCGTTGACGCCATAGGTGCCAAGGCCGGTTTCCGCGAGGTTGAGATAGACCTCCATGATCCGGCGCTTGCCCCAGACATTTTCGATCAACAGGGTGAACCACGCTTCCAGCCCTTTGCGGAAATAGCCGCCGCCCTGCCATAAAAACGCATTTTTGGCGGTTTGCTGGCTGATCGTCGATCCGCCACGAATGCGCCCGCCCTTGGCATTGCGGCGCATCGCCTTTTGGATCGCCTCGAAATCGAAACCATGATGCTGGCAGAATTTCGCATCCTCCGCGGCGATCACGGCGCGCGCCATCACCGGATCAATGTCGTCGAAGCTCATCCAGTCCTTATTAATGCCGCGCCCGGCGACCAGATCGCCGAGCATCGTCACCGTGACGGGCGGCGGGACAAAGCGATAGATGAACACCCAGATGAGCGAAATGCCCACAAACAGAAAGGATAAACGGCCAATGAACCTCATCGCACGCAACATCAGCCCGTCCCCATCCCTTATGCTTTATTGGCCGTCGCCATCTTCCGCTTTGGCATTGTCTGCCGAAGGGTCCTTCATGCCATGCTTCAATGCCATTGGATAATTGGACAAGGCAAACAGGAATGTCAGCGGCAACGCGCCCCACAATTTGAAACCCAGCCAGAATTGCGTCGTCGAATGACGCCAGACCAATTCGTTCAATACCGCCATCAAAATAAAGAAGATCATAAAATTACGGGTCAGCTTGCGCCAGCCCAGTTCGTTCATGCCCGGAAATGCGCCATCCAGCACAAATTTCAACATCGGTCGCCCGGTGATCAGGCCGAACAGCAGCAAAGCCGAGACCATCGAATAATAGATCGTCGGCTTCATCTTGATGAACGTATCATTGTGCAGCCAGATGGTAAGCGACCCCATCACCAGCACCATCGCCCCCGACACCCAGAGCATCGCCGAAATATGGCCAAGCTTCAGCTTGGACACGATCATCGCCGCGACCATCGCCAGCATGAAGACAAAGGTCGAGATGAAGATCGCCGATGGCCCCTTCAACAGCACATAGGCGCCGAGAAACACCACCAACGGGCCAAGTTCGATCAACAGCTTGATGCCATTGCCCGGCTGATGCGGCTTGGTGACCGGGGCTTCGATGCCGTCCATTTACGAATCCTCTTCCACGGGCAGCCCGGCAATGGCACGGGCGACTTCACGGGCGTTAAAGGGTTTCAAATCATCCATGGTTTCGCCAATGCCAATCGCATGGATCGGCAGGCCGAAACGTTCGGCAGCGGCCACCATCACGCCGCCGCGCGCGGTGCCATCAAGTTTGGTCATTACCAATCCGGTCACGCCCGCCACTTCACCGAAAATCTCGATCTGCGACAGCGCATTCTGACCCGTCGTCGCATCCAGCACCAGCACGACATCATGCGGGCTTTCCGGGTTGATCCGGCCCAGCACGCGGCGAATTTTCGACAATTCCTCCATCAAACCGGCCTTGTTCTGCAACCGTCCGGCGGTATCGACGATCAATACATCGACCCCGGTCGCGGTGGCCTGTTTGACCGCCTCGAACACCACGCCCGCCGCATCGCCGCCTTCCTTGCCGGACACAATCGGCACGCCCGCGCGTTCCGCCCATGTCGCCAATTGGCCGATGGCGGCAGCGCGGAACGTATCCCCGGCCGCCAGCATCACGCTATAATCCTGTTCCTTGAACTCATGCGCCAGCTTGGCAATGGTCGTGGTCTTGCCCGAACCATTGACGCCGATCACAAGGATCACCTGTGGGCGTGGCCATGCGATAATTTCCAGCGGCTTGGCCACGGGCGCGAGGATCGTCTCCAGCTCATCCGCCAACAATTGCCGCAGCGCATTGGAATCCAGCCCCTTCTCAAACCGTCCATCGGCCAGTCGGGCGCGAATGCGGGCGGCGACAGCGGGGCCAAGGTCGGACGCGATCAGCGCCTCTTCGACCTGTTCCAACGTATCGACGTGCAAGGCTTCCTTGGCGATGATGCCAGAAAGATTCTCGGAAAGTCGTTCCGATGTTTTGCGAAATCCGCCAAAAAGGCGCTGGTGCCAGGGGGTGTTGCTCATATCAATCGACCCGTTAGCCGATCATAGCCCGCATCGGCAATGAAGACCTGCACAATCTCACCCTGTCGTGCGATTTTCGCAGGATCATCGCCCCATTCGACCGTCGCGTAATTGGCGGCATGGCCCATGTTGCCGCTCGCTTCGACCAGCACCGATTGCACAGTCCCGATCTGCGAGCGCAGCCATTGGGCGCGGCGCCCATCCGCCCGCGCGCGCAATTGCGCGGCTCGCGCCTTGGCAATCGCAGACCCCAGTTGCGGCATCCGCGCCGCAGGCGTGCCGGGTCGCGGTGAAAAGGGAAAGATATGGCCGAATACAATGTCGCAATCGTCGATCAGGGCAAGGCTGTTGGCGAACATCTCTTCGGTCTCGGTCGGAAAGCCCGCGATAATATCCGCGCCAATCGCGATCTCGGGTCGGGCGGATTTCAACCGTTCGACAATCGCCACCGCCTCTGCGCGCGCATGGCGGCGCTTCATCCGTTTGAGGATCAAGTCATCGCCTGCCTGCAACGACAAATGAACATGCGGCATCATCCGCGCCTCTTGCGTCAGCAAGGCGAACAACCGGTCGTCAATCTCAATGGAGTCGAGCGACGACAGGCGCAACCGCCGCAATCCCGGCACCGCCGCCAGAATGCGCTCGACCAACAGGCCAAGGCTGGGGCTGCCCGGCAGATCATGGCCATAGCTGGTAAGATCGACGCCAGTCAGCACCACCTCAAATTGCCCGCGCTCGACCGCCGCCTGCACCGCATCGATCACCGGGCCGGCAGCAATCGAACGGCTATTCCCGCGCCCGAAGGGGATGATGCAAAAGGTGCAGCGATGGTCGCAGCCATTTTGCACCTCGATGAAACAACGGCTGTTGCCCTTGCCGCTGACCGCAGGCTGCAATGGCGCGGCGGCCCCGAAAATATCGGCCACAGCATTGCCGCCGCCATTCGCAAGTAACCCCGCCTCGCGCTTTTCCGCATTGCCGATGACGCGGGCGACCTCTGGCATGGCAGCGAATTGCGCGGGGTCGATCTGGGCGGCGCAGCCGGTAACGATGATCTCGCGGTCGGGCTGGTCGCGCTTCAACCGGCGGATGGTCTGGCGGGTCTGGCGCACGGCCTCGGACGTCACGGCGCAGCTATTGATGATGATCAGATCATCGCGCCCCGCAAGATCAGCCGCCATCGCCTCGCTTTCGGCGATGTTGAGACGGCAACCCATCGAAATAATGTCAGGACCGGCCATAATGCTTCAGCCGAAATGATCGGTCAGCTCGCCCGTAAAGACATGGGTCGCAGGCCCCGTCATCAGGATCGTGCCACCCGGATGCCAATCGATCCGCAGGTCGCCGCCCGGCAGGCTGACCTTGACCTGATGACCCACCAGACCGCGCCGGATGGCCGCGACCGCCGCGGCACACGCGCCGGTGCCGCACGCCTGCGTCAGGCCCGCGCCGCGTTCCCACACGCGCAATTTCAGATGATCAGGGCCAACCACTTGGGCGACATTCACATTGACGCGTTCGGGGAACATCGGATCATGTTCGATCACCGGGCCGATCTGTGCAAGATCGACCGCATCGCAATCGGGCACGAAAAAAATCACATGCGGATTGCCGACATTGACGGCCATCGGCGTTTCCAGCCCGCCATCCCATGCCACCGGCATATTGGCGCTGTCCATCGCAAAGGCGAGCGGGATTTCATTCCACGCAAAATGCGGCACGCCCATATCGACGCTCGGTTCCGCGCCGCTCACCCGCGCTTCGATCATGCCGCCTGCGGTTTCGATCCGGGGATGACCGCCCAGCAGCAAGGCGACGCAGCGCGATGCATTGCCACAAGCCCCGACTTCGCTGCCATCCGCATTGAAAATCCGCATCCGCGCATCGGCAACGTCGGAGGGTTCGATCAGGATCAACTGGTCGCATCCCACGCCCGTATGACGGTCGGCAATCGCGGCCGCCCGCGCTGCATCAATGACAACCGGCGCGCTGCGGCCATCAATGACGACAAAGTCATTGCCCAGCCCGTGCATCTTGTGAAATTTTATGCCCATCATTCGGCCTCTATGCCGACATCAGGCACGAGTCCAGTATTCACCCAAAGGCCGTGGAGCCATAATTACGCGCAATGTCGTCCTGCGTGCGCAATCCGGATAGATCGACCGACGCGGCTTCATCCGGCACGCTTATATCACGGTCTTTATCTTGGGTCCCCTTGGCGGCGTTGAGCATGACTTCGACCTGCATCGCGGTCAAAGGCTTGCCATAATGCCAGCCTTGCCCCTTGACGCACCCCATCGCTTTCAGCCGTTCCAGCGTATCGAGATCTTCAATCCCTTCCGCCGTGATGTTGAGGCTCAGGCTCTCGCCCAATCGGGTAATGGCATCGACAATCGCCGCGCTGTCGCTGTTCTCGCTCATCGACATGACAAAGCTTTTGTCGATCTTGATCCGATCGAACGGCAAGGCCCGCAAATGGGCGAGTGAGCTATAACCAGTGCCAAAATCATCAAGCGCAAGCCGAACCCCCTGATTTTTCAGACTGGCGACAATCGACTGGGCGAGGCCAAGATTATCGAACAATGATGTTTCGGTGATCTCGATTTCAAGGCGATTGGCGGGGAAGCCCGTTTTCACCAGCAGCTTGAGGATTTTCTGCGCCAGCCACGGGTCCTTCAACTGATCCGGTGAAATATTCACCGACAAGGTCAGATTAGGGTCCCAGTCGCGCGACAATTCAAATGCCTGCTCCATGATCGACATCGACAGATCGCCGATCATGCCCGTTTCTTCGGCAATCGGGATGAACACATCCGGCAAAATAATGCCGTTGACCGGATGCTCCCACCGCGCCAGCACCTCAAATCCTCGTAAAGTGCCGGTCGCAAGATCGATCTGCTTTTCGAAATAAGGCACGAACTGCCCCTTGGGCACGCCGTCCCTGATCCCCTGCTCGATATCATTGCGCAGGCGTAATTCGCTCTCCATCCCGGCATCGAACCAGACTGAGCGATTCTTGCCACGGCGCTTGGCCGCGTGCATCGCGATATTGGCACGGCGCAGCAAGACATCCGCCGACGATCCGTCGACATCGCTGCGGGCAAGGCCGATGGAACTGCTGATCGACACAATCGCGCCATTGATATCGAACGACCGGCGCGTCGCCTTCAAGACACTCTCGACAACCTCGTCCACGCGTTCGAGCGATTGCCCGTCAAAACGCAGAATCATCGCAAATTCATCGCCACCGATGCGGCCGACCACCGCATCCTCGGGCGCATCAGCCTGCAATCGCTCCGCCACCGCCTGCAACACCAGATCGCCGATATTATTGCCATGCACGTCGTTTACATTTTTAAAGCAATCAAGATCGACCATCAGCATCACGATATATTGATCGACGCTCATGCCATGTTCGGTCATCGCCTGTCCGCGATCGACAATATTGGCGCGGTTGAGCAAGCCCGTCAGCGCATCGGTCGCTTTGAGGGCATCGGCCAGCCGGTCGGATTTTTCCTTGGCTTTGGCGGTGGACAGGCCGTCGCGATAACGCCGCCAACTGAACAGCACCAAAGCAATGTTGAGAAGCACCGTCGATGCCAATACGGCATCGAGATGGCCAGTGCCATGTAACGCGCCTTTGATGATGTTGACGAACATATCCACTGCAGAGCCAGCAAACATGATGATCGCCCCAAAGACGATGGCACCGCTAACCAGATCGCGTCCCGCTGTGCCGGAGACGTGCTCAATACTATTCGCTTGAAGTCCTGAACGCTGACCAAACATATACGCAACCCCGATTACTCGACGAAATATGTTCTAGCATCCAGAGTCTGAAAGACGCGTTAAACCCCGCGCAGATGGAAAAATAATCATTTTTACCACTGATTTGGCGCCAAAATAACCTTATTCCACGCCCTCATCGTCTCGTCATCCCGCCACCTCTTCTCTCGTCATTCCCGCGAAGGCGGGAATCCAGACAGGACAGACCAACGCAGGGCGCGCGCCCTTCGTTCAAATGGCGTTTCTGGATTCCCGCCTTCGCGGGAATGACGGCATATAGGCCCCGCACAAGATGCGTTTAAATCGTCATCCCATGCAGCAGTTTCGGCAGATCGCCGCTCGCGCCCCGCGCCTCGTTCATGAAGCTTTGTTTCAGGGGCGGCAAATGTTCAACCAGATTGAGACCAAAGCGCCGCACGCCACGGGCGATCTTGCCGCCCACGCCAAAGAGATGGACAAAGCCATCGGTTGCGCCTGCGACCATCAGGCTATCTAGCGCGCGCCAGCGTTCATAGCGCGCCAGCAATTGCGCATCGCCCGCATCCAGACCCAGACGAATGCCGTCGACCAGCACTTCCGCCAGCGTCGCGGCATCGCGCAGGCCCAAGTTCAAGCCCTGGCCCGCAATCGGATGAATGCCATGCGCCGCATCGCCGACCAGCGCCAACCGCTCGCCCGTGATCTTGGCGGTGTGGTGGAAGCTGAGGGGATAGAAGGATCGCGGCGACAATAATTTCATCTGGCCGAGCAATCCACCCGTCTTGCGGTGCATCTCGGCCAAAAATGCCTTTTCCGGCAAGGTGGCAAGCGCAGGTGCATCATCACGCGACACCGTCCAGACGACGCAGGAACGATTGCCCGGCAGCATCGGCAGAATCGCGAACGGCCCATCGGCATAGAAGATTTCATGCGCCACATTTTCATGCGACAATTCATGTTCGACCATGCAGATCACCGCCGAATGATCATATTGCCAGCGCGCCGTATTGATGCCGGCAGCATCGCGGGTCGGCGACTGCCGCCCTTCCGCCCCGATCAACAGTCCTGACTTGACGGTAACGCCGGATTGGAGCGTCGCCACAACGCCCAATGGCCCACGATCGATCTCGACCGCACGGTCTTGCATCATCAGCCGGATATTTTTCGCCTGCGCCGCCTGTTCATGCAACGCCATCCGCAAGGCGCGGTTTTCGAACATATAGCCAAGCGGCGGTTCATCGGGTTCGGAGGCGAAGATCAGCGGCTTTTTTTGCAACCCATCGCGCACTTCGATCGTGCGGATCGGACAGCCCTTGCCCGCCAGACGCGCGCCGACACCAATGGCTTCGAGCATGGCATAAGGCCCGCTCGCCACCGCAGATGCGCGGCCATCATGGCCGGGGGCAAGAATATCCGCCGGGTTCGCGGGATCGACGACAATGCTGCTGACCCCATGCACATCGAGCGCCAGCGCCAGCGTCAGCCCGACAAGACCGCCGCCAAGGATCAGCACATCGCTTTTGAGCAAATCTTTCTGGTCAACATCTGCCATCAGAAATCCACCGCAATGCCTTTGAGCTCCCAATCGCCATAGCGGACCGGGTCCAGCCCGTTACGGCCGCCATGTTCCTCCTGCGCCTCGCCTTCAACCCCAGCAACAGGCGGCGACACAGGCAAAGGCGGGCTTGGCGTCAGATAGGATGGCGCCTTCACATGGGCCGGACGTTGGCCGGGGATCGTCTTGGGATGTTCAACGGACATTTTTCAACAGACTCAATCATCACACATGGGCAGGCATTGCACAAAGGCAGGTTCGACCCCATTTTGCGCCAAGGAGGTTCCAAACTCAAGATGAATACCGCCAAGACGATGATGTTGCTGGCCGCGCTGACGGCATTGTTCATGGGCATGGGGTTCATGCTGGGCGGATCGGGTGGCGCGATGATCGCACTGATCATTGCCGCCGGGATGAATTTGTTCACATATTGGAACGCGGACAAGATCGTCTTGCGGATGCATGACGCGCGCGAGGTTGATGCCCGCACAGCGCCCGAATTTTATGCGTTGGTGCAGCAACTGACCCAAAACGCGCAAATGCCGATGCCCAAGGTCTATATCATCGACAATCCGAATCCCAACGCCTTTGCCACCGGGCGCAATCCTGAAAATGCTGCCGTTGCGGCCACCACCGGCCTGCTCCAGATGCTCGGCCCCGATGAAATCGCGGGCGTGATGGCGCATGAACTTGGCCATGTCCGCAACCGCGACACCTTGATCATGACAATGGTCGCGACCATTGCCGGGGCGATTTCGATGCTGGCCAATTTCGGGATGTTCTTCCGTTCCAACGACAATCGTTCGGCGGGCATGGCCGCGTTGCTGGCCGTCATCGTCGCGCCGTTCGCCGCGATGATCGTGCAAATGGCAATCAGCCGCACCCGAGAATATGGGGCCGACCGCGCAGGCGCGGAAATCAGCGGCAATCCGCGCGCGCTTGCGTCGGCCTTGGCCAAGATTTCGGGCGCGGCCACCCGTATTCCCGATCCGGTCACGCAACAGAACCCGGCGGCAGCGCAACTCTATATCGTGCCGACCAGCATCAGCTCACTCTTTTCCACCCACCCTGCGACCGAAAGCCGGATTGCCGCGCTGGAACAGATTGCGCGGGACATGGGAGGCCCGACCAGCTATGGGAGCGCACCTTCGGTTGCGCCACGCTCGGCGCGTCGAAGCGCACTCGACCCGAACGCGCGGAGCTGAACCATTTCCGAAATCGACCCTTCCGAAAGCGCCAATTCCCAAATTGCGGGCTTGAACAGCCGCCGCGCGGCGCTTCGCCTATTGGACGCGGTGCTGCGCACCGGCACGCCGTTGGAAGCGGCGCTATCGACCGCCACCAAAGGGCTGGAGCGTTCGGAAGACCGCGCCTTCGCCCATGCGATCGCGGGCCATGTGCTGCGCCGTCTTGGCGACCTCGATCAATTGATCGATTCCGCCACCGCCCAGCCGCTGGCGCTTGATGCCAAGGCACGGATGGTGTTGCGGATTGCCTTGGTGCAGGCGCTGGTGCTGAAAACCCCGGCCCATGCGGTGATCGCGACCTGCCTGCCCTTGGTCGAGGGCGGACCGAAACGGCTGGTTCATGGCGTGCTCGGCACCCTGCTGCGCAAGGGCGCGACGCTGCCAGATGATCGTGGCAGCCTGCCCGAACCCGTCGCCATGCGCTGGGGCAGCGCATGGGGCATGAATGTGCTCTCTGCGGCCAAACAGGCCCTTGCCAGCCCGCCGCCCACCGATATCACCTTGCGCGATTCTGCCGCGACCCAAGGCTTTTGCGACAATCTGGGCGGCACTAGCCTTGCCCCCGGTCATATCCGCCTGCACGACAATGCCGCCATCCCGACGCTTGAAGGCTTTGCCTCGGGCGAATGGTGGGTGCAGGATCTCGCCGCCTCGCTGCCTGCACGCCTGTTGGGCAATAGCCGTGGTGGCGACGCGCTCGATCTATGCGCCGCCCCCGGTGGCAAGACGATGCAATTGGCGGCCGCAGGCTGGAAAGTCACCGCGCTCGACCTCTCCGAAAAACGGATGCGGCGGCTGATTGAGAATCTCGAACGCACATCGCTGGATGCGGAAATCGTGGTGGACGATGTCCGCAAATGGCAGACCGACGTTCAATTCGATGCGATCCTGCTGGATGCGCCTTGCAGCGCCACCGGTATTTTCCGCCGCCATCCGGATGTGTTGCACCGGGTGCGACCCAAGGATATTGCGACGCTCGCTGAACTCCAGTCTGTCCTGCTCGACCGTGCGATTGGCTGGCTGAAGCCCTCGGGCAAGCTTGTCTATGCGACATGCTCGCTGGAACCGGCGGAAGGCGAACAACAGATCGAGGCGTTTCTCACACGCCATCCCGAAATCATAATCGACCCGATCACCGCAGACGAACTGCCCGCAGGCATTCCGGCGGATGCGCAAGGCTGGGTCCGGCTACTGCCCGGCATGATCGCCGATCAAGGCGGGCCTGACGGCTTTTTCATCGCGCGGCTCAAACACCGCTGATGGCTTGATTGATCGTGATCGCATCAGGGGGAAAAATGAACACCAATCCCCGCTGACGCGATCACAAAAATCATTGCGCTATGATGCCGAGATTGCCCCGGCACATATTTGATTGCCGATCACAGGCTCAATGCGTCGGAGATCGAACAGGCCGCAGGCCCCAAAATCACGATGAACAACACCGGCAGAATGAACAAAATAAGCGGCACCGTCATGATCGCAGGCAGTCGCGCCGCCTTTTCCTCCGCGCGCATCATCCGTGCATTGCGGAATTCAGCAGACAGCACGCGCAGCGAACTGGCGAGCGGCGTGCCATATTTTTCGGTCTGGATCATGGTCGACACCACGCCACGGATGGAATCGAAATTCACCCGCATCGCAAGATTTTCAAACGCCTGTCGCCGTTCGGTCAAAAAGCTCAACTCAATCGACGTCAGCGCGAATTCATCCGCCAACTCGGGATAGGCCTTGCCCAATTCCCGCGCAACGCGACCAAAAGCGGCATCGACGGTCAGACCCGCCTCGGCGCAGATGACGAGCAAATCCAGCCCATCGGGCAAACCCTTGCGGATAGCATCGCTGCGCTTTGTCACCTTGTTCTGCACATAGAGGTCCGGCGCTTTGTACGAAATGATCAGCGATCCGCCGACGAGCATGAATTGCTTAAGCGGCGACCATAAAGGAAACCATTCGAACACATATACGCCAATGGCCATCCCGCCACCGACCACGATCGGCAAGACGAGACGCGCAAAAATAACCGCCACTGCAAGATCTTTGGAACGAATGCCCGCCTGCATCAATTTGATCTGTGCCGCGCGCAGCTGTTCATCCTGCAACATCTTGAACCGTTCCAGCACGGCCCGGATCGAATCTGTGTGCTGGTTCTTGCGTATCAACTTGGCACGTCGACCGGTGGCAGCGGTCACCTTGGTGATACCGGCGCGCAGTTCGTCACGTCGATCATTGAGCAGCTTGAGCCGCTTGGCCATCGGATCGCGGACAGTTGTCGCGGCATACATGGCCACCATGATGGCCAATGTCGCGACAGCAGCCAACAAAGTCCCCACCAACGCCACATCCACGCCCATGAAGGTCGGACCTAGGTTATTGTTCATGATGCCTATTCCCCTTGGTCGCGATCAGATGTCAAAGCTGATCATCTTGGCCATGATGAACGCCCCGATGAACATCCAGACCATCCCTGCCCCACCTGCAATCATCAAGCGCGGTTCGATGAAAAACCCCTGCATATAGCTATCGTTGATGAACCAGATCAGCGCGAACACGACGAACGGCAATGAACCGATAATATAGGCCGACGCCTTGGATTCGGAT
Organism: Sphingomonadales bacterium UBA6174; assembly: GCA_002422945.1. Lineage (GTDB taxonomy): Bacteria > Pseudomonadota > Alphaproteobacteria > Sphingomonadales > Sphingomonadaceae > Alteraquisediminimonas. The sequence continues at coordinate 45,719 of DITW01000073.1, read as the reverse complement.
GACATCGCCTTGATCTTGAGCTTCATCTGGGAGCGCTTGCGCAACACATCGGCAAGGTTCGACAAGGTTTCCGCAAGGTTGCCCCCGGTTTCGCGTTGAATGGCGATCGAGATGCAAAAAAACTGGAATTCCGGCGTGCCCAGACGATCGGCGGTTTCCTGCAACGCCGCATCCATCGTCCGGCCAATGCGGATTTTATCGGCCACGCTGCGGAATTCGACGCCTACCGGCCCCGGCACTTCCTGCCCCACCAGATTCAAGGTCTCGGAAATCGGCAAACCCGAACGCAAGCCACGCACGAGCAAATCGATCGCATCGGGAAATTTGGCGGTGAATGCGCCGATACGCCGTTTGACAAGCGAATTCAGCACCATATGCGGCAGACCAAGCCCCACTGGAAACCCGGCGACGATGGCGAACAACATCGGCATGCCTTTGACCAGCAAGGTGATGGTCACCAATAGAGACAGGCCGCCGGACACCATCATATATTGCGGCAATGTCCAGTTCTTGCCGGTCCGCATGATGCGCTCCCGCAACAAGGCGGGTCGGGGAATGAACTGCGACATGACATTGTCGAGCTTGGTCTGGCGATTGGCGACAATTTTCCGCAATTGCGCCTGCACCGTCACGCTTGAATTGGAACTGTAGCGCTCCTTCAATGCCTCCAGCCGCTTGGCAGCCATCTTGTTGGCGGACGGTCCGGATGACATGCCCATCAACAGCACCAAAACAGTCAGGACACCAATACCCAACATGACGGTCTGCATCATTGTCATTGCCAATCTTCCCGTCTTGTTTCAGCGACAGGAAAGGATCCGACACCCGGATCATTCCTGTCTGCCAAGAGAGTGCGAACGTCCATCACGCGACCTTGGCTTTGCCCTTGCTTGGCAACAGCGCTTTCAGCTCATTCAGCTTGTTCATCAGCGTTGGCCCGCCCGTCGTCTTGGCGGATTTTGCCCCATCACCCGATTTGCCAGCGCCATAGCCAGGGCCTTCATCCGTGCCATCCGACAAGATGAGCAATTCCTCCACCAGATCTGCCAATGGATTGAAGTTGCGATTACCCTTGCCCACATCCGCCAGAGTCCGGCAGAGTTTGGTGGCCTGCACCGCGACCTTCTGGTCAAAGCCGATCACATAATCGACCTTATGTTCGATAGAGCTTTCAAAATCCTTGCGCGATATCTCGCCGCCGCCAGTCAATGGCACCTTGTTGGCGACGATAATCACGCGCACTGCCGGGGCATTGGATTTGAACCACCCCAATAGCCGCATCATATCGCGTGTCGCGGCAAGCGTCATTTCGGTCACCACCACCACGGCATTCACCACATGCAACAAATGCGGATGCTGGATCAGGATATTGCGCGGCATATCGACAACCGTGCATTCAAAGGCGGCGCGGATTTCTTCCTGCAACTGAAAAAAGGCGCTGCCGTCAGTCAACATCGGTCGGTTCATCGATGCCTCGGCAGACAAGATCGACAACATGTCGCTCGCCTTCACCATCGCGCGTTCGAGGAACAGTCCGTCGATCCGGCCCGGATTTTCAATCGCATCGACAAGACCGCGACCCGGCTCCAAATCCATCGCAAGCGCCGCCGTGCCAAAATGCAGATCAAGGTCGAGCAACGCCGTCAAACGCTGTTTCTTCTCGGCAAAGCTCCATGCAAGCGATGTCGCCACGCTGGATGCCCCCACCCCGCCGCGAATGCCGATCACCGCCGTCAATGAATGCGGACGGGCCGGTGCGCCATCCGTATTGCGCGGACCAGCCAGCACCATCTGCGCATGGGAAAAGGCATCACGCAATTGATCCGGCGTAAATGGCTTGAGCAGATAATCCTGAATGCCGCTCGTCAATAGTTCGCGATATAGCCGGACGTCATTCACATGACCGGCGGCAATCACCACCGTGCCGGGTTCGCACACTTCAGCCAGCGCATTGATGTCCTGCAACGGGTTGACCGATTCCGACATGTCGACAAACAGGACATGCGGGCTGGCGGATACCGACAAGGTCTGCACCGCATTGCGCAGCCCGCCCTTGTTGATCTTTTCAATCGACCAGCCAAATTCGGCGGCAACCGGCTTGACGAATTCAGCGGTCGCATCATCACAGACAAATCCGATAAATGGTTCGCGATGCATAGAACCGCGCGCGGGATTCCAAGGTGCGTTCATCTTATTTACCCTCTGAAATTTTTTCGGACTTCAGACCCTTCTCGCCGGTAGGGGCCGTCTTGCGATAAACGTCGATCGCCTTATAGGCCACGGCGGCATCGCCCACTGAGGCCCCCACCTGACCGCGCACCAGATCTTCGGGATTGGCGACCATCGCCGCCAGATTTGAATTGGTGGCACAGCCATAATTGGACATGCCCGAACCTTGGAATTCCGGATGCGACGGGCGCGACCAGTTCGGGCAGTTCGGGACGCTCGCGGTGGTCCTGCTCACGATCACGCGGATCGCGCCCGGGGCAACTTCACCCACCGCCAATTGCGGCGCCGTATCGGCCAAGAGCAAGCCAAAGTGTGCCACCACCGCCGCCACGGCATCGCGACCCGCCTGTTGCCCGCGCCATGTGCCCAGATCAGCCGAAACGCGGTCGCCATAACGCAGTTCCAGCGTCGAGAACCAATCCTCCAACCTTTGCGCCTCGCCGGACAATAGTCCTTCGCCGCCACTGCGGACGTCAAAGACATAATCGGTGCGCTGGACAATCGGCTGATTCACGGATTCAAGGCCGCGATTGACGGGGCCGCAAGCGGCAAGGGCCATGCCAAGCGCCATAAGCGCGAGTGAGGGACGAAGCGACATCATGTTTCTCCTGTTCCTGTTGCGCATCAAAAGCTGAAGCCAGGGGTGGCACCGGCGGCGGACTTGCCTTTGCGCGGCTTGGCGGCGGCATTGTTCACTGCGACCTGTTCCTCATTGACGAAGCCACCTACAGCGGCAGGCGATTTCAGATCGCGCGCGTCGCCGCTCGTGCCGATTGCCGGTCCCGACACGGCGGGCGGCGCGGCCTTTGGCACGGGGCGTTTTTCGCCCGACTTGCCTTCGAATGTCTGGCCTTCGATAAAATTCTGAATGTCGGTCGGGGACCTATAGCCATCCGTCGGCAGGGAAATCGCATTGGCGGAAACCGGCTGGACGAGATAGGGCGTCACCACGATCATCAGTTCTGATTCATTGCGGCGGAAGCTCTTGGACCGGAACAATGTGCCGAGGATCGGCAGATCGCCGAGACCCGGCGTCTTGTCGACCGAGTTATTCTGGCTGTTCGACAACAAGCCGCCGATCATGAAGCTCTGGCCCGAACCAAGTTCCACCGTGGTTTCTGCGCGGCGGGACAGAATGCCCGGCACTTTGAAACCATTCAGATCAACCGAACCGGCATCGCTCAATTGCGACACTTCCGGACGGACGCGCATCGAAATGCGACCATCCGTCAACACCACCGGCGTAAACGCGAGACTGACGCCATAGGATTTATATTCGATCGAGACGGAGCCCTGCCCCTGCGCGACCAAAATCGGAAATTCGCCACCGGCAAGGAAGCTGGCGGTTTCACCCGATAATGCGGTCAAATTAGGATTGGCGAGCGTCGTGACCGTCCCATCCTTTTCACCAAGATCGAGCGCGCCCATCAAATTCATCCCGAGCACCTTGCCCGCACCACCCAAAGTCGTCGCGCCAGCGGTGAGCAGTTTCGAAAATTTATAGGACGTCCCGGCGGCGCTCGCTTCGATCGTGCCGATCTCCCGACCCTGACCGATGCCGAACAAAAAGCCCCCGGTGTTATCGAGCGACGTCAGGTTGACGCCGATCTTTTTGCTGAATTCACGGCTGACTTCGGCGATGCGCACCTGCAAATTGACCTGCAATGGCGTCGCGGTCTTCAGCCGCGAAATAATCTTGATGCCGTCGCCGACATAGGCCTGCGCCAGACGTTGCGCCTCGCCCACATCTTCAGGCGCCGCGACCGTGCCGGTCAACAAGACCGTCTTGTTCATGGTCGCCACCTGAATCTTCGCTTCCGGCATGGCTGTCCGCAGCATCGAGGTAACAGAGTCGAAATTCTCGCCAACCCGGACCTGCGCCGAATAGAGCACATTGCCGCTCGCATCGGTGGCATAGATGGTCGTTTCACCCGCCGACTTGCCGAATACGAACAATTCATGGGTGGAAGGCGCCTGCACATCGGCCACCTGAGCGTCGGCAACGAACAGGTCGGACATGGTGCCCGACAGGCGCACCATCTGGCCACGGCCAATAGCAAGCGTTATCAGTTCACGTGCGCTGCTCGTCGTGCCGGCAGCGTTGGCTGGGGCTGCATGGACCGTCAATGCCATGCCGGTGGCCATCGTCGCCGCGACGATGGCGCTCATCCCGCGATCCAAAATCGTCATTTTACGCATCATCTCAATTTCCCCCAACTGGCGTTGGACTGACGGTGTTGCCACGCGCGATCCGCACGACCGATCCCCCCGAACCAGACCCGTCAGTGAAGCTGATCGGTCGGCTGGCTATCGGCATCATGCTTGGTTGTTCTGTCCGAGCCGACATGGCGGCAGACGCCTTGCCCGGCACCGTGCGGCGCTGATAACGAGACACTTCGCCGCCCGTCATCGCGCTCGTGCTCGTGTCGCGCGGACGTGACATCAGCGATGTCATCACCGCACGCTCGGTCTTTCCGTCCGTGCCTTCCGGCAAATTCACCGCGCCCGATGCGATCGCCTGTTCCAGTTCCGCCGCATTGTCGGCAATGGAACGCAGCGACAATGTCAGCTCGCCAATCGTCTGCGCCACGGCGATTTTTTCCGCGATGCGCTGCGTCACTTCCAGCGTGACGCTGGCAAATGGCTTGACCTCGGTTTTACCATCGGCGTTGACGCTGTTGGTGCGCTGGTCGGTCGCAAGCACGCGCAAATTGCTGATAATCGTTTCCGCCGCCTTGAGAGGCGGCCCATCGCCACCACCGGCGACCTCTTGGGTCAGCACCAGATCGACCCTGTCACCGGGGAAAATAAAACCTGCCACGCCCGATTGGATCGAAACCGGTACCGTGATCGCGCGCATCCCGGTGCCCAGCGCCGCCGCCATAAAGCCGCGATCGCCCGGCTTGACCAATGCGCCCTGCGTCACCGGCTCGCCTGCCGTCACCGCATGGCGGACGACAGTGCCTGTCAGCGACGCCAGATCGGCGGTGCCTTCCAGAAAATAGGCCGACTGGATCAATTCCTTGGGCCAGGGCTGAAAACGGAACGCATCCGCCGTGATGATCGTCCCGACCGGCAATGGCCGGGTCGCCACAAGAATCTTGGGACTGGTTTCCGCAATGGCCGCTACGGCCTGAGGCGCCGCAGCACCACGTTCCGAAAACATGCTCTTGGCCATGAGCGCCGTGATCGCCGCCACGACCAGCGCCCCGACCAACAATGCTATCTTCTTCACATCCATGACGACTTCAGCCTCCTGCCGGATCATACCGACCCAAATGCAGTTTCATCCAAATTGGTTAAAATAACGTTCAACGATTATCCAAATGCCCGCGAACGCGATGGCGATGCCGCGCGGCACCTCGGTTTTGCCCGGTTTGTGGGTGCCATGATGGTATAAGGCCGCAGCAATCGTCACGACGACCCCGGCAATCGCCTCGATCACCAGCAACCGTGGCAACTCCCAAGGCATCAGCCACAAAGCGAGTGTTGCCAGCAACTTGACATCGCCGCCGCCCATCCAGCCGATCACAAAGAACAGCATGAACAAGAACAAAATCACGAAAGCGAGCGCGACAATCATCACGACCGAGGGCGGATCGAACAAGGATGCAAATTGCAGCCAAGGATGCGCCCCCCATGCATAATCCGGCAAAATCCGTAGCTGCAAAGACCACCAAAACAACGGGGCCGTGACCGCCAATGCAATCACAATCCAATGTTCGATGGTCCGCGACCGCAAATCCCCATATGCTGCGCACAGCAGAATCAGGATCGGAAACACCGAAAGAATCAGAGGAATATTAAACGCCATAAATCAGCCACTAGACGCTGAGAGTTAATAATGGCTAACCAGCACTATGGCAGAAGAACGTATCGCCCTTCGCACCCATCCGCACGATATGGACATTACCTCCATGCCGATGGCGGATGGCTGGCCGGTGCGGATATTTAATTATCAATCAATTAATTATCTTGCGGGCGCTGCGGCAGGTGAAGTTCGGTCACCTCGCGGCAGCCTGTTGTTCATCTCCGGCCTTGGCGAGTTTTTCGAAAAATATCTCTGCGCCATCAACCAATGGCACCAATCTGGCTGGAATATATCCGGTTTCGACTGGCGCGGTCAGGGTGATTCGGGAAGGCTGCTCGCCAATCCGCGTATCGGCCATATCGACGATTACGCCGTTTTCGTCGATGATCTCACCCGTATCATTGACCATTGGCAGCGCAATTCACCCCCGCCTTATGTGCTGGTGACGCATAGCATGGGTGGGCATATCACGCTACGCGCCTTGGCCGAACAACGCATTCGCGTCGATGCCGTTGCGATGTCCGCGCCGATGCTCGGTTTTCCGACCGGCCCATTGCCGGAAAGCTGGGCAGCACGGATTGCCGAGACCTTATGCCATATGGGGCTTGCGCGTCATGCCGCATGGCGGCGCGCCGAACGCCCGTTAATGCCTTGGCTGAACCGCGCACAGCTCCTGACCCATGATGCGGATCGTTACGCGGACGAACAGGACTGGATCGCCCGCCAGCCGAATTTGGAACTCGGCCCGCCCAGTTGGGGCTGGCTACGCGCGGCGTTTCGTTCCTTGGCCATACTCCATCGCCCCGGCATGCTGGAACGCATCGATACGCCGCTGTTGATGATGATGGCAGGCAGCGACCGGCTCGTCGCCAATCGGGCGACACAGGCGGCGGCTATTCGCCTTGCCCATGCCCGCACGCTGATGATTGATGGGGCCTTTCATGAATTGCTGCGAGAGGCCGATCAATATCGCGATCAGGCGATGAACGCGATTGACGCCTTTCTCGACGATGTGGCACCGCGCCCCGCATGAAATTTGAATTGGCGATCATCGGTGGGGGCATGGCGGGGGCCAGCCTCGCGGCGGCATTGGCCGGACGTATGTCCGTTGTCGTGTTGGAGCAGGAAGACCAGCCCGGCTATCACGCGACCGGGCGATCCGCCGCTTTCTGGAACGAAAGCTATGGCGGCCCCGGCGTCCAGCCTTTAACGACCGCCTCCGGCCCATGGCTGCACCAGCCCCCCGCCGATTATGGCGCGCACTCATTCCTGCGACCACGCGGCGCATTGCATATCGCCCATGAATCCGCGCTTGCCGACCGCGCCGCGTTTCTTAATGATTTTGCCCATAGCGGCATCGCCTTCGAACAGCCCGATGCTGCTGCCTGCCACCAGATGGTCCCGCGCCTAAAGCCCGAATGGGCGCATGCGGTGCTGGAGCCAAGCTGCACCGACATCGACGTGGCGGCCCTGCATCAGGCCTGTCTGGCCAAGGCAAGACGCGATGGCGCGACAATCCTCACCCGCCAGCGCGCCACCGCGCTTCGCCCCGTTGCGGGGGGCTGGGAGATCGAGACCGCGCAAGGCACTTTCCATGCCGAACGCATCGTCAACGCGGCGGGCGCATGGGCGGGCGACATCGCCGCCCTAGCGGGCGCGCTGCCCATTGCGATCTCGCCGTTGCGGCGCACGATATTGCAGGTCCAGCTCGATACACCGGCAGCGGAACAGATGCCGCTGGTGATCGACCTTGCTGGCAATTTTTACTTCAAGCCAGAGGCGGACGGAAGGCTCTGGCTGTCGCCGCATGATGAAACCCCGATGCCGCCATCCGATGTCGCGCCGGATGAACTGGATGTGGCCCTCGCGATTGACCGGCTGGAACGCGCGACCGACTGGCGGGTGATCAAGGTTGAACGCCGTTGGGCGGGTTTACGCAGCTTTGCGCCGGATCGCCTGCCCGTTTATGGCCCGGACCCCAAGGCCAAGGGCTTTTTCTGGTTCGCGGGCCAAGGGGGCTTCGGTATTCAGACCGCACCCGCGGCCGCCGCCATTGCCGCCGCGATGTTGCTGGATGAAGCGCCGCTCGATTTTGTGGCGGGCGTGGATCACCGCCCCTATCTGCCTGATCGCTTCGCCTGATACAGGAGAGAACCGGGCTTCAGCCCTTTTTAGCGAATAACGCCCGGTCGTCCGCGCCAAAGCCGCGCCGCCAGATAATCAGGCCGTATACGCCCAATACCGCCGGAATGCCGATGGCCAGCTCCACCCATTCAAAGGACTTCGGCAACAAGGTGAATGCCCCGCCGACCAGTATCGCCGCGCCACTTGCCCAGACCAACGCCCAGCGCCAGCCCGATACCGGCGCACCCAGCAAATGGGACAGCAACCGCGCCTTGGCGATCGACGCAAGGCCAAGGGCGACGCACAAGGCAATCGCCGGTCCCGCCGCCTGCGCCGCGATGGAGAACCCGGCATCGCGCAGGAGCAGGATGAAAATGACGCTCAACACCGCCTGCACCGTAATCATCGCCAGCGAGATCATCAGATTGAGATGCCGTGCGACATAGACCAACGCGCTTTCCGATACCGCCGCCGTCGCCGCGACGGCCTCTGCCGCCAGCAGGAACGCCAGCGCCCCGGTGCCGCTCACGAAACTTGCGCCCACCAGACCCATCACCGCCTCGCCAGGCAGGCCAAGCGCAAGACCGATGCCAGTCTGGGCGGCGATGATCCAGAAACCGACCTGCGACACCTGCTTGGCCACCGCCGCGCGATTGCCGTCTTTCAGATTGCGGGTAATGACCGGGCCAAGGATCGGATCAAAGCTGGTTTTCAGCTTCTGCGGCAGGCTCGCGACCTGTTGCGCGACATAATAGATACCGACGATCGCGGGCGAAAAGAACAGGCCCAGAATCGCAATATCGATCCGCCGCGATGCCCATTCCACCGCATCCGCCGCCGCCAGCGGCACATTGCGTCGCACTGTCGCAAACAACACGCCGGGATGCGGTCGCCAGCCCTGCGGCAGACCATAGGCCCGGATAAAGGGCCAGAGCGATGCCACAAGCGCTGCCAGCATCGACAGCACATAGGACATGATCAATCCGTCCCGCAGCGAGTAAAAGGAGAACACAAACGCCCCGATGCTGATCGCCCAAGGCTCGATCACCGCCCGCGCTCGCACGGTCGAGGCGACATCATGGCGATAGGCCAGCGCCGCCAGCGCAATATCCGATCCCGCCAAGGCAAAGATCGTGAGGGGCAACAGTCCTTCCAACCCGTTGATCTGCGAATTGGGAAACATGATCTGTGGAAAAAACGCGAGCAAGATTGCCGCCAGCGCCGACGCGAGCGTCCCCAGCAACAACGCATCCCACACCACCCAGACCGGGTGGCGCTTGGCCGCGGAAAGCTGTTCCGCCAGCCCGCGCTTCAGCCCCAACGTCGCCAATTGCGCCGCAAATTCGACGACCAGCACCGCATAGGCAAAGCGCCCGAGCGCCTCCTCGCCATACCAGCGGCCCGCGATAAACAGGAACGGAATACGCGCCGCCAAACGCAGGCCGAAGCCGACGACATTCGTCCGCCCGCCCTTGGCGAGCGCCTGAATATCCTTATCGCCGCCGTTCTCACTCAATGCGCGGCATCCCAATTCGGACCATGGCCGATCTGCACTTCCAGCGGCACGCTCAATTGCACCAAAGGCGCGGCGGCATTGGCCATGACATCGCGAATGATCGCACTCGCGGCCTCGACATCGTCTTCTGGCAATTCGAACACCAGTTCATCATGCACCTGCATCAACATCCGGACATGGCCAAGCCCTGCCGCCTCAAGCGCCGGTCCCATGCGGACCATCGCCCGCTTGATGATGTCCGCGCTGGTCCCTTGGATCGGGGCGTTGATCGCGGCGCGCTCCGATCCTTGGCGTTCCGCGCCATTGGCGCTGCTCAACCGGGGGAAATGGCATTTGCGGCCAAATAGGGTGGTGGTGAAGCCGCTCTCTTTCGCCTGTGCGATGGTTTCCGCCATATAGCGCGAAATGCCGGGGAAACGTGCGTGATAAGCGTCGATCATCGCCTGCGCCTCTTCCGGCGAGGTTTCCAGCCGCCCCGCAAGGCCCCAGCGCGAAATACCATAAAGGATCGAGAAGTTGATCGTTTTCGCCCGCCCGCGCGTGTCGCGATTGACCTCGCCGAATAATTCCCGCGCCGTCGCCGCGTGAATGTCTTCGCCCGCAGCAAAGGCCGCCTTCAATGCCGGCACATCCGCCATATGCGCGGCCAGCCGCAACTCGATCTGGCTATAGTCGGCAGCCAGAATGACATGGCCCGGCTCGGCAATGAACGCCGTGCGGATTTGCCGCCCGATGGCGGTGCGCACCGGGATATTCTGGAGGTTCGGTTCGGTCGATGACAGCCGCCCGGTCTGTGCGCCGACAAGGCTGTAGCTGGTATGGACCCGTCCGCTGTCCGGATTGATCTGGGCCAGCAGCGCATCGGTATAGGTGGATTTCAGCTTCGACAATTGCCGCCAATCGAGCACCTTGCGCGCGACCTCAACCCCTTGGCCCGCAAGCCGTTCCAGCTCGGTCACATCTGTCGAATAGACGCCGGTCTTCCCCTTGCGTCCACCTTTCAGGCCCATTTTATCGAACAGCACCTCGCCAAGTTGCTTGGGGCTGCCGATGGTGAAGGGTTCGCCGACAAGCGCGAAAATTTCGCCCTCCAGCACCGTGATTTCGCGGGCGAATTCGGTGGATAGCCGCGACAATGCCTCGCGGTCGACCTTCACACCATGGCGTTCAATCGCCGCCACCGCCGCCACCAAGGGCCGGTCGACCATTTCATAGACGCGGGTCACATGTTCACGCGCGAGACGCGGCTTCAGCCGCTGCCACAGCCGCAACGTCACATCCGCATCCTCGGCGGCATAGCGCGTAGCGGCGCGTAGATCGACCTTGTCGAACCCAATCTGGCTCTTGCCCGTGCCGCAGACCTGTTTGAACGCAATCGGCTGATATTGGAAATGTTCGACCGACAATTCATCCATGCCATGGCCGTGCAGCCCGGCATCAAGGTCGAAACTCAATACCATCGTGTCATCATAAGGCGCGACATGGACATCGTGCCGCGCCAGCACATTCAAATCATATTTCAGATTTTGCCCGATTTTCAGCACCGCCGGATCTTCCAGCAACGGCTTCAACCGCGCGATGGCCGCTTGCATTGGGATTTGCACCGGCACTTCCGACAGCAAATCGCCGCCGCCATGGCCAAGCGGAATATAGCATGCACGATTGGGACCGGTCGCAAGGCTGACCCCGACCAGCCGCGCCGCGATGGAATCGAGCGCATCAGTCTCGGTATCGACCGCGACCACGCCCAAGGCTGTCGCCTCGGCAATCCAGCGGTCGAGCGCTTCCACATCGACGACGGTCTCATAGGCGTCGTGATCGAAACTTTCCGGGCCATGCGCTGCCACTACCGGCGCAGCGGCAACCGCAGGTGCGGAGGTCTCGCCATTCGTGCTGAAACGATTTTGCACCGTGCCGGCAAGGCCCGCATCGCCCGAACCGCCCTTGACCTTGGCCAACAGCGTGCGGAAACCCTGATGATCGAGAAACGCCCGCAATGGTTCCGGCGGAATGCCCTTGATCGCCATATCGTCAATCGCATCGGGCAGGTCGCAATCGCCCTTCAGCGTCACCAACGTCCGCGACAGCCGTGCCATATTGGCATGGGCAATCAGATTTTCCTGCATCTTGGACTTTTTCATCGTCGGTGCGGATGCGAGCACATTATCCAGATCGCCATATTCGGCGATCAGCTTGGACGCCGTTTTCGGCCCGATCCCCGGCACGCCCGGGACATTATCCGCGCTATCGCCCATCAGCGCCAGCACATCGCCAAGCTGTTCCGGCCCGACACCGAATTTCTCGATCACCGCTTCCGGGCCGAGATGGACATTCTTCATCGGATCATACAGGTCGATCCCCGGCTGGATCAGCTGCATCAGATCCTTGTCGCTCGATACGATCGTGACCTTCCATCCCCGTTGATGGGCGGCGAGCGCATAAGACGCGATGATGTCATCCGCCTCCACCCCGATTTGTTCGATGCACGGCACCGAAAAGGCGCGGGTCGCATCGCGGATCAACGGAAATTGCGGGACAAGATCTTCCGGCGCGGGTGGACGATGCGCCTTGTATTGATCGTAAATCTCGTTGCGAAAGCTCTTGCCCGATGCATCGAAAATCACCGCCAAATGGGTCGGCCCATCGGCCTTGTGCAGATCGTCGACCAGCTTCCACATCATCGTGGTAAAGCCGTAGACCGCGTTCACCGGCTCGCCACGCGGGTTCGTCAGCGGCGGGAGGCGGTGATAAGCCCGGAAGATATAACCCGAGCCGTCAACGAGATAGAGATGTTCCTGCGCCATGGGGCGGAAGCCTTACCGGAAACCGCCCGCTTCGCCTAGAGCGATTGCATTACCCCCCTCATCGACGGTAGAGCCTTAAGCCATGCGCGGCACCGCCCCTATTTTCATCCTGTCGCTCGCCCTGATCGGCGGGCAGGCGGCGCATGCGCGGGAGACATTGGGCATTTATCACAGCTGGGGCGCATTTCGCGACGAGGCACCGCCCCGATGCTTTGCCATTGCAAGGCCAACAAGCGCGATGCCCGGACGGGAATGGAAGCCCTTTGTGTCGGTTGGTTTTTACCCCGCGCAGAAAACCTATGGCCAATTGCATGTCCGCCTAAGGTTCAACCTGCGTCCCGGCAGCCGCATCACCGCGACCATCGATCAACGCCGCTTCGCGCTGACCGGACGGGGATCGGATGCATGGGCGGTGAGCGCCAGCCAAGATCTGGCGATCATCCAGTCGATGCGGTCTGGACGCAGCATCAGCGTGGAGGCGGTCTCCAGCACCGGACAGGGTTTTGCCGATAGCTACCGCCTGCGTGGCGCAGCATCCGCCATCGATGCCGCCGCAATAAACTGCAAAGACTGATATTTATCAGCACAAACTAAGATGCATTATTAAGATGTGGCGGGTGATTCCGATGACTGCAAGCTTGCGTTGCCCGAACGGCAACACCGCTTCATTCTTGAGAAGAAATCCGAGAATATAATCACAATAAACTGAAATTATTACATTTTAATATGAAAAAAGAAGCGGCATCGCGAACAGTTGCATCCGCCGGGACCGATAAGGCATGATGGCAGTGCCGGATTGCCGTTTTCAGGCCATCGGGAGAAAGGCAACTCGACATGATCCGCCAGATTTTTGGCCGCTATACCAGCTTCATCATCTGCATTGCTGTGCTGATCGCGAGCCTTAGCCTTGGGGCCGATAGCCCGATGGGGATCGCGATTGCGCTCTTTGCCGGGATGCTGGTCGTGCTGGGCATCTGGGATATGTTGCAGACCGAACATGCTGTGCTGCGCAATTATCCGGTGATCGGCCATGTCCGCTGGCTGGTGGAAACGGTGCGGCCTGAATTGCGTCAATATCTGATCGAGGACGAAAACGCCCCCGTCCCCTTTTCCCGCGCCCAGCGTTCAATGGTCTATCGCCGCGCCAAAGGCGTTTCGTCGGACCAACCGTTCGGCACGCTCAGTGATGTTTATGACACCGGCTATGAATTCATCCAGCATTCGGCGCGCGCCCATGCCCCTGCCGACCCGGACAGCTTTCGCATCACGATCGGCAATGACCAATGCAGCCAGCCCTATGCCGCGAGCGTGTTCAATATCTCGGCCATGAGTTTCGGCGCCTTGTCGCCCAATGCGATCCGCGCGCTCAATAAAGGCGCGGCGCTTGGCCATTTCTACCATGATACCGGCGAAGGCAGCATCAGCGCCTATCACCGCGAATTTGGCGGCGACCTCGTCTGGCAGATTGCCAGCGGCTATTATGGCTGCCGCACCGAGGACGGTCAGTTCGATCCCGAAAAATTCGCACTGCAAGCCAGCTCCCCGCAGGTCCGGATGATCGAGGTCAAGCTGAGCCAAGGCGCAAAGCCCGGCCATGGCGGCATCTTGCCCGCGCGGAAATTGACGGCTGAAATCGCGATAACCCGTGGCGTGCCGATGGGCCGGGATTGCATCTCGCCCCCCAACCATTCGGCCTTTTCCACGCCATTGGAGATGCTGGCCTTTATCGCCGAATTGCGCCGCTTATCGGGCGGAAAGCCGGTTGGGTTCAAGCTGTGCATCGGCCATGGCTGGGAATTCATGGCCATCGTCAAGGCGATGCTCCAAAGTGGGATCGTGCCAGATTTCGTCGTCGTCGATGGCGGCGAAGGCGGCACCGGGGCGGCTCCGGCGGAATTCAGCGACCATATCGGCACGCCGATGCGCGAGGGGCTGCTATTCGTCCATAACAGCCTTGTTGGCGCAGGCTTGCGCGACAAGGTGAAGATCGGCGCGGCGGGCCGGATCATCAGCGCGTTCGACATCGCCCGCGCATTGGCGTTGGGCGCGGATTGGGTCAATGCGGCGCGCGGCTATATGTTTGCCTTGGGCTGCATCCAGTCGCTGTCTTGCCACAACAATAGCTGCCCATCCGGGGTGGCGACGCAGGATGCAGGCCGACAACGCGCATTGGTAGTAAAGGACAAGGCCGAACGCGTTCGCGCGTATCATGATCGCAATTTGCATGTGCTGGCGGAATTGCTGGCGGCGGCGGGGCTGGACCATCCGGCCAAGATCCGCCCGCAACACCTCGCCCGCCGGATCAGCCCGACCGAAATTCGCACTTTCGACCGGGTGTTCGATTATCTCTCCCCCGGTGAATTGCTGACCGGCGATTGCCGTTTTGAATATTATGCCGATCAATGGCGCATAGCGCGGGCGGATAGTTTCGAACCGGCCTAGGGGCTCAGGCTTAGGCGCCGCCAGCGACCGATTTGACCTCCAGAAATTCCTCCAGCCCTTGCACGCCCCATTCGCGACCAAGGCCAGACATTTTATACCCGCCAAAGGGGGCTGCAGGATCGAGCGGCGCACCGTTCACATGCACCATGCCCGTGCGTAGCCGCTTAGCCACCTCCAGCGCCGCCGCATGATCCTTGCCCCATACCTGCCCCGAAAGGCCATAGGGCGTGTCATTGGCGATGCGAATGGCCTGCTCGACCGTGTCATAGGGCATGATCGCCAGCACCGGGCCGAAGATTTCGTCTTGCGCAATCGACATATCGGGCGTGACCTGCCCAAAGATCGTGACCGGCACGAACAGCCCCGGCGCAAGCGCCGCCGGGCAATCGCCCCCACCCGCAATCAATTCCGCCCCATCCGCCTTGGCCCGGGCGATATGATCCAGCACGCGTCGATATTGCGCCTCATTGGCAATCGGCCCTATCTCCGCATTGCTAATGGGCGGACCGAGCGTCATCGCCTCTGCCACCTGCTTGGCGAGCGCCTTCACCTCGTCATAACGAGTTCTCGGCACCAACAACCTTGTCGCTGCGATGCAGCTTTGCCCGCTATTGTTCATGCAGGTCGTGATGCTGGATGGAATGGCAACCGCCAGATCGGCATCGGGCAGGATGATATTGGCCGATTTCCCGCCCAGTTCGAGCGCCACCCGTTTGATCGTTCGCGCGGCATTAGTCGCAATCGCCATGCCTGCACGGGTCGATCCGGTGAAGGAGACCATGTCCACTTGGTTGTGATTGGTCAGCGCATCGCCCAAAGTCGCGCCATCGCCAAACACAAGGTTGAACACCCCCGGCGGCACCCCCGCCTCATCCACGATCTGCGCGAACAAATAGGCATCGAGCGGGGCCAATTCGCTCGGTTTCAGCACCATACAACACCCCGCCGCCAATGCCGGGGCGACCTTGGCCGCCACCTGATTGAGTGGCCAATTCCAAGGTGTAATCAAGGCACAGACGCCCATCGCTTCGCGGCGGATAAGCGTGCGGCCCATCGCATATTCGAACTGATAGTTTTCTGCCGCCTTGATCGTTTCACGAAACTGCTGCGCACCGGACGGAGCCTGCGCCTCATGCGCGAGCCAGCGCGGCGCGCCCATTTCCAATGAAATAAGGTCCGCCATTTCCGCATTGCGCGCCACCAGCGCATCATGAATCGCCCGCAAATAGCCAAGGCGCGTGTCGACACTGGTCGCGGACCATGCGGGGAAGGCCCGCCGCGCCGCCATGATAGCCGCCTCACCCTCTTCCACGGTGCCAAGCGCGACCCGTCCAATCACCGTGCGCGTGGACGGATTGACGATGTCTTGGCTGCGGCCTTGGCTCTGCACCCATTGCCCGTCGATATAATGTGCCAATGCGTCCATCTGTGCCTCCTGCGGGATTATCGGGCGTTATATCCTCCGCCATGCAGAGGCAATGGACAGTCTCCCCGCGACGGCATAAGGCTTGTCTCATGCGTCCAAAAATCCAATCGATCCCGACCTCCATGACAGGCCAAGCGTGGCACTGGCGTTATCTGGCCAATGACGGCACCCCCGACCAGTTATTGGATAGCCTGTTACTGGGCAGAGGTGTCCCGCCACATGATCTCGACCGCCATCGCCACCCGACGATCCGCGATTTCATGCCCGACCCGTCGCTGTTTCAAGACATGGAGACCGCCGCCAAAAGACTGGCGGATGCAGTCGAGCGCAATGAGCGCGTGGTCATTTTCGGCGATTATGACGTCGATGGTGCGACATCGGCGGCGGTGCTGATCCGCCTGTTGCGCGCCTTGGGTAATCAGGCGGGCTATTACATCCCCGACCGTTTGCTGGAAGGCTATGGCCCGTCCGGCAAGGCTTTGGTCGAGCTTGGCCAACAGGGCGCGCAACTGGTCGTCACCGTCGATTGCGGCGCACAGGCATTTGAGGCGCTGGGCATGGCCAAGGCTGCCGGGCTGGATGTCATGGTCGTCGATCACCATCAATGCGTGGCGGCGCTGCCAGAGGCGCTGGCGCTGGTCAATCCGAACCGGCTGGATGAACATCCCGAGGCCGCGCTGCATGGCCATCTCGCCGCCGTGGGGGTCGCCTTTTTGCTGGCAGCAGCCTTAGTGCGCGAATTGCGTGGGCGTGGGCGCTTTGTCAGCCAGCCCGAACCGTCGATCCTGCCGCTGCTCGATATTGTCGCGCTTGGCACGGTTGCCGATGTCGCGGCGTTGAAGGGCCTCAACCGCGCCTTTGTGGCGCAAGGGTTGAAGGTTATGGCCAATCGCCGCAACATTGGCCTGAACGCCTTGTTGTCGGCGGCACGGCTCGAACGCGCCCCGCAATGCAGCGATCTTGGCTTTGCCCTTGGTCCGCGCATCAATGCGGGCGGGCGTGTCGGCAAATCGGATCTCGGCGTCCGCCTGCTCATCACCGAAGATGAAGATGAGGCCCGCGAAATTTCGGCAGAGCTGAACCGGCTGAACGAAGAACGCCGCGCGATTGAGGCGCAGGTGCAGGAACAGGCCGAGGCGGCATGCGTATCGCAGGCCAATATGCCGGTCATCGTCGCGACAGGACAAGGCTGGCACCCCGGCGTGATCGGCATTGTCGCCGGGCGGCTGAAAGAAAAATTCAACCGCCCCGCTATTGTCATCGCCATTGATGAAGACGGCGTGGGCAAAGGCTCTGGCCGGTCGATCACCGGGGTCGATCTCGGCGCTGCCGTGCTGGCGGCCCGCGATCACGGCCTGTTGGTCGGCGGTGGCGGCCATGCGATGGCGGCGGGCCTCACGATCAACGCCGATCAGGTCGACGGCCTCACCCATTTCCTCAATGAGCGTTTGGCGGGCGATGTCGCGGCGGCGAGCCTTGATCGGATGCTCTTGGTCGACACCATCACCGCGCCGCGCGGAATCAATCCCGGCCTCGCCGAACAATTGGAGGCCGCCGGACCATTTGGCATGGGCTGGCCCGCGCCGCGCATCGTTACCGGGCCGGTCCGGATCGTGAAGGCGGATATTGTCGGGCAGAACCATCTCCGGATGATCGTCAGCGGCGACGATGGCGGGTCGTTCAAGGCAATGGGCTTCCGTCTGGCGGATCAGGAACTTGGCCAGACCCTGTTGGCCCTGCCGCGCGACCGTCGCTTGTGGCTGGCGGGACGTATCAAGAAGGACGATTGGGGCAGCCGTCCGGCCGCAGAAATGCATATCGACGATGCGGCTTTTGCAGATTGATCCACAGCTAAATCAAAAATCGCCTTTGCGGGGGTTGACCACTCCTGAGTCACCCCGTAAAGGCCCCTTCACCACAGCGATGTGGCCCCTTCGTCTAGCGGTCTAGGACGCGGCCCTTTCACGGCTGAAACACGGGTTCGATTCCCGTAGGGGTCACCATTTCAACGCTTTGCCCATCTGCGGGATGCAAGAGGGCAAGCGATCTGGCTGGTGAAACTAACACAACCTCAAATCCCTTCAGCCATAAATTTGGCGTCTATTGACGCCTAAGTCTATGTCCGTGGATTATCTAGCATGGTGACATTTACGATAAACCATGAAGAACACAGCCTCCAGACAGCGGACGCCACCTGCCAAGAATTTGATAATAATAATATTTTATCAATGCGCTGTATAGGACGCCAAGCACATGAACCCAAATCCGATGGCTTTACAAACATGGCATAAAGAGATGATCAAATGCCTGTTTCCTTACTCGGGGCAGCAGAGAAAAATTGAGACTGGCTTCAGCGCCAAAAATCCACACATTCCTAACAAGCTATACAAGTATCGTGATTTTTCAAATTCGCACCATATAACCGGGCTGGAACAAGGCAAACTATGGTTCTCCAGTCCAAATAATTTCAACGACCCCTTAGATACAACGGCAAAATTCAACCACAACCACCTCCCTGTCCAACGACAGAGTGCTGAGGAATGCTTGGCTGACATTGCACACATTCGGCAAATCGAACAGTCAGGAGGCACGTGGCACCCTCCAGAAATCACAAATCCAATTAATTTATCGGAGTGGGAAAGCAATGTTTACGCGCCTTTGATTGCACAGTTACCATGCGACATGCGCGAAGCTGCCCAAAATTTTATTTCCCTATTAAAGCAGGAAATGAACACCGATGCTGTTCAACAAATGTCAGATCTCCTTCAAAACGGTTTCAGCGTTCTGTCCCTCTCAGCTGACCCTACATCTCAACTGATGTGGGCGCATTATGCGGCGTCACATACTGGATTTTGCATCGAATATAATTTTGAAAAAATAGCTTATAACAATTTGCGGAGGAGACTTTGTTTTCCGGTTTTTTACCGTAAGAGACTGCGCGATATCAGCCGCTATCTGTCGAAACTCAGGCCAAATTTTAACAATTATTTTGGCATCTACGTTTGTTTGATGAAAAAAATCGAATGGGAATATGAACAGGAATGGCGAATTGTACACCCCTCCGGCCCCAGCAATGCAAACCGCAACCATGACATGCCACCACCAAGTACCATTATCGTCGGACAGCGCGTTAGCAATGAAAATTTAGAATATGCTCAATTATTTTGTACGCGCCTAAATATTCCAATTAAGAAAATTCAATTTGAAATAGGCAGCGAAAAACCTACAATTCACTTTCTATAAAAATTAAGTAGGCATTGAATTCAATAATTATCAATCTATTTTCATAGAATTCATGCTATATATGGTGTTTTGATAGCTTCATTGCAGCCCTTTGATAAGGCACCCGCACCCATGACTGAGCATCGCCAACGGCTGAGATTATTCTTCGATGGCGGCTGTCGCCCCAATCCCGGCCCGATGGAAATCGCCGTGGTGGCGCGTGGGCAGGTCTATGAGCGCCATGACATCGGCACCGGCACCAACAATGATGCGGAGTGGCTGGCACTGCTCTACGCCCTTGAAATCGCCATCACGCTGGGTGCGGATGATCTCGACCTAGTGGGTGATTCCATGTTGGTCATCCAACAGGCCAAGGGCCAGTGGAAATGCCGCACGTCTGTGCTGAAAATCCATCTGGCTGCGTTCAACAATCTGGCCAGCCAGTTCACCCGATTGACACTGCGCCATGTCGGGCGGTCGCAAAATCTGGCGGGCATTGCGCTGGCCCGCAAACATGCTCGGGGTTGAGGCCCCGGCGCCAAATCAGCCCTGTTGCGGCACCAATTTGAGCGCCAGCGTCTCCGCCACGCGGATGCCATCGACTGCCGCCGAGAGAATCCCGCCCGCATAGCCCGCGCCCTCGCCTGCCGGATATAGCCCGATGGTGTTCAGGCTCTGGCAGTCCTTGCCGCGCGTAAAGCGCACCGGCGACGATGTGCGCGTCTCCACGCCCGTCAGCACGACATCAGGATGGTCATAGCCCGGCAACTGCCGCCCAAAGACCGGCAAGGCCTCGCGGATCGCCTCCACCACGAAATCGGGCAGGCATTGCTTCAGATCGGTCGGATACACATTCGGGCGATAAGACGGGATCACGCTCCCCAATGCGGTCGACGCCCGGCCCGCGAGGAAATCGCCCAGCCGCTGCCCCGGCGCGGCATAGGTCGATCCACCGGCCACATAAGCGAGCGATTCCCAATGGCGCTGAAACGCGATGCCCGCCATCGGCCCGCCCGGATAATCGCGCATCGGATCGATATCGACGACAAGGCCGGAATTGGCATTGCGTTCGGCCCGCGAATATTGGCTCATGCCATTGGTGACAACGCGCCCTTCTTCGGACGTGGCCGCAACGACCGTGCCGCCCGGACACATGCAAAAGCTATAGACCGTGCGGCCATTGCTGGCCTTGTGCGACAGGCTATAGGCCGCCGCCCCCAGATCGGGATGACCGGCAGAGGCACCATAACGCGCCTTGTCGATCCATGATTGCGGATGTTCGATCCGCACACCCACCGCAAAGGGCTTGGCCTCCACATAGACGCCGCGATCATGAAGCATCTGGAACGTGTCGCGCGCGCTATGGCCAACGGCGAGGATCACCTGTTCGGCGGGCAGATATTCGCCGGTGCTGAGTTTCAGCCCCTGCATCTTGCGCGTGCCATCTGCGGCAACCGCAATGTCGACATCATCGACCCGCGTCTGAAAGCGATATTCGCCGCCCAGCGCCTCAATCGTTTCGCGGATGCTCATCACCATCGTCACCAGCCGGAACGTGCCGATATGGGGATGGGCTTCGGTCAGGATTTCAGCAGGCGCACCGGCCTTGACGAACTCGGTCAGCACCTTGCGCCCCAAATGGCGCGGGTCCTTGATCCGGCTATAGAGCTTGCCATCCGAAAACGTGCCTGCGCCGCCTTCGCCGAACTGGACGTTGGATTCCGGGTCAAGCACGCCGCGCCGCCATAGGCCCCAAGTGTCCTTGGTCCGTTCGCGCACCGCCTTGCCGCGTTCGATAATGATCGGACGAAAGCCCATCTGCGCCAACACCAACGCCGCGAGCAACCCGCACGGCCCCGCCCCGATCACGACCGGACGTAGGGCCTTATAATCGGCGGGTGCCTTGGTGACGAAGCGATAGGCGGTATCGGGCGTGGGCCGGACATGCGGATCATCGGCCAGACGGGCGAGCACCGCCGCCTCATTCGTCAACGCGACATCCACGGCATAGACCATCTGGATCGCGGATTTCTTGCGCGCATCATTGCCACGGCGCACAATATTAAAGCCCGTCACCTCATCGGCAGACACGCCAAGTCTGGTGCAAATCGCACCGGCCAGCGCCTCTTTCGGGTGATCGAGCGGCAGTTTCAAATCTGTCAAACGGAGCATGCCGCCCCTTTAGAGTGATTTCGAGGGAAATGGAACATTTACCGGCTCGGAAATCACGGCAGACATCAGCGAGAATACAGCCGCGATGCTATCTTATTCACCGCAACGATCAAAGTTCAGGAAAATCGATCAAAATCGCCGCATGATCGCTCGCATGCGGGCGATGCTCACCCACCTCTTGCAGCCGCGCCCCGGCCCCGGCCCCGACCTCGCGCCCCAATCCCTCGCGCAGGATCTTTGGGCAGGCCCCCGGCCAATCCCGTGCCAATGCGGGGGATGCCAGTACCGCATCGGGCCGGGAATATAGTCCGCTCCAGCGATCAAAATAGGTCCAGCGATCATCCGCAGGTAATCGCGCCAGCAAATCGACCGAAAAATCACCGATCAGCGGCGCAATCGCCCGCTCTTTTCCCATAGGCGAGATGGCCGGTTCATTCAGATCGCCGATCAACATCCAATAGGCGTTCGCGTCATCGGCAAAACGCCGCTCGATCAACTGCCGCACCGCCTGCGCCTCCAGCCGTCGGATGATCCATGCCCCCTCTTCATCCGGATAGGGCGCTTTGAAATGGCAGAGGAACAAGGTCAGCCGACCGACCGTCACCATTAAGCAATCGCGCCTGAATATCGGGCGGTCGGGCGCGATGCCAAGGCCCGGGTGCGGTTCCACCGACAAGCCAAGGTCAAACGGGGTCAGCGCCGCATGGCTGACGACCTCTGTCATCGGCAGACGGCTCATCACCGCGACATCCAGCCCGCGCCCGTCATTGCCCGGCAGGCAGATGCGATAGGGATAGGGCGCCACCCCTTCCGGCAACAACATATGATCGTGAAAATAATCGAGCGTCGCCTGATCGAACACTTCTTGTAATGCCACCACATCCGCATCGGCATCGCGCAGCACATCCGCCGTCAACCGTCGGTCCGTGCCATCCAGCTTCTTGGCCACAATCGTATTATCGCTGACGGTATCGCTATCGCGCGCGCCATCCAGCCGCCAATCGCCACCACGCTGACGCAGTCGCAAATTCTGGACATTGAACGACGCAATCCGCATCTTACCGGCGCTCCAATCCTTATGCCTTCAGCATGGGGGAATATGCAGCCATTGCAAGCTGCTTATCCCCATCGCCTCCGTGCACGAAATCCCTCACACTTCCACTTGGTCGGCCCGTGAAACTCGGCTAGAGTCCGTTTCAAATCAACATTACCCACGTTATCTACATATATCATGTTGGTAACCAGTATCTTGTGAAAGCCGATTGCGCATGAAAGTCTCCCGCAAGTTCCTCCTGTTCGCTGGCGCTATGGCGCTGATTCCGGCGGCCAATGCGTCGATGGCGGCGGTGGATGTCGACAGCTATCGCGAACTCGACCAATTCATGAGCGTATTTGAGCGTATTCGCACCGAATATGTCGAACAGGTCGATGACAAGGTGCTGATAAAGGGCGCGATTGACGGCATGCTCGCCGCGCTCGATCCGCATAGCTCGTTCCTCGACGCCCGCGATTTCCAGAATATGCGAACCCAGACCGATGGCGAATATGGCGGACTTGGCCTGACCGTCGGGATGGAAGACGGGGCCGTCAAAGTTGTCGCACCGACCGAAGATTCGCCTGCGGACCGCGCAGGCGTCAAAGCGGGCGATTTCGTCACCCATCTGGATGGCGTGCTGATCTATGGCGGCACGCTCGATGAAGCAGTGCAGAAAATGCGCGGCAAACCGGGCACCTCTATCAAGCTCACCATCGTTCGCCCGGGTCGCGACAAACCGTTCGACGTCGAAGTGACGCGCGAGATCATCACCCTCAAGCCGGTTAAATGGGAAATCAAGGATCAGGTCGGCGTC
Organism: Sphingomonadales bacterium UBA6174; assembly: GCA_002422945.1. Lineage (GTDB taxonomy): Bacteria > Pseudomonadota > Alphaproteobacteria > Sphingomonadales > Sphingomonadaceae > Alteraquisediminimonas. The sequence continues at coordinate 22,123 of DITW01000073.1, read as the reverse complement.
GTCAATATCAATAGCTTCAGCAAGAACACCGGCGAAGGCGTGCGCGCCGCGATGGTCGCGATTGAAAAGGCGACCGCGGGCAAGGTTGTCGGCTATATTGTCGACCTGCGCTCCAACCCCGGCGGGCTGCTCGATCAGGCGATTGAAGTCTCGGACGCGTTCCTTGAACGTGGCGAGGTCGTGTCGCAGCGGGGCCGTCGCAAATCAGATATTGAGCGTTATTATGCCAAGCCCGGCGATTATGCGAAGGGCAAGCCGATCATCGTGCTGGTCGATTCCGGCTCCGCCTCGGCCTCCGAAATCGTGGCGGGTGCATTGCAGGATCATCGCCGCGCCATCGTGATGGGAACCCGCAGCTTTGGTAAAGGCTCGGTTCAGACCCTGCTGCAATTGTCGGAAGATACCGCGCTCCGCCTGACGACCGCGCGTTATTACACGCCATCGGGCCGTTCGGTGCAGGAAGGCGGGATCGAGCCGGACATCAATGTGCCGCAGCTTTCCGACCCGGATTATAAATCGCGCCCGAGCTTCCGCGAGGCAGATTTGCGCCGCCACCTGATCAACGAGGCCAAGGTCGATAACAGCGTGTTGGAAGACGACAACAAGGACGACCCGCGCTTCACCGCGACGGCGGTAGAGCTTGAAAAGAAGGGCATCAAGGACTTCCAACTCGACTACGCTGTGCGCGCAATCAACAAGACGGCCACGGCCAAAATAGCTGCCAATGCGGGCAGCAAGAGCCGTGGTTCACGCTAAGATGCAGGGCCTTGCACCCGCTCGGCTGCTCGCGCTCATCGTGCCTGCCGCATTGATGGCAGGGGCGCTTGGCTCGCAATATATCGGCGGGCTGTATCCGTGCGAAATGTGCCATTGGCAGCGCTGGCCCCATTATGCGGCCATCGCGCTCGCGGCCCTCGCCTTCATCCTGCCGGGGCGCGGATTGCGCTCATTCCTTGTCGCATTCGCGGGTCTGGCGATTATCACCTCCGGCCTGATCGGCGTTTTTCATGCCGGGGTCGAATATCGCTGGTGGGAGGGCTTGACCTCCTGCTCTGTCACGAGTGCCGCCGGATCGGCGCAGGACGTGCTGGCCGACATCATGGCCACGCCCTTGATCCGATGCGACCAGCCGCAATGGACATTGTTCGGCATTTCCCTTGCAGGGTTTAATGCGCTGATCTCTATCCCCGCAGGGCTGATGGTCCTCGCCCTGCTGGCACGGAAAGGTCGGGCATGAGCACGGATGAAAGCAAGATGGATCGCAGCCAGATGATCCGCGTCGATCAGGCGGGCGAATATGGTGCAACCCGTATCTATGCGGGCCAGATGGCAGTGCTTGGCACCGACCATGCGATCAGCGGTTCTATCGCCCACATGGCCGCACAGGAAGAACGCCACCGCCGCTTGTTCGATAAATTATTGGCGACACGCGGGGTGCGCCCGACCTTGCTTCAACCCTTTTGGGATGTGGCCGGCTTTGCCCTTGGCGCGGCGACTGCCCTGATCGGGCCAAAAGCGGCGATGGCCTGCACCGCCGCCATCGAAACCGAAATCGACGCGCATTATGCCGAACAATTGCGCGAACTGGACGCCGCACCGCCCAGCGAGGCCGATCCCGAATTACGCGCGATGATTGCCGAATTTCAGGCCGAAGAGGTCGAACATCGCGCTACCGCCCTGGCCGCGGGCGCCGAACAGGCCCCGGCCTATCCTCTTTTGGCGGGGGCGATCCGCCTTGGCTGCCGCTTCGCCATTGCCATGTCCAAGCGGATATGATGTCATCATCATTCTCATTTTAGACTCAGGAGATCTGCCATGCGCCCGATCATTTTTACGACCCTCGGTCTTATCGCGGCACCATTGGCAATCGCGCTTGCGCCCGTTCCGGTCGCCGCGCAGCAAAAAGACCAGATGCTGATCGTCTATGGCGACGATCCCTGCCCCGCCAGCACGGGCGGTGATATTGTGGTCTGCGCGCGCAAACCCGAATCGGAGCGCTATCGCATCCCGCAGGCGTTGCGCGAATCAAAGCGGACTCCTGATGCGCAGAGCTGGGCAGAGCGCGCGCGGTCGATTGAATATGTCGGCCGCACCGGTACCAATAGCTGCTCACCCACCGGTGCCGGTGGCTGGACCGGCTGCTATGCTGAAATGATGCGTCAGGCGCGCGAAGAGCAAAAGGCCAAGAAAGAGGCGGACAGCAATCTGCCTTGATCGAATGCGGGCTTTGGTCCCCGCCATCCGATCAGCTCTTTTTTGCATCAAGACGAAGATATGCTTTTATCGAGGGATCAGGGCGTTTTGGGCTATTGCCCTGAGCGCCCGGTATATCCGCAGATCGCGCCAAGAACAAAGCTGATCCCAAGGGCGATACGGATATAACCTTCGGTATTATCGTACCAACCGAACACTTCGTCCCCATAGCCGAAAAGGGCGACAAAAATAATAAACGCAATGCCAAACATGTACTCAACTCCCCGTCGGCGAACGCCCGAACATCGGACCGACTCATTCGCTTATGCCATATTTATCGCTAATGATGTGTGAATCCTTGCATGATCGAACAAGCATCGCCATAGGGAGCACATCCACACACAGCCACGCAGCAACCGGGACGAATGCATGAAAACGCGGATCTATGTGACGTTGAAAAACGGGGTGCTTGACCCACAGGGCAAGGCCATCCACCACGCACTGGAGGGTCTTGGTTTTGGCGGCGTCAATGACGTGCGCGCGGGCAAGCTGATCGAGCTTGACCTCGATGACAGCGTGACCACCGCCGATATCGAACGGATGTGCCAGCAATTGCTCGCCAATACCGTGATCGAGAATTTCCGCATCGAACCAGTCGCCGGCTGACGGACCAAAACGCCATGAAAACCGCAGTCATCGTCTTCCCCGGTTCCAATTGCGACCGCGATATGGCCGTCGCGCTTGAACAAGTGACCGGCAAGGCCCCGGCCATGATCTGGCATCGCGAGAGCGAACTGCCAGAAGGCGTCGATTTCATCGCGTTACCCGGCGGCTTTTCTTATGGCGATTATCTGCGCTGCGGCGCGATTTCGGCCCGCAGCCCGATCATCACCGCCGTTAAGGCCGCTGCCGACCGTGGCGTGCGCGTGTTGGGCGTGTGCAATGGTTTTCAGGTGCTTACCGAGGCGGGCATGCTGCCCGGCGCGTTGATGCGCAATGCGACGATGAACTTCATCTGCCGCGATGTATCGCTGACGGTTGCCAACAATAATTCCGATTTCACCCGGCTCTATCAGGCTGGTGAGCAGGTCAATTTCCCGGTTGCCCATCATGATGGCAATTTCAACGCCGATGCCGATACGCTGGACCGGCTTGAAGGCGAAGGCCGGGTGGCGTTCCGCTACACGACCCCGATCAATGGCGCAGCCCGTGACATCGCTGGAATTCTGAGCGAAAAGCGTAATGTGCTGGGCATGATGCCGCATCCAGAACGGATGATCGAACCGGCCCATGGTGGCAATGACGGTCGTCGCCTGTTTGAAAGCGTGCTCGCCGCCCTGTGATATCCTGAAAAGGGATGTGATGGGGTTTGGCTGGACATTTGCGCGCGATTCGGCAATAACATTGCCTATGCACGCTATTCGCGCCCTGCTTCTACTACGACTTACACGCCCTTAGGCGTGTGTTTTCGCTCGGCCGCGCCCTGCGCCGCCTGTGGCACTTCCCGCCTAAGGGTTTATCCTTTTACCGTTCAGGCCTATAGCCTGTCATCGAGATATCGACCGGCCCGCAGATGGCCGGTGCATCAAGGATCAAGAACGTGAGCGATACCGTCAAAATTTTCGACACCACCCTGCGCGATGGCGAACAATCGCCCGGCTGTTCCATGAATCTGGAAGAAAAACTGCGCGTGGCGGCTCAGCTCGAATCATTGGGCGTCGACATTATCGAAGCTGGTTTTGCTATCGCCTCGGAAGGCGATTTCGAAGCCGTGTCGCAAGTGGCGAAACAATGTGAAAGCGCCACCGTCGCCAGCTTGGCCCGCGCCGCCACCGCCGATATCGAACGCGCATGGGCAGCAGTGAAGCACGCCAAATTCCCGCGCATCCACACTTTCATCGCGACCAGCCCGCTGCACATGCGCGTCAAGCTGAACAAGACGCCGGAAGAAGTGCTGGCCGCGATTGAACAGAGCGTCTCGCTGGCCACGTCCTTGTGCCCGGATGTCGAATGGTCGGCGGAAGATGCGACCCGCTCCGACCCGGATTTCCTGTGTCGCGCAGTGGAAATCGCGATCAAATCGGGCGCGCGCACCATCAACCTGCCGGATACGGTCGGCTATGCCACGCCGGAAACCTATGGCGCGATGTTCCGCGATGTATTGAACCGCGTGCCGAATGCCGATCAGGCGATCTTTTCGACCCATTGCCACAATGATCTGGGGCTGGCCGTTGCTAATACGCTCGCCGCCGTCATGGCCGGGGCGCGTCAGGTGGAATCGACCATCAACGGCATCGGCGAACGCGCAGGCAATGCGGCGATTGAAGAAATCGTCATGGCGCTGAAGGTGCGTCATGATGTGATGCCGTTCCGCACCAATGCGGTCACCACCGAAATCACCCGCGCCAGCCGCCTGATTTCCGGCATCACCGGCTTTCAAGTCCAGCCGAACAAGGCGATTGTCGGCGCCAATGCCTTCGCGCACGAAAGCGGCATCCATCAAGATGGCATGATCAAGGATGCGAGCACCTATGAAATCATGACTCCGGAATCGGTCGGCTTGAACGCCTCCAATCTGGTCATGGGCAAGCATTCGGGCCGTGCCGCCTTCCGTCAGAAGCTGGAGGAACTGGGCTTCCGTCTGGGCGACAATGAATTTCAGGACGCCTTTGTCCGGTTCAAGGCCTTGGCCGATGCCAAAAAGGCCGTGTACGATGAAGACATTATCGCGTTGGTCGATGATGAAGTCCTGCGCGGCCATGATGTCATTCAGGTCAAGGAAGTCGAAGTGTATTGCGGCTCCAACGGCCCGCAGCGCGCGATCCTGACCTTGGAAGTCGATGGCAAGGAAACGACCGTCACCAGCAAGGGCAATGGCCCGGTCGATGCATTGTTCAACGCCATCCGCATGATCGTGCCGCATGATCAATCGGTGTTGGAACGTTATGAAGTCCATGCCGTGACCGGCGGCACCGATGCACAGGCGGAAGTGTCGGTGCTGTTGTCGGAAGATGGCCGCACGGTGCGTGGCCGTGGCGCGCATTATGACACGATGGTCGCCAGCGCGCGCGCCTATGTCAATGCGCTCAACAAGCTGATGGTCAAGCGCGGCAAGAGCAGCCTGAACGAAGCATCGGCGGGGTAAAAGGCCCGACCCAATTCCCCTCTCTCTCGTCACCCTGAACTTGTTTCAGGGTCCATTCCCGGCCTGCGAAGAGATGCTGAATCAAGTTCAGCATGACGCAGGAGGGAGAGAACGGCGAAGCGAGGAAAAGGCCGGAAAATTAAAAAAGGGGGCCGCAACGCCCCCTTTTTTTACAACATACCGAGTTCGAGCTTCGCCTCATCGGACATTTTCGCCGGGTCCCATGCCGGGTCCCAGACGAGATTGACCTCCGCAGCGCCGATCCCCGGCACCGCGCCAACGCGCATTTCGACTTCGGCGGGCATGGATTCCGCGACCGGGCAATGCGGGGTCGTCAACGTCATGGTGACGACCGCATGGCCATTGCTGATCTCGACATTGTAAATCAGGCCGAGGTCATAAATATTGACCGGAATTTCCGGGTCGAAAATGTCCTTCAGCGCCGCAATCACGGCCTCATACAGATCGCCGCCCGGCTCTTCGCCGGTCAGGGCTGCGGGCTTTTCCGAGAGGAAACCTTCGAGATAGTCAGGCTTACGCTCTGGCCCAGGTGCGGACGGCGGGGCAAAGCCCGCATCGGTGACGCGGGCCTTGGGCGGCGGCGATACCGCGCCGACTTCCTGATAATTGACCTTATTGTCCTCGCTCATCCGAAAATCCTCGACACACGTTCAAGGCCGCGCACCAGCGCGTCCACATCAGTTTGATCATTATACAGGCCAAAGCTGGCCCGTGCGGTTGCAGGCACGCCCAACAGATCCATCAACGGCTGGGCGCAATGATGGCCCGCGCGGATCGCAACGCCCTCTTCATCGAGAATGGTCCCGATGTCGTGCGGATGCACGCCCTGCATCGCGAAAGACACGATCCCGGCTGCATCTTCCGGCCCGAACAATTGCACGCTGTTGAACTTGCGCAGCGCATCGCGCGTCGCCTGCACCAATGCGTGCTCATGCGCGCCAATCTTGGCAAGGCCGATCGCATCGACATAATCAATCGCGGCATGCAGCCCGATCACCTCGGCAATCGCTGGCGTCCCGGCCTCGAACCGCGCGGGCGGTGGGGCATAGGTCGTTTTTTCAAATGTCACCCGGTCGATCATCGCGCCGCCACCCTGATAGGGCGGCATCTGATCGAGCAGTTCCGCCCTACCCCACAACACGCCAATGCCGGTTGGGCCATAGAGCTTGTGACCAGAGAACACATAGAAATCGCAGTCCAGCGCCTGCACATCCACCGCCAGACGCGGCACGGCCTGGCAGCCATCAAGCAGGATCTTCGCCCCGATTTTATGCGCCATCCGCACCGCGCGCGGCGCATCCAGCACTGATCCCAGCACATTCGACACATGGGCCAAGGCCACCAATTTATGCGCAGGCGTCAGCATTTGTTCGGCCATATCAAGGTCGATCTGGCCATCCGCCGTCAACGGACAGACATCAATCTCCACCCCGATGCGATCACGCAGCAACTGCCACGGGACGATATTGCTGTGATGCTCCAACTGGCTGAGGAGAATGCGGTCGCCCTTTTGCAGCAGGGACCCAAAGCTGTTGGCGACGAGATTGATCGCCTCGGTCGCGCCGCGCACGAACACAATCTCATTTTCGGACGGTGCGTTGATGAACTGCGCCACCCGCCGCCGCGCGGCCTCAAACGCCATCGTCATATTTGCCGAGCGGGCATAAACGCCGCGATGCACCGTCGCATAATCGCGGCCCAGCGCATTGACCATCGCATCGATCACCGCCTGCGGCTTTTGCGCAGTGGCCCCGGTGTCGAGATAATGCCAGCCCCCCGCCAAACCGGGGAAATCAGCGCGAAACGTCACACCAATTCTCCCAATTTCGCGAGTGCAGCCGCCTGCAATGCTTCTTCCGCCTCGGCGCCATCGAACACGCCCGCGACAAATGCCTGCAACATGAGGCGCTTTGCATCCGCAGGCGTCAGGCCGCGCGATTCCAGATAAAACAGGCCCATCGCATCCAATTCGCCAATCGCCGCGCCATGGGCGCATTTCACGTCATCGGCGTAGATTTCCAGCTCCGGCTTGGCATTGGCAGTGGCGGCACGGCCCAGCAGCATCGCCTTGAACGACTGCACGCTGTCCGTATGCTGCGCGCCCCGCGCGACCGCAACCTTGCCCAAATAAGTGCCGGTCGCCTTGTCGGCCATCACGGCGCGGATGGTCTGGTTGCTGGTTGCACCCGGCTCCACATGATTGACGGTCGTCACGATTTCGAGAATCTGGTCGTCATTGCCGAGAATGACCCCGCCAAGGTTGAAGTCCGCCCCTTCATGCAAGATGACATCAAGCTCGATCCGGCCATAGGCCCCGCCCAAGGCCAGCACATGAAAATCGAACTTTGCCCCCTTATCGAGGTTGATCGCAAACTGCCGGATTTCCGTCGCGCCTTGGGCGGCATCTACGATCAGATGACGCGCCGCCGCATCGCCCGCCGCGACATTGATCCGCGTCGGGGCCGCCAGTGGCCAGAGACGGGCCACCGCGTCGATATCGGCATAGCGCCATGCCTCATCCCTGCGGGTGGGGAGTGTCATCACGCCGCGATCTCCGCATAGCCCTCGCGTTCGAGCTCCAGCGCCAGTTCCGGCCCGCCCGATTTCACGATCCGGCCCGCCGCCAGCACATGGACAAAATCCGGCTGCACATAATCGAGCAGGCGCTGATAATGGGTAATCAGCAATACGGCCTTGTCCGGCTTGCGCATCACGCGGTTGATGCCTTCGCCGACCACGCGCAGCGCATCAATGTCGAGGCCGCTATCGGTTTCGTCGAGGATCGCGAGCTTGGGATCGAGAATGCCCATCTGGACCATCTCGTTGCGCTTTTTCTCGCCGCCCGAAAAGCCGACGTTCACCGGGCGCTTGAGCATGTCCATATTCATGCCCATCGCATCCGCCTGCGCGCGGGCGACCTTCAGGAACTCGCCCCCCGACAATGGCGCTTCGCCCCGCAATTTGCGCTGGGCATTCAACGCCTCGCGCAGGAATTGCACATTCGATACGCCCGGAATTTCGACCGGATATTGGAAACCGAGGAACAGGCCCGCGGCGGCGCGTTCATGCGGCGCGAGCGCGAGCAGATCCTGCCCGTCAAATTCCACCGCGCCGCTCGTCACCTCATAGCCGGGCCGTCCGCCAAGCGTATAGGTCAGCGTGGATTTACCCGCACCATTCGGCCCCATGATCGCGTGGATTTCACCCGCATTGATCTTGAGCGACAAGCCCTTGAGGATTTCCTTGTCGCCAATCGCGGTGTGGAGGTTGTTGATATTCAGCATTTTAACCAACTGATCCTTCGAGAGAAATTCCAAGCAGCTTCTGCGCCTCGACGGCAAATTCCATCGGCAGCTGTTGCAGCACTTCCTTGGCGAAACCATTGACGATCAACGCGACCGCGCTTTCCTGATCCAGCCCGCGTTGCATCGCGTAAAACAACTGATCGTCGGAAATCTTGCTGGTCGTCGCCTCATGCTCAATCTGGGCGGTCGGGTTCTTGACCTCGATATAAGGCACGGTGTGCGCGCCGCATTGATCGCCGAGCAACAAGCTGTCGCATTGGGTGAAATTGCGCACCCCATCCGCATTGGCCGCGACTTTGACAAGGCCGCGATAGGTGCCGTTGGACTTGCCCGCGCTGATTCCCTTGGACACGATGGTCGAACGGCTGTTTTTACCATTATGAATCATCTTGGTGCCGGTATCGGCCTGTTGGTGATTATTGGTGACGGCGACCGAATAAAATTCACCGACCGAATTTTCGCCGTTCAACACGCAGCTTGGATATTTCCAAGTCACCGCCGAGCCGGTTTCAACCTGCGTCCAACTGACCTTGCTGTTCTTACCCTGACATAGTGCGCGCTTGGTCACGAAATTATAGATGCCGCCCTTGCCCTCGGCATCGCCGGGATACCAATTCTGCACGGTCGAATATTTGATTTCGGCATCGTCGAGAATGACCAGTTCGACCACCGCCGCATGCAATTGGTTCTCGTCGCGCATCGGGGCGGTGCAGCCTTCGAGATAGGACACATAGCTGCCCTTGTCCGCGACGATCAGCGTGCGTTCGAACTGGCCGGTATTTTCCGCGTTGATGCGGAAATAGGTCGATAATTCCATCGGGCAGCGCACGCCCTCCGGAATATAAACAAAGGTGCCGTCCGAAAATACCGCGCAATTGAGCGCTGCAAAATAATTGTCATGCATCGGCACGACCTTGCCGAGCCACTTTTTGACCTGTTCGGGATATTCGCGAATGGCTTCCGAAATCGAACGGAAAATGACGCCCGCTTCTTCCAGTTCCTTGCGGAAGGTAGTGGCAACGCTGACGGAATCGAACACGGCATCAACCGCGACCTTGCGCGCGCCCTCGACCCCGGCGAGCATCTTCTGCTCTTCCAGCGGAATGCCAAGTTTCTCATAGACGCGCAGGATTTCGGGATCGACTTCGTCAAGGCTGCCCAATTGCTTCTTCGCCTTGGGCGCCGCGTAATAATAGGCGTCCTGATAATCGATCGGCGGGATATTGAGCTTCGCCCAATGCGGCGTTTCCATCGTCAGCCAATAGCGATAGGCCTTCAACCGCCAGTCCAGCATCCATTCCGGCTCGTTCTTCTTGGCCGAAATGAAGCGCACGGTATCCTCGCTCAATCCCTTGGGCGCGAACTCCTGCTCGATGTCGGACGAAAAGCCCCATTCATAATCGGAGACCTTGTTGGCCGCCGCCAATGCCTCGGCATTTTTGGTGTCGGCGATATTGGTCATGCGTTATTCCTCACAACACTTCTGGCCGCGTAAAATGCCGATCCACCAACTGTGACAGTGGCACATTCGCGAGCGCGCCGCGCACGGCATCATTCACCTGCGGCCAATGCTGCTGCACACGGCAGCTACCTTCTAGGCTGCAATCATGCTTGCCGCTGTCGACGCAGGGCGTCATCGCGATCGGGCCTTCGACCGCTTCGATAATATCCGCAAGCGTCACCGCCGCAGGTGGACGGGCAAGGCGAAATCCACCTCCCGCACCACGCACCGACGACAATAACCCCGCCGCCGAGAGCTTGCTCACCAATTTTTGCACGGTTGGCAACGGAATGCCGGTTTCATCGGCCAGTTGCGCCGCGTTGATCCGCTTGCGCTTCTCGCCCGTCAACGGGTCCACCCCTGCCCCGCCACAATGGCGCGCAGCCGCCGACATCATCACGACGGCATAATCGGCAAGGGAAGAAAGGCGCATGGCGACCGGCGAATCCTAAATCAGACAAAATTGATCCGGTTTGTTATCGCATCCCTAGCCGCGCAAATCAAGCATAAGGGACAATTTCCTGGAAATTCGCCAATGTCAGCGCCTCGCGCGTGATCGGGCTGCCTCGGGTCATCAATCCGCGCGGCGTCCGCCCGGTGAATACACGTAACTCCCTGATCATATGCGATTGATCGGCATAATGGGCGATGGCTTCGGCAGGCGGGCGACCTTGATTGGCGAGTATCGCCGATGCCGTGCGCAGCGCCCCATATTTGCGTGACAATAATTTGGGCGGCCCGCCGAAATATTGGCTGGCGATCCGCATCACCTGCCGCGACGACAAATCGCAACGCGCATATAGCGCCTCGACATCCGGGAACAGATCTGCGCTTAACCACGACCGGATCACACCCAGCAAGTGGCGATGACTGGGCGGCAATGGCTTCATCCGAGGCAATAACAACGCATCCAGCCCGTCCGCCAACACCCGCATATCACTTGTCGCGCGCAACAGTTCGGCCATGTCATTCGCCAATCCGCCAAGGACCATCTGCATATCGACCGCGCGATCCGCAAAGACGACGGCATTTTCTCCCAGCAACTGGCCCCATGCTTCCGGATTGATCGGAATGCCGATGCATTCGACGGGACCGGACACGCGCATGCGCGGGCTGGCTGATAAAGGCCCGGTGCACATCAAGGGCGTGGTGGGGCACCGCTGTCCGTTCGGCCATTCGAGATAACCGTCACCGCCTTGCAGAAAAAACCACAGATTGCCGGTATCTACCCGCAACCATTCCTCATTAACGCTATAGTCCTGCCGCAGCCGGTAATAAAAAGTAATCGCCGGGCGCAGCGCCGGATGCGCGCCGATGACATCAAACAGTTTTGGCATCAGCTATCGGACGACAGCGAGGAGACCTTGCCCGCCAGCGCCGAACGACCAAAGGTCAACCGGCTCAACCGCTCCTCCTCATCCTTGATGGCGCCGGGGGTAATACCGGTAAACTCCTTCACCTCGCGAATGAAATGCGATTGGTCATAAAAGGCATCAGCCGCCAGCAACTCATCCATTTCATCGCCGCGCGCCAGAGCATTTGCCGCCCGCAGCGCCCGATATTTACGCACCAACAGCCCCGGCGTCGCGCCATAAAGCTGTTTGGTCAGCTTTTCGATCTGGCGGCGGGTCAGGCCGGTATCCGCGATCAAATCCGCCAACACGGGCTTCAGGCTGGAGATCAGCCACCGGTCGACCGCGCGCGTGAACCATAATGGCACCTGATCGGCCCGTTGGCGCAATGACCGCGCAAAATTAATGCCGATCTCGACCATCGCATCCAGATCATCGGTCGCCGCCAGCGCACGGTGAACATCCAAGACTGCCGGCCCAAGCAAGCTCGTCGCATCAATCATCTTGTTGGTGAGCGATACCGCCTCGACGCCGGTCAGCGCGCCCCAACCCGCCGCCAGCAATCCCACGCCAAAGGCCCGCACCGGCCCTTTTGCCACCACACGAGACGCGACCGTGCGCGGGCCAAGCAGGCTGCACGGCGTAAAGGGATATTGCTGGCCATCAGGGAATTCCATATGCCCCTCACCGGCGAGCACAAAGCGGAACTGCGCGACATCCGCACGCTCCAGCTCGTTCAATGCCGCATCGTCGGCCCGGAAATAATAAAATGCCGTCAGAAACTCCGACAGGTCGGACGGCGGTGGCACGTAATCCAACGAAAACACGTTTGTGCACCCCAATGAATACGTCCAGACATCAAGAACCGATCCAGATGAACCGCCAAATCCGATGCCGATTTTTTTGGGTAATAAGATGCAACGCAGCCATACTTGCCCGTCAATAATGCCTTGGGCGGCGGGCATCGTAAACAAATTTTTAAAAAAAAGTGGCCCAGCCAGCACGCCAGCCGAGCCACAGGGAAAAAGGATTTCGCTCGGAAATCCCTTCGGGTCGCTATCATTGCTTAATGCAGTCGGCATTCTTCCGTATTGGATGATTTTGCATATTTAGAATAAATTCGACACATAAATGGTAATAAATGCCATTCAAACCTTCGCTAATCCAGCCCGCACGCCCCCCGCTCCGTCATAGCCATCACCCACTTTTTGTCGTCCAATCAAAATGCTACACATTGCCAAGCGCCGAACTGTCGGTAGGATCATGCTGGTTAATAGATTCGGCACGATGTTTCGCACCCGTCGGAACATCTGCCATGTTTAGGAGTAAACTGTCGGCATGAGTGGAATCGCCTCGCTATCGCAATTGCGCATGTCGTTCGTCCGCTGGGCGCTGTTTACGGTGCCCAGCATCCTGCTGCTTGGGATCGCCTCCGGCAGGCTGGCGAATTCAGGCGAACAGAACCGCTGGTACGCCGCCTTGGTCCAACCCGACATGACCCCGCCCGGCTGGTTTATCGGCGCGACATGGACCGTGCTGTATATACTGATGGGTATATCGCTCGCGATGATCCTCAATGCCCGTGGCGCACGCGGGCGCGGCTTGGCGCTTGGCCTGTTCACATTGCAATTGCTCGCCAATCTCGCATGGTCGCCAATCTTTTTTGCCGCCCATGAAATGACATTTTCTGTCTATTGGCTGGGGCTGATCGGCGTGTTGGCGCTGGCCACGACTTTCGCCTTTGGCCGGATCAGGTCCATCGCCGCATGGCTGTTGGTGCCTTATCTCGCATGGCTATGCGTGGCGGGCAGCCTGAATTATCAACTCGACAAGCTCAACCCCGATGCTGAAATCCTTGCGCCCGGGGAATTCAGCACCCAAATAGACATGTAGCTTCGGCTCGCCCCTCAAGGTCGGCCAAGCCATCTGATCACTTTATCGAAAGGCGGCTTTCATGCAGTCCGAAAACAAGTTCCTCGAAGATCTGTCCAAAATGATCAACGGCGCGGCTGGCACGCTGGCCGGCATGGGACGCGAGGCCGAAACCAACATGCGCGAAAAAATGCGCGAATGGCTGGGCGGGCTGGACATGGTGAGCCGCGACGAGTTCGAAGCCGCAAAAGCCATTGCGCTAGCCGCACGTGAAGAGGTCGATGCGCTGAAAGAACGCATTGCAGCGCTGGAAGCTGCCGGTAAAAAGACCCCCAAGGCCTGATGCACACTGCTGGCGACCGCTTTTTCCACAAAAAAAGCGGGACGCCAGTCGGGTTGGGCCTTGTAAAAACCACCAAGTTGTGAGCAGGCTCCAACCATGATGAGCGACGAGTTCGAGGTTTCCCGCGAGACGGGACGTCCAATCGACGCCCTTGATCAATGTTTCGCCGCCTTTGGTTGGCAGGTCCAGCGACAAGGCGATGACGAGATTATTGCCTCTGTGCAGGGCAGTTGGACGAATTACGAGATGCGCGCGGTCTGCCGGGATGATGACCGGGCGCTGCAATTCCTGTGCTTTCCAGATATCCGCATCAACTCTGACCAATATCCTGTCGTCCATGAAACCATCAGTCTGGTGAATGAACAGCTCTGGGTCGGCCATTTCGAACTCTGGCATGCGACCGGGCTGATCGTCTATCGCCATGCCCTGATCCTCGAACCTGCCGAAGAAATGGGCATGTCGATCGAACAGGCCGAAACGGTAATCGAAACCGCGCTGGAAGAATGCGAGCGCTTCTATCCGGTGTTCCAATTCGTTTTATGGGGCGGAAAAACGCCCCAAGAGGCCATCGCCGCCTCGATGATTGAAACCGCCGGAGAGGCCTGAGGGCCAAAGCTTCCTTGCCAAATATATAGGGACTACGCATTCAGATGAGCGATTTCGGACAGGTGCTGCTGGTCGGTTGCGGCAATATGGGTGGCGCGATGGTGCGCGGCTGGATTGCCGATGGGGCCGCCCCCGCCGCCATCACCGCGATTGATCCCTTCGCTGACGCCCCTGCCCCCGGCGTCAACATCGTCCGTAACGCCAGCGCATTGGCAGGCACCACGGCGGATATCATGTTGCTCGCGGTCAAGCCGCAGCAGCTCGACGCTATCACCGCTGATGTCGCGCCATTGGTCGGGCCGCAGACGATCCTGTTATCCATCCTTGCGGGCGTGGAAATCGACGCATTGCGCCGCCGCTTCCCGAATGCTGGCACGATCATCCGGATCATGCCCAACACCCCGGCCGCCATCGGAAAGGGTGTCATGGCGCTCTACGGCACCGACGATGCAGCCATTCAGGCCCGTGCGGAGGCGCTGATGCGCCCGCTGGGGCTGGTCGAATGGATTTCGGCGGAAAGCCTGTTTGACGCGGTCACGGCACTCTCTGGCTGCGGTCCGGCGTTTGTGTTCCGCTTCATCGATGCGATGGCGCGCGCAGGCACAGCCCTTGGCCTGCCCGCCGATCAGGCGACCCGTCTGGCGCTAGCGACGGTCGAAGGCTCGGCCCTGCTCGCGATCGGTTCGGATGAAACCCCCGGACAACTCGCGGAACGCGTCGCCAGCCCCGGCGGCTCAACCCGCGAGGGGCTGAACCGACTCGATCAGAATAACGACCTGTTCCGCCTGATGGAAGAAACGCTCAACGCCTCCGCCCGCCGCAATGCCGAGATGGCCGCCGCCGCACGTGGATAAGTCAACGTAGCGCCATCACAAACCGCCTCCAAGCTTTGTTGAGAATTTCCGCAGCAATAGCTTGCGCCGCGTCCAAGTGCAGGATAGAGGACCGGCCTACCAGAGCAATGCGGAGCGGTGGCCGAGTGGTCGAAGGCGCTCGCCTGGAAAGTGAGTATACGTCAAAAGCGTATCGAGGGTTCGAATCCCTCCCGCTCCGCCACCACGCTGTTCAGCGCTGTCCCAAAACGTCCCAAAATACTGAAAACACCGGGAGTTTTCGAGACCCCTCTGTCCCACACTGTCCAGCTTATTACACCTTTATTCACCCCTTCTTTACATGGGTGTAATAATCACTGTAATATCGGCCTATCGTTATTACAGGAAACAGCGCTATGGCACAGCTTGTGAATCGTCTCACACCCCGTGCGGTGACCACCACCAAAAAGGCTGGTCGGCACCCTGATGGCCGGGGGCTTTATCTCAACGTCACCGCCAATGGCAGCAAGTCATGGGTGTTTCGCTACATGTTCAAAGGCCGGGTCACCGAGAAGGGATTAGGGAGTTTCCCTGCCCTCCCGCTGGCCGAGGCGCGAGAACTTGTCCTTGAGTATCGCAAGCAGCTCGATGCCGGGGTTGATCCCTTTGCCTCCACCAAGCCGGTCGGTGACCTCACGCTGTTTGGTGATTATGCCTTGACCGTGATCGAGGCGCTGCGCCCCGGTTGGAAGAATGCCAAGCATGCCCAGCAATGGGAGAACACCCTGCGTCAACACGCCGCTTCGCTCTGGGACAAGCAACTGGCCAGCATCACCACCGAGGATGTGTTGGAGGTCCTGCGACCAATCTGGTCGGAGATGCCGGAGACGGCCTCACGGGTGCGGGCGCGGATCGAGAAGGTCCTCGACCATGCTAAGGTGAGCGAGCGATATATGGGTGACAACCCGGCACGGTGGCAAGGTCACCTCCAGGTCCTGCTCTCCAAACGACGGCCAGAGACACGCGGCCATCATGCGGCGATGCCTTATGCGGAGGTCCCTGACTTCATCAAGCAGCTCCAGGAGCTCCCAGGCGCGACCGCCCGGTTGATGGAGCTGTGCATTCTCACCGCTGTGCGCACGGTTGAGATCATTCCCGCCAAATGGGAGGAGTTCGATCTCAAGAAGCGCTTATGGTTGATCCCGTCTGAGCGGATGAAAATCTTTGCAGACCCAAAAGGCCATCGAGTACCGTTGAGTACCCGTGCCGTGAATGTCCTCAAGCATCTGGCATGGAACGAACCAAAGCCTACGGATTACGTCTTCCCCGGCTACGGTACCAAAGGTCATATCAGCAACGCGGCGATGCAGATGCAGCTTCGCCGGATGTCGCTCGACCATTATACACCACATGGCTTTCGCTCATCCTTCCGGGATTGGGCCGGTGATATGACGGACTTTCCGCGTGAAGTCATTGAGGCCGCATTGGCCCATGCTGTCGGGAACAAGGCCGAGGCGGCATATCGCCGCTCCGACGCGCTGTTGAAGCGCCAAGAATTGATGGAAGCCTGGGCGATCTTTTGCACGACCGGCGAGAGCCCTCCCCGCGCCAAGGTGATCGAAGATCAGATGAAGGCCTATCTGGCCAAGGCAGAGCCGATCAAATCCTAAAAAATAAGCCACACCCCCAGGGGTGTGGCTTAATCCTCCAGACGGTTGTAGGAGGGGTTCATCCGTCCGGGAAAAGGATCAAAGACCAGTCACATGGTCGTTGATGAACTTCTCAAGATCGACGGGGCGGATCAGCGTCCGTGCCCCGAGCTTGACGACCGGCAGTTCGCCGTCCTTCATATATTGATACAGCCGGGTGCGGCTGATGCCGGAGGCCTCGACGGCCTCGTTCACGGTCAAGGTCATCTTGGTAATCATTGCCATGTCTCCACACCAATGAAGGGCGCCGAGGTGAGCGGGAAGCGCCACAGGTCGCGAATAACATCCAGGGTCGATTCCCCATGGCGGTTGTTGGCGATGAAGATCGCAAACCCCATGATTAACAGCGCCAAAGTGGCGAAGACCATACCGGTATAATGCCGGGTGAGTATCCACCGCACCTTGAGGCGCGACAGATATCTATGCGGTAAGCTCAGGCCCATAATTCTTCCTAATCCAACGGGACGCGACGTCCCATGCTGATGCCAATCGGTGCTCGTTCTTGCAGACAAGATTGAGCGCATACTTATCACTCGGCGCATTGTGCCCGCTGATCCGGATGACGCTGTCGTGATTGATCCGAATGTAACGGCTGTCGGACCATTTCTCCCGACTGACCGTCATCTCGATCGTTTCCACTCCGTCACACCGTTGTGCGAGGCTGTACAATGCAATTGCCAGATCTGTAGTTGACCGCATTTTAGGTGCCTCCTGCAATGCGAGATCGCGAAAACTCTAGGAGTTTAGGCGATCTTCGATGAAGAGCCGGACTTCCGGATCGAGGGGGGTCAATTCATCGGTGAGGGTTTTGTGCCAGTCGAACTCACCCATCGTGAGCTCAGGCATTTCCACGGATTCCGCCGTCGCCCAGCGCGGCGCCAGCGATAGGCAGTCAATGTTAGTCGGGCATTCCTCGCCCGCTTTCAGGTCCAGACGAACGTGTTTGTTCTTGACTAGCTCAGGGTCAGCTTGAAGCTGCACAAGATTAAGGGTGACATAGAAGCATCCTTCGGGATCTTCTGCGTGTGTATAAGGCTGCATGATCTGCCCCCTTCTGAGTGGTCCAAAATATCTGTTATTTTGGACCACTCAGAAGGGGGCAGATCACCCTGGCGTTGCAATTGCGCAATCATCAGCCGGTCGGAAGTCTCGTTCTGCCGCGCAGGCTCACGCGGCCTATCCATCAAGTGCATCCGTGAAGCGTCGCGCAGATACTGATGAATTATGTCGGCATTGGCGATATTATAGCTGCGAAGACTAGCCAGTTGCTCCGCACTTTGATGAAGTTCGTTCAGGGCATCCCGGCGTTCTTGTCCCAGATAAAAAACGAACCCACTGCTGAGCGCAGACATCAATGTCAGCGTGATGGCAAGCCCTGCCGCCAATTGTCCGGCTTGCTTCAGGCGCATTGCACCCTCATTTGTTCAGATATTTGCGAACAGAGGCCGCAAGCGTCAATGGCTCATAAGGCTTTTGAATAAAATCAATGATGCCAAGGTCTTCCAATTCGACAATCTCTTGGGGCTGCACGCGCGCCGTGACGAAGACGACCGGCACATCTGATGCCGCGGGTAATGCGCGTAATCTTTTAAGGGTATTGGGACCGTCCATGTCGGGCATCATCACATCAAGGAGAATGATGTCAGGTCGCCATTCAGCCACGATATTAAGCGCTTCGCGACCAGACGAGCAGACCCTGACCTCCAAGCCCGGGTCCCATTGCAAGGAAATTTCGGCGATCTCACAAAGGTCGAGATCGTCATCAACATATAGAACCCGCGCCATTCCCTATATCCACTTTGCCCGAATTCTGATGTTGGGTCATCCAGCGGCACATCTGACATCCATGGCCCCCGCCAAATATTAAATTTCCTTAACATGCTGAACGCTATGTCGCAACAATCTGGGCCGAGGCGCATCAACACCGATTTTGGGCGTCAGCAAAGCGATCCACCTGCCGCATTCGTCACCTAACACTTTTCTTAGTATTGTACGAACGTACAGCCAATTACGACTGCATAAGATTGTACGAACGTACAACGCCAAGAACAGTGATCATGCGATCGCGTCTTGATCGTCTCGCGCCATA
Organism: Sphingomonadales bacterium UBA6174; assembly: GCA_002422945.1. GTDB lineage: Bacteria > Pseudomonadota > Alphaproteobacteria > Sphingomonadales > Sphingomonadaceae > Alteraquisediminimonas. The sequence goes on along the minus strand of DITW01000073.1, from coordinate 3,175 downwards.
GATGGGCGCGCAGGGGTGAATGTCGCGGGGCAGGAATGGCCATAAGGAGAGGATTTTATGCACAATCCGGATGGCGCAGCCGCTTGCGACCGCGCAACCTATCCTCGCGTACCCGAGGGCGCGGATGTTCAACTGCGCGGCGACAAGATCACCGGCGACCGTTATTATTCTAAGGATTTTGCCGAGCGCGAGTGGCAGCACATGTGGACCAAGGTCTGGCATGTCGGTGGCCGCGAAGCCCAGTTGCCGGAAACCGGCGACTTCATCTTGCACAACTTCCTGCATGAATCCGTCATCATGGTGCGTCAGCAGGATGGCAATATCCGCGCCTTCCACAATAGCTGCCAACATCGCGGGAACCAGTTGGCGACGGCTGAGGAAGGCTCGATGCCGCGTGGTTTCACCTGCGCCTATCATGGCTGGCGCTGGGGTATTGATGGCGTGCTGGAACATGCGCAAGACCCCGAGGATTTTCCGCAGGGCAATCCGTGCGGCAAGTTGAAACTCGTCGAGATCCCCTGTGGGCAATGGGGCGGTTTTGTCTGGTATAGTATGGACCAGCATGCCAAGCCGCTGGCAGAATATCTCTATCCGATCCCGCAACTGCTGAACGCGCGTGCGCCTGATAAGATGATCCGCGTCGTCTGGCGCACAATCCGGGTCCGGACCAATTGGAAGTTCTCGCCCGACAATTTCAACGAAAGCTATCATCTGCCAGCGGTCCATCCGCAAATGCAGGCGATGATCGACGAAGATTACAAAAACACCATCTTTGAAATGTACCCGACCGGCCATAACCGCATGATTGAACGCGGCCAGCCGTCATTGCGCGCGATGCATCCCAATGAGGTCGAGCCGGTATGGGAAATGATGCTGCGCGCATGGGATCTCGACCCCGCCGATTTCAAGGGCCGCGCCCGCGATGGCCGCAAGGCGTTGCAAGTACAGAAGCGCAAGCTGGGCAAAGAGCGCGGATATAGCCATTTCGACACGCTGTTTGACGATGAGTTGACGGATTATTTCCATCATACTTTGTTCCCGAACGTCACCTTGACCGGCACATCCGACGGCTTGCATTTCTACCGCACCGAGCCGGACCCAGAGGACCCCGAATATTGCACCTTCGATTATTGGTACATGGTCCATCCGGTGCCAGGCCAAAGCGAGGTCGAGACGCTGTATGGCAATCGCCCCTTTGAAGAGGCGGAGCATGAATTTGCCGTCTTTGGCGAGACGACCAGCACCTACCATCTTGGCGATTTCCTCGATCAGGACCTGAGCGTCGCGGTGACCCAGCAACGCGGTTTCCATTCGCGCGCGTATGCCGATGCGTATCTCAGTGGTCAGGAAGGCCGCATCCGACGCTTCCATGAAGTGCTGAACGACTATCTCGAAGGGCGCCGTTGATCGGGGCCAGAACAAGATTGCAGTGCGAGGAGAGACATATGGTGAAATTTGTGATGGCTTCGCTGGTCAATGCGAGTCCCGGTGCCGATGAAGCCTTCGTCCAATGGCATAATGACGTGCACATGGCTGAAGTCGTCGAAAATGGCGGCTTTATCAAGGCCCGCCGTCTGAAGCTGGTCAACGACCTGATCCCCGGCCAGCCAAGCTATCAATATCTCATCTTGTATGAAGGCGAGTGCGCAGATCCGACGCGCGCGCTTGAACATCTCAATGCCGCACATGCGGCAGGTAAAATTCAGCCCTCGGATACGCTGGATTCTGCGATGTGGGCCGGATTGTTCGAAGAAACACCGGGCGCAGCCTATCACGTTCAACAAAAATAAAATCTGCGATTTTCGCCGATAGCTTGAGGAGAGAGATGATGATATCAATGAGCGAACTGGAAAAACGCATTAAAACGCTGGAAGATCGTGCGGCGCTTGAGCGTGTCTTGCTGCAATATTATTATGCCGTCGACACGTTGTCCGATGTGGACAGCCTTATTGATTGCTTCACCCCGGATGCCATTTTCGACATCGAAGATCTGGGCCTGAAAAAATATCATGGGCATGATGAAATTCGCAGCTTCTTCGAAGGCGTCTTTGCGGAAACGCCTTATCATTGCCATCATGTCTCGAACTTCGACATTACGCGGCTTGAAGACAATGAGGCGTCTGCGCGGGGCTATGTTATCGGCAAGGCCGAGGGCAGCAACGGCGTGAAGGTCTTCGTTCATTGCTGTTATTATATCGACTATGTGCGCACCGATGCGGGCTGGAAAATCCGCCTGTTCGACGAAGATTCTCTGGTGCCGATCGGCGACGAAGTGCGCGATCTTCACGGGCAATAACGATCCATCGGCGCGCGCTGCGTGAAGACTTACGCAGCGCGCGCTTGATATCGATAATTGCGTCCCCGCTTACGCCGGGGTCAATCGCTGGCGGAAGGCCGCCGCATAAAAAGGGATCATTTCATCCACGATCATTTGGAGATCGTTTGATTTGCAGAGGCCGCCAGATTGGCGATCCAGCATGCCCGATTCCACCAGCACGCTAAGAATGCTCGAATTCAGGAAGAAAACCGCCAATTGCAATCGACGTTCGTCGGCATCGGGGAAGATTTTCCTGCACGCTGCGACAAACGCATCTTGCACCCGATCATAGACATCGATCATCGGTTTCAGAAAATCATCATATTGGCTGTTGAACATCGCCAAGCCCATGAGCTTGGCGTAATTTTTCCAACCCGGGCCGCCGTGCATGGATTTATGGACCATTGGCTCCATATAACAGCGCATCAACGTTTCGAGCGATACCGGCGCACCGTTTGAGGCGTCTTGAGCCTTGGCGATATCGTCAAGCGTGGTGGCGACCTGCTCGTGAATCCGCCGATCGATCACTTGGCGGAACAGCTCTTCCTTTGTGCCGAAATGATGCGTGATCAGGCTGACCGGGGCCTCCGCCGACCGCGCGATATCACGCATGCTGGCACCTGCATAACCACGTTCGGCAAACAGCATCTCCGACGCATTCAATATGCGTTCCGAGGAAGATGGGGACGCGTCCGGATTTACTGATGCCGCCTTGACAACCATGTTCACTCACTGTCGGTTCATAGAATAAAAGCCCTAGCAACTGCGGCCAAGCGCTGCAATCGCGCGATCGGATTGCGGAATGGGCGGGGCCGGCTCCACAAGAGATATCCGCAACTGATCTGCCCCCTTCTGAGT
>DITW01000035.1 GCA_002422945.1 Sphingomonadales bacterium UBA6174 | reverse complement strand
TGCAGGAAAACTGGATCGGCAAGTCGCAGGGCATGCAGTTCCGGTTCAACTTCGTCGACAGCAATGATGGGTTCGAGGTGTTCACCACCCGTCCCGACACCATGTTCGGCGCGAGCTTTGCAGCGATTTCGCCGGAACATCCCATCGCGAAGAAGCTGGCCGAAAATGTGCCGGATCTCGCCGCGTTCATCCTTGAATGCCAGCAATCCGGCACTGCCGCCGCCGACATCGAAACGGCGGAAAAAAAGGGCTTCAATACCGGCCTGTCGGTCCAGCACCCGCTTGATCCGGATTGGCATCTGCCGGTCTATGTCGCGAATTTCGTGCTGATGGATTATGGCACGGGCGCGGTCTTCGGCTGCCCAGCGCATGATCAGCGCGACCTTGATTTCGCGCGCAAATATGAATTGCGCGTCACCCGCGTGGTGGCGGAAGGCGATGAAACCGACCTGCATTTCGCGGGTGACACGGCCTATACCGGTCCCGGCCAAATCGTGAACTCTCACTTCCTCAATGGCATGAACATCGAAGATGCCAAGGCCGCCGTGATCGGCAAGGCCGAAGCCGAAGGCTGGGGCAAGGGCACGACCGTCTGGCGGCTGCGCGACTGGGGCGTCTCGCGCCAGCGTTATTGGGGCACGCCTATCCCGTTCATCCATTGCGACGATTGCGGCGTGGTGCCGGTGCCCAAGGACCAGCTTCCCGTCACGCTGCCGGAAGATGTCAGCTTCGATGTGCCGGGCAATCCGCTTGATCGGCACCCGACATGGAAAAATGTCCCCTGCCCGGCCTGTGGCAAGGCCGCGCGGCGCGAAACCGACACGCTGGATACGTTCGTCGATTCGAGCTGGTATTTCATCCGCTTCGCCAGCCAGCCAGATGATCAGCCGTTCGACCGCGCGATTGCGGAACAATGGCTGCCGGTCGGCCAATATATCGGCGGGGTCGAACATGCGATCCTGCACCTGCTCTATGCCCGTTTTCTGACCCGCGCGCTCCATCGCATCGGCAAGATCAATGTGACCGAGCCGTTCAAGGGCCTCTTCACGCAGGGCATGGTGACGCACGAAACCTATTCGATCACCGATCCCGATAATGGCCAGCCGATCTATTTCAGCCCGGCAGAGGTCCATCGCATCGATAGCGGCGCGATGGTTGTGACCGGTAGCGGCGGAACCGAAGTGGACGTGGGCCGCGTGATCAAAATGTCCAAGTCCAAGAAGAACGTCGTCGATCCCGATGAGATCATCGACCAATATGGCGCGGATGCGGTGCGTTGGTTCATGCTGTCCGACAGCCCGCCAGAACGCGATCTACCTTGGACGGAAGCAGGCATCGAAGGCTGCTGGCGCTTCATCAACCGCTTGTGGCGCATCGTCGACGGACGCGATGACCATGCGCAGGGCGAGGACAAGGCGCTTGATCGTAAATTGCATCAGGCGATTGCGGGCATTGCCAGCGATGTCGAAGGGCTGGGCTTCAACAAGGCCGTGGCCAAGCTGCACGATCTGGCGAACAGCATCGAAAAAGCGGCGAATAGCGCCAGCAAGACCAATGCGATCAAGACGCTCATTCGCCTCATCGCCCCGATGGCCCCGCATCTCGCAGAAGAGGCATGGGCCGCGATCAACGGCACCGGCCTAGTCGCCGATGCCGCATGGCCGACCGTCAACCCTGCCCTGCTGGTCGAGGATGAGGTCAATATCGCCGTGCAGGTCAATGGCAAGCTGCGCGATACGCTGACCCTCGCCAAGGGGCTGGACAAGGCCGCATTGGAAGCCGCCGCCCTCGCGTCGGAAAAAATCATCCGCACCCTGGATGGGGCAACACCGAAAAAAGTGATTGTCGTGCCGGACCGGCTGGTCAATATCGTCGCATGATCCGTCGCCTTTTGCCTTTATTCGCCTGTGCGATCCTGCTGCCCGGCTGCGGCTTGCGTCCCGTCTATAGCGGCGGGTCGAACAGCGCCGTCGCCAATGTGCTAAATTCGGTGGAAGTCGGGCCAATCGATGGCAAGGCGGGCTGGATCATGGCCCAGCAGCTCAAACAGCGCCTCGCCCCGGTCCCAACGGGTAGCGGCACCTATCGCCTGAATATCGATCTGAACGATCAGCTGACCAGCTTCGGCATCAGCCTCGACAATTCGGTGTCGCGCGAACGCCGCACGCTTCGAGCGCATTACACCTTGGTGGATGTGGCAAGCGAAAAGGTGATGCTGGAAGAAACCGCCAGTTCGGAAGCCGGTATCGACCTGACCCAATCCGACTTTGCGACCATCGCTGCGGAAGAAATGGCGCTCGACCGGCTGAGCATCGACCTTGTCGAGCAGATCACCACCCGGCTGGCCCTGTTCGCAAAGCGGCCACCCGCACCGCAAAGCAACGCCGCACCGCAAAGCCAGTCCGCGCAACAATGATCGTCAAACTGCCCGAAATGCAACGGGCGCTGGCTGCGGCTGCGCCCGACATTCGGCTATATCTCTTTTACGGGCCGGATGAATCCGCCTCCAATGAACTGGCGAACAGCCTGACAGCCGCCCTTGGCGCTGGCACCGAACGGCTGGACATGACCGGCGCGCAATTGAAGGACGACCCTGCCCGCCTCGCGGATGAGGCGGCAGCCTTTTCGATGTTCGGCGGGCAACAACATATCCGCGTCACCGGCAGCGGCGATGAACTCGTCCCGGCAGTCACCGCCCTTATGGAATTGCCGCAAACTAATCACGCGGTGACCATCGTCACCGGCGCGTTGCGCAAGGATGCCAAGCTGCTCGCCTTGTGCCGCGATCATCCGCAGACCCGCTGCCTTGAAAGCTATATCCCCGGCGGGCAGGATGCGGCCGCGCTGGTCCGCGCCCTTGCGGCCACCTCTTTCCTCCGCGTCGATCAGGACATCGCCAACCGTTTGGCCGAAATGGTCGGCAATGACCGGGCGCTGATCGCGCGCGAGATCGAAAAATACGCCCTTTATCTCGATGCAGACGAGGGCGCGGTGCGCACGCTCGATCACGACACCATCGATCTGCTCGGCGCGGATAATGACGAGGGCAATTTGGGCGCCATCGCCAATGCCGTATTCGCGGGCGATCCGGACACGCTCACCCATGAACTGGACCTGTTCGCAACCGCATCTTCGCCCGCCGCTGGGATCATTCGCGTGCTGATGCGCCGCGCCCATCTCCTGCTCGGCCTTGCGCAGGACATGGCAACCACGGGTCGCAACGCCTCCGAAACGGTCGAGGCGCGGGGCAAGGCAATCTTCTGGAAAGACAAGCCGTCGATCAGGGTCCAGCTCAGCCGCTGGCCCCTCGCCCGGCTCGAAACCGCGCATAGCCGGTTGCTGCAACTGGAGCGCGATGATCGTGGGCCACAGGCGCTGGGCATGACCCGGCTGGGCGAGGAACTCTTCACCCTCTGCCGACAAGCGGCACGCGCCGGGCGGCGTTAAACGCCCTCTCGCCCCAGTCGCCGCGCCAGAATCGCACAAACAATCAACTGGATCTGGTGAAAGATCATCAACGGCAACAGGGCCATGCCCACAACACCAACCGGCAACAACACCTTCGCCATCGGCACCCCCGCGGCAAGGCTCTTTTTCGATCCGGCCATCAGCATCGCAATGCGATCCACCCGGTCGATGCCGGCCAACCGGCTCGCCCACCAGCCAATGCCCATGACCAGCGCCAGCAACACGCTACACAGGCCCATCAGCATCGCCAGCTCGCTAACCCCCACTTGCGACCAGATACCGCCCACCACGGCGGCTGAAAACGCCGCATAGACGGCCATGATGATCGTGCTGCGGTCGGTCAGGCTGACCAGCCCCTTATGGGCCGACACCCAGACAATAAACAAAGGTCGAAGCAATTGGCCCGCGACAAAGGGCAGGAACAATTGCCACAGGATACAGTCGAACTGATCAAGGCTGATGCCATCACCCCCGCGGGTTCCGATCAACAGGCCCGCAATCAATGGCGTCAGCGCCATGCCCAACAGGTTCGATAATCCCGCCGCCGTCACCGCCGCCGCGACATTGCCGCGCGCTATCGAGGTAAAGGCGATGGAAGACTGCACCGTCGATGGCAAGGCGCACAGAAACAACATCCCCAGCCACAAGGCGGGCGTCAGCAGCCCCGGCAGCAGAAAATGCAAACCCAGCCCAAGCATAGGGAACAACACAAAGGTGGTGGCGACAATCGCGCCATGCAGCCGCCAATTGACCAGCGCCGCCCATAAGGCATCACGCGGTAACTTAACCCCATGCATGAAAAATAACAGCATGATCGCGGCTGTCACCAGCCCGTCGACCCATAAGGCAATAACACCATGTGCGGGCAGCAACGCCGCCAGCACCACCGCGCCCAGCAGGGCCGTGATGAACGGCTCCGGCAACCAGCGCGGCCATGCCATCGGGCTTATCCCTTCAGTATCGCCTCAATCGCGGTGCTGACCACATCGATATCGGCCATGCCATCAACTTTGGCAACCAGACCGCGTGCCTCATAGATCGGCAGGATCGGTGCAGTCTTGGCGCGATATTCGGCCATACGCGTGCGGACGGTGGCTTCATTATCGTCGGGACGACGCTTGAATTCGGTCCCGCCGCAATTATCGCAAACACCCTCGACCTTCGGCATCAGATAGCGATCATGATAGCCCTGATTACACTTTGCGCAGGTATAGCGACCGGTGATGCGATCCACCAATGCATCTTCATCGACCACCAGTTCGATCACATGATCCAGCTTGCGCCCGCGCGATGCCAAGATCTCATCCAGCGACAGGGCCTGTGCCTCGGTGCGGGGATAGCCGTCAAAGATGACGCCCTTGCCAGCGCCCAAACGATCCAGCTCCTCGCCGATGATCCCGGACACGATCTCATCCGACACCAACCCGCCCGCATCCATCACCGCCTTGGCCTGCAAGCCGGTGGGCGTTCCCGCCTTCACTGCTGCACGCAACATATCGCCGGTGGAAAGCTGCACCATATCATGCTCGTCCTGAAGACGGCTGGCCTGCGTGCCCTTGCCTGCGCCCGGTGGGCCCAACAAAATGATATGCTTCATGCACCCCCCTTGATCGACTTCAAATGCAGCGACAGATGCATGCCCCGTCGCGCGGTTATTAATATTAGCGTGTTGTCCGACCGGTCTTCAGCTTCGCCTTTTTGATCAAATTCCCATATTGATGGGCGATCAAATGGCTCTGAATCTGACTGACGGTATCCATGGTGACGTTCACCACGATCAACAGGCTTGTCCCGCCAAGATAGAACGGAATGCCCATGCGCGAAATCAGAAATTCCGGTGCAAGGCACAATATGGTCAAATAGGCCGCGCCAATCACGGTCACGCGGGTCAGCACGTAATCGAGATAGGTCTCGGTATGCTTGCCCGGACGAATGCCCGGAATGAAACCGCCATATCGCTTGAGATTCTCCGCCGTTTCTTCCGGGTTGAACACCACTGCCGTATAGAAAAAGCAAAAGAAGATAATCCCCGCTGCATAAAGCGCCATGTACAAGGGCGACCCATGCTGCAACGCGCTGGTGATCGTCAGCAGGATCTCATTGCCCGTGCTGTCGGTCGCGCCCTTGCTGGCCGTGCCCGTGAATTGCGCGATCGTCAGCGGCAACAGCAGCAATGACGAGGCGAAGATTGGCGGAATCACGCCCGCGGTATTGATCTTGAGCGGCAGATGCGACTTATCCGCCTGCATCATCCCGCGTTGGGTGGCCCGCTTCGGATATTGGATCAGCACGCGCCGCTGGGCGCGTTCCATGAAACAAATGCCCCAGATCAGGCCAATAGCCAGCACCAAAACACCGATAATGATCAGCGGCGACATCGTGCCAGTCCGGCCACCTTCAAACACCTGCGCGAGCGACGTCGGCAAATGCGCGACAATCCCGGCCATGATGATCANNAGCCACATCAGGAACATGGTGCCACCGATCAACGTCACGACTGCGGTCAGCCGGAACAACATACCCGGTTCGACCACGGCGCTTACGCCCTGCGATGCACCCCAGCTCTCCAAGCCCACCGCAATGGTATAGGCCTGAAACGCGGTCAGCAGCACCGTGCCATAGCGGGTGTATTGGTTGATTTTCTTGCGGCCCGATTCGCCCTCTTTCTTCAGCGACTGCAACGCCGGCACCAAGGTCGTGCCCAACTGCACGACGATCGACGCCGTGATATAGGGCATGACGCCGAGCGCGATGAGGCTCATCCGCTCCAGACCGCCACCGGAGAAGGTGTTGAAGAAATCAAGCACGCCGCCCTTGGTCGTCGCAAACAGGCTCGCCATGGCGACCGGATCAATCCCCGGAATCGGCACGAAACTCAGAAACCGGAATACCACCAACGCGCCCAGCGTGAACCAGAGCCGATTTTTCAGCTCCGCCGCTTGGGCGAAATTACCGAGGTTCATGTTGGCGGCCATATTTTCCGCAGCGGATGCCATAGGTCTGACCTTATTAGAACGAGTGGGCTGGAAAGAGTGACGAGACGAAGCCCGAAAGACTCCGAAAAAATAAAAGGCGGCGAAGAGCGCAATGCCCTCGCCGCCTCATATACTCAGTGGATCGACAATGTCTAATCCTACCGACGAAATCAGGCGATTAGCCCTTTTTCGCCAGCCGTGCCGCGCGGGACACGCCCTTTTTCGCGGCAGCCTTTTCGCCAGCCGGAACAACGACGATCACATCGACCGAACCGCCAGCCGCTTCAACCGCAGCCTTGGCCGCAGCCGACGCACCGGCAACCTTCAGGTTGATCTTCGCGCTGATCGCACCCTTGCCGAGCAAACGCACGCCGTCCTTGCCGCCACGGGCAACGCCAGCGGCCTGCAACGCGGCGTGATCGATCACAGCCGAGATGTCGAGCTTGCCGCCTTCAACCAGCTTCTGGAGCTGGCCGAGGTTCACTTCAGCATAGTCCTTACCGAACGGGTTGTTGAAACCACGCTTAGGCAGACGCATGTGAAGCGGCATCTGACCGCCCTCAAAACCCTTGATCGAGACGCCCGAGCGGCTCTTCTGACCCTTCTGGCCTCGGCCAGCGGTCTTGCCCACGCCCGAACCGATACCACGGCCGACGCGGACGCGACCCTTGCGGGCGCCATTATTGTCACGGAGTTCGTTGAGTTTCATGATGTTGCACTCGCTTTCGCTATGTTCGCGCTGCTGAGCTAACCCAGCATAGTTAAACTTGGCCCGGACACATCCGGGCGATGATATTTCCAAAACCGATCACCCGGCATTGGAAAAGAGCTTGCGCCCTTAACGTCAAATCCCGCCCGTGTCGAGCCATTTGCACTGCCCTAAAGGGAAGACCGCAAATTCAGCACCGACACGAACGGGATAAAGACTTTTTGGTTTAGCCTTCCAAGACTTCAACCATGTGGCGAACCTTGCGGATCATACCACGGACTTCCGGGGTATCTTCCAGTTCACGCACGCGGTGCATCTTGTTCAGGCCGAGGCCGATCAACGTGCCACGCTGATCGTCGGTACGGCGGATGGGCGAACCCGTCTGCTTGATCTTGATCTTCGCCATATCGAATTACTCCGCGATCGCTTCGGCAGATGCTTCGGCTTCTGCCACCGATGCACCACCACGACCCAGCAAATCGGCAATCTTCTTGCCGCGACGCTGTGCCACCGACTTGGGGCTGGTCTGTTCCTTGAGCGCCTCAAAAGTGGCGCGGATCATGTTGTACGGGTTGGAAGTGCCGACCGACTTGGTCACCACGTCCGCCACGCCCAACGATTCGAAAATGGCGCGCATCGGGCCACCTGCGATGATCCCGGTCCCCTGCGGTGCCGAACGAAGCGTCACGCGGCCTGCGCCGAAATGACCCTTGCCGTCATGATGCAGCGTGCGGCCTTCACGCAAAGGCACGCGTACCATCGCCTTTTTGGCGGCGGCAGTTGCCTTGGTGATGGCTTCCGGCACTTCGCGCGCCTTGCCATGGCCAAAGCCAACACGGCCCTTGCCATCGCCGACCACGACGAGCGCGGCGAAACCAAAGCGCTTACCGCCCTTGACCGTCTTCGAAACGCGGTTGATGTGAACCAGCTTTTCGATCAGTTCTTCGCCCTGCTCTTCCGAGCCACGACGATCGTCACGACGGCCACGGCCGCCTTCACGGCCACGACCGCCAGCGTTGCGGTCGTTGCCGCCACGCCCACGGCCGCCACGGCCACGATTTTCGTTCGGTGCGGCGTCGGCTGGCGCAGCTTCGGCGCCTGCGGCAGCCTGGATGTTTGCTTCGTCTGCCATCATCAAAACTCCAGTCCGCCCTCACGGGCAGCATCGGCCAGCGCTTTCACGCGGCCATGGAACAAGAAACCACCGCGATCGAACACGACCTTGGTAACGCCAGCGGCCTGGGCCTTCGCCGCGACGCGCTTGCCGACTTCGGCAGCCGCTTCGCAGGTCGTGCCGACCTTGCCACGAACGTCCTTGTCGAGCGTCGAAGCTGCAGCAACCGTATGACCCTGAGTATCGTCGATAATCTGGGCATAGATATGCTGGCCGGAACGATGGATCGAAAGGCGGGGACGCTGACCACCCTTGGCGCGCAACGCAGTGCGTACGCGCTGGCGGCGCTTTGCAAAGGCTGAAAGAATTTTTGCCATGGCTTACTTCTTCTTCCCTTCCTTGCGGAAAATGAATTCCCCGCGATACTTGATACCCTTGCCCTTGTAAGGCTCCGGCTTGCGCCAGCGACGGACTTCGGCAGCGAACTGACCGACCATCTGCTTGTCGTTGCCGCTGATTTCGACAGTGGTCTGATCCGGGGTCTTGACTTCAAGACCTTCCGGGATCGCCATATCGACATCATGCGAGTAACCGAGCTGGAGCTTCAGGTTCTTGCCCTGTGCGTTGGCACGATAGCCGACGCCGGTGATTTCCAGGGTCTTCGAAAAGCCCGTGGTCACACCGTTGATCAGGTTCTGGATCAGCGTCCGCTGCATGCCCCAAAAGGAGCGTGCGCGCTTGGTGCTGTTGATCGGCTGGACCGAGATCGAGCTTTCTTCCAGTGCATAAGTGACCTGGTCAGCGAGCGGCATCGAAAGCGTGCCCTTCGGACCCTTTACCGACAGCTGGCCGCCATCGATCGACGCCGTCACCCCAGCAGGGATCGGGACTGGTTTCTTACCAATGCGGCTCATCAGAATACCTCCGCAAGCACTTCGCCGCCGACGTTCTGGTCACGCGCTTCCGCGTCAGACAGAACACCCTTAGGCGTCGAAACAATCATGATGCCCAGGCCATTGCGGACACGCGGCAATTCCTTGCTGCCGGAATAAACCCGACGGCCCGGCTTCGACACGCGCGACACATGCTGGATCGCGGGGCGGCCTTCAAAATACTTCAGTTCAATACGGATACCGTCATGACCACCAACCTGTTCGTCGGTGTAGCCACGGATGTAACCTTCGCGCTGAAGCACGTCGAGCACGCGAGTGCGGAGCTTGGACGCAGGGGTTACCACGCTGTCCTTCTTCGCCTGCTGCCCGTTGCGGATGCGGGTGAGCATATCACCCAATGGATCGGTCAATGCCATCTTACGACTATCCTTACCAGCTCGACTTGGTGAGACCGGGGATCAGGCCCATGTTGCCCAGTTCCCGCAGCTGCACACGACACAGCCGGAATTTACGATAATAGGCACGCGGACGGCCCGTCACTTCGCAGCGGTTACGCACGCGGGTGGGGTTCGCGTTGCGCGGAACTTCTGCCAGCTTCAACCGGGCGATCAGACGCTCGGTTTCATCCAGGCTTTCATCAGCCGCAACAGCCTTCAGACGCGCATATTTGCCGGCATATTTCTTGACCAGCTTCTTGCGCTTTTCATTCTTATTAATCGAACTCAGTTTCGCCATGACTTAAGTTCTCGCTCCTTTCGGCAAGGACGGCTCAGGCCGCCTGCTGGGATTCCTGTTCCACCGGGAAGGGGAAGTTGAAGAGACGCAGCAATTCGCGCGCTTCTTCATCGGTCTTCGCAGTGGTAGTGACAATAACATCCATGCCGCGCACCTTGTCGATGGCGTCATAGCTGATTTCTGGGAACACCAGCTGTTCCTTCAGGCCCATAGCGTAATTGCCACGGCCGTCAAACGACTTGGGGTTCAGGCCGCGAAAGTCACGAACGCGCGGCAGCGCGATGGTGATCAAGCGATCCAGAAATTCATACATATTGTTACGGCGCAACGTGACCTTGCAGCCAATCGGCATGCCTTCACGCAGCTTGAAAGTTGCGACCGACTTCTTGGCCTTGGCGATCACCGGCTTTTGACCAGCAATCAATTCCATTTCCGCAGCAGCGATTTCAACTTTCTTCTTATCCTGGGTTGCTTCGCCCACGCCCATGTTCAGGACGATCTTACCGAGCTTCGGCACTTCCATGATATTCTTGTAGCCGAACTTTTCCATCATCGCCTTGGCGATGGTGTCTTCGTACAGCTTTTGCATGCGAGGCTTGTAAGCATCAGCCATTGATCGTCTCCCCGGACTTGACGGCAACACGAACCTTCTTGCCGTCCTTGACCTCGAAACGGACACGCGTCGGTGCGCCAGTCTTAGGATCGGCAATCGCGACCTTCGAGATGTGCATCGGTGCTTCAGTCCGTTCCAGACCACCTTGTGGGTTGGTCTGGGTCGGCTTGCGATGGCGGGTCGCCACATTGACGCCCGCTACGACGACCTTGCCTTCTTTCGGCAGGGCCTTGGTGACTTCACCGGTCTTGCCCTTGTCCTTACCGGACAGAACAACAACCTTGTCACCCTTTTTGATCTTGGCAGCGGCCATTACAGCACCTCCGGCGCAAGCGAGATGATCTTCATGAAGTTCTTGGCGCGCAGTTCGCGAACGACTGGGCCAAAAATACGGGTGCCGATCGGCTCCTCATTCTTGTTGACCAGCACGGCAGCGTTACCGTCGAAACGGATCACCGAACCATCAGCACGCTGAATGTCCTTGGCGGTCCGAACGATCACGGCACGATGCACGTCACCCTTCTTCACTTTACCGCGCGGTGCGGCTTCCTTGATCGAGACGACGATGACATCACCCACGCCGGCGAACCGACGCTTGGAACCACCGAGCACCTTGATGCACTGGACGCGCTTTGCACCCGAGTTATCGGCCACGTCGAGATTTGACTGCATCTGAATCATTTGTCAGTCTCCTCTTTTACGCGGCAGCCGGGGCATCAGTGCCACCGACCTTTTCAACGACGGTCCAGGTCTTCAGCTTGGAGACCGGCGCGCATTCTTGAATGCGGACGGTTTCGCCTTCCTTGAAGACATTACCTTCGTCATGGGCATGATATTTTTTCGACCGACGGATGATCTTGCCATAGAGCGGATGTTTCACCTTCCGCTCTACCAGCACGACCACGGTTTTGTCACCCTTGTCGGAGACAACCGTCCCGGTCAGCACACGCTTCGGCATGTTGTTGCTCCTTCTTAGGCCTGAGCCGAAGCGCTCACGCGCTCCGTCTGCAGGGTCTTGATCTGGGCGATGGTGCGGCGCACCTCGCGAATGCGTGCCGGCTTCTCGAGCTGGTTGGTTGCCGACTGGAAGCGCAGATTAAACTGCTCACGCTTCAGTTCGGCAAGCTGTTCAACCAGCTGGTCGTCGGTCTTCGTCTTGAGATCGGCAATCTTGGCCATGACCATCACCTCAGAAAACTGATTCACCAAGGCGGGCAACCACCTTGGTTTTAATCGGGAGCTTTTCCATCGCACGTTCAAACGCGACGCGAGCGAGCGGACCCGGTACACCATCAAGTTCAAACAAGATACGACCTGGCTTAACGCGGGCTGCCCAGAATTCGGGCGAACCCTTACCGGAGCCCATGCGGACTTCGGCAGGCTTTGACGAGACCGGCACGTCTGGGAAAATACGGATCCACAACCGGCCCTGACGGCGGATGTGACGCGTAATTGCGCGACGTGCGGCTTCGATCTGGCGAGCCGTAATACGGTCCGGTTCAAGGGCTTTCAGCCCGAACGTGCCAAAGTTGAGCGTTGTACCGCCCTTGGCATCGCCATGAATGCGGCCCTTATGGGCCTTACGGAATTTAGTGCGCTTTGGTTGCAGCATTTCTATTCGCCTTCTGACACCGTTGAGTTCGGCCGATCAGGCGACGGGGAAAGGGATAAACCCTTACCGCGCCGGCCGGACCCCCGATGTTTGAGCTTCCATCATCAGCCGATCCTGGGCCATCGGATCATGACCAAGGATTTCACCCTTGAAGATCCAGACCTTGATCCCGCACACGCCATAAGCGGTGTGAGCCTGAGCTTCGGCATAATCGACGTTCGCGCGCAGCGTATGCAGCGGCACGCGACCTTCACGATACCATTCGGTACGAGCGATTTCCGCACCACCGAGACGGCCAGCGCAGGTGATCCGGATGCCTTCAGCACCCAGACGAAGCGCCGACTGCACGGCCCGCTTCATCGCACGACGGAATGCGATACGACGCTCCAACTGATCGGCGACGCCTTGGGCGACGAGCTTGGAATCGATTTCCGGCTTGCGAATTTCGACAATGTTCAACGACACATCCGAACCGGTCATCTGGCTGAGCGTGCGGCGCAGCTTTTCGATGTCCGCACCCTTCTTGCCGATAATGACGCCGGGACGCGCTGCGAATACCGAGATGCGGCACAATTTGGCCGGACGCTCGATGACCACCTTGGAGATCGCAGCCTGTGGCACGGTCTTCATGATGAACTTGCGCAGCTTGATGTCTTCGAGCAGCAGCTTGCCATATTCCTGGCCTTCTGCATACCAACGGCTGTCCCAGGTGCGGTTGATCTGAAGCCGCAGACCGATCGGGTTTGATTTCTGACCCATGATTATTCTCCGGCTTCTTCAACTTCGCGGACAACCACGCGAATGCGGCTGAACGGCTTCAAGATGCGGGTCGAACGGCCACGAGCACGCGTTGCGAAACGCTTCATCGTGATCGCCTTGCCGACGCTTGCTTCCTGTACGACCAGGGCGTCCACATCAAGGTTGTGGTTGTTCTCGGCGTTTGCGATCGCGGAAGCGAGGCACTTGCGCACATCAACAGCCATCGCCTTCGTGGAGAAGGACAGGATGTTGAGGGCGTCAGCCGCCTTCTTGCCGCGGATCAGGCCAGCGACGAGGTTCAGCTTGTAAGCCGAACCACGCACGGCGGTGTTGACAGCCAAGGCTTCCTTGTCGCCAACGCGACGGGGGCTTGCGGGTTTGGACATGTCTTACCTCTTGCCCTTCTTATCGGCCGCGTGGCCCGGGAAGTACCGGGTCGGGGCGAATTCGCCGAGCTTCATGCCAACCATGTCCTCGTTAACGAGAACCGGCACGAACTTACGGCCATTATAGACGCTGAACGTCAAGCCAACAAACTGCGGGAGGATGGTGGAACGACGCGACCAGGTCTTGATCGGGGCGCGACCACCAGCTTCCTGGGAAGCCTCGGCCTTTTTCAACAAATGCAGGTCGACAAAGGGACCTTTCCAGACGGAACGGGCCATGGCTTACCTCTTCTTCTTCGCATGACGCGAGCGGATGATGAACTTATCCGTCGCCTTGTTGGAACGGGTACGGGCGCCCTTGGTCGGCTTACCCCATGGCGTCACCGGATGGCGACCACCTGAGGTCCGGCCTTCACCACCACCATGCGGGTGATCGACCGGGTTCTTTGCAACACCGCGGGTCAGCGGACGCTTGCCGAGCCAGCGGTTACGACCGGCCTTTGCAAGGTTCTGGTTGGCATTGTCCGGGTTGGACACGGCACCGACGGTGCCCATGCAATCCGCACGCAGATAACGCTGTTCGCCCGAATTGAGGCGAACGATGACCATGCCGCGGTCACGACCAACGACCTGAACATAGGTACCAGCAGCGCGAGCGATCTGGCCGCCCTTGCCCGGCTTCATTTCCACATTGTGGACGATGGTGCCGACTGGAACCTGACCGAGTTCCATCGCATTGCCCGGCTTCACGTCGCACTTTTTGGCGGCGATGATCTGGTCACCGACAGCGAGACGCTGCGGCGCGATGATGTAGGTCTGTTCGCCGTCTTCGTAATTCACCAAGGCGATGAATGCCGAACGGTTGGGATCGTATTCCAGGCGTTCGACGGTCGCTGGCATGTCCCACTTACGACGCTTGAAGTCGATGAAGCGGTACTTCTGCTTGTGACCACCGGCAATACCACGTGCAGTGGCATGACCCATGTTGTTACGACCACCGGACTTGCGCTTACCTTCGGTCAGCGCCTTAACCGGCTTGCCCTTCCACAGGCTGGACTTGTCGACGAGAATCAGGCCACGGCGGGCCGGGCTCGTCGGATTATAATGCTTGAGTGCCATCTTGCTTCAGCCCTCAGATCGTGGTGGTGACGTCGATGGTCTGGCCTTCAGCCAGCGTCACGATCGCCTTTTTGAAATCCGACCGCTTGTACGGACGGCCCTGCCAGCGCTTGGTCTTGCCCTTGGTGACGATGGTGTTCACCGCCTTCACCTTGACATTGAACAGCGCTTCAACGGCAGCTTTGATCTCGGTCTTGGTTGCGTCGTCCGCAACCTTGAACACCACCGCGTTGTTTTCGGAAAGAAGCGTGGCTTTTTCCGTGATGTGAGGCGCGAGCACCACATCATAGTGACGGATATTGACTGCATTAGCCATTGAACCGCGCCTCCAGCTTTTCGACAGCAGCGCGCGAAAGCACCAGCGTGTCATGTTTCAGGATGTCATAGACATTGGCACCAGCCGCCGCCATGACATTGACCTTGGGCAGGTTGGCAGCAGCCAGACGGAAACCGTTGTTCACGCTTTCACCGTCAATGACCAAAGCCGAGGTGAGGCCGAGCTTGCCGAGCGAACCCTGCAACAGCTTGGTCTTCACATTGGCCATTTCCAACGTGTCGAGGATCAGCAACTTGCCATCACGCACCTTGCTCGACAGCGCCATCTTCAGACCCAAAGCACGGATCTTCTTGTTCAGGCTGCTTTCGAACACACGGGCACGCGGACCATGCGCCTTACCACCGCCGATGAAGATCGGCGCACGGCGATCGCCGTGACGAGCGGTACCACCGCCCTTTTGACGACCGAACTTCTTGCCGGTGCGGGCAACATCGCTACGTTCGCGCGCGGCACGAGCCGGGGCACGACGGTTATGGAGCTGCCAGGTCACCACGCGGTGGAGAATGTCCGCACGCGGTTCGAGGCCAAAGATGTCATCGTTAAGTTCGATGTCACCAGCAGCAGCCGCATCGAGGTTTTGAACCTTGATCTTCATGGCGCTCAGCCCTCCTGGTTTTCAGCTGCTTCAGGCGCATCGGCCTGAACCGGCGTTTCCGCAGGCGCAGCGTTGTTGGTGGCAGCAGCCTTGAGGCCAGCCGGATACGGCGCTTCAGCCGGGCGAGATACCTTCATGGCATCCTTGACGGTGAGCCAGGTGCCCTTGTGGCCCGGAACCGAACCCTTGATGAAGATCAGGCCGCGATCGGCGTCAGTCAGCACGACTTCCAGATTCTGCTGGGTGCGCTGACGGTCGCCCATGTGGCCGGCCATCTTCTTATTCTTGAAAACCTTGCCCGGATCCTGACGCTGACCAGTCGAACCGTGCGAACGGTGCGAAACCGACACACCGTGGGTGGCGCGCAGACCGGCGAAGCCCCAACGCTTCATCGCACCTGCAAAACCCTTACCCTGGGTATGACCGGAGACATCGACCAGCTGGCCAACGACATAATGATCCGCAGAAATTTCCGAACCGACGTCAAGCAGGGCGTCTTCCGTCACGCGGAATTCGACCAACTGCGCCTTCGGCTCCACTTCCGCCTTAGCGAAATGGCCGCGTTCCGGCTTCGTCAGATTCTTCGGCTTTGCAGCGCCAGCACCAAGCTGAACTGCCACATAACCATCACGATCCACCTCGCGGCGGGCTACTACCTGCACGTTGTCCAGCTGCAGAACGGTAACCGGCACGTGCCGTCCGTCCTCATTGAACAGGCGGGTCATCCCCACCTTCCGTGCGATCACGCCAGTGCGCATGATCTTATTCTCCCATTACAGAGGCCCGCCGGCACCATTGCCTGCGGGCATGATCTAACCCAAAAAGAAAACGTCGCCCCGTCCGGGCTAGAATCCCCCGCATGTTGCCATGCAGAAGAAGAGACGGGGGACGCAGGACCCGGTCTAAAAGAAGACCGGCGGTATCCCTTGCTCGTACCGGCCTTATTAGGCCAGCTTGATCTCAACGTTAACGCCAGCGGCGAGGTCGAGCTTCATCAGCGCGTCGACCGTCTGGGGCGTTGGCTGCACAATGTCAAGCAGCCGCTTGTAAGTACGTACCTCGAACTGCTCGCGCGACTTCTTGTCGACATGCGGACCGCGGTTCACGGTGAATTTTTCGATGCGCGTCGGCAGCGGAATCGGGCCACGGATCAGTGCGCCGGTGCGCTTGGCGGTTTCGGCAATATCGCCGGTAGCCTGATCGAGCACGCGGTGATCAAAGGCCTTGAGGCGAATGCGGATATTCTGCGTTTCCATGGTAAATCCCAAATTCCACTATCGATGCGAAAGAGCCAAAAAACAAACCACCCCCAAATAGCTTGGCGCCGGGGGCGGTTTGCCAAAAAATTTCTCACCGCCCGACTCTCGCGAATCAGGCGGTGAGCATGCCTATATTACTTCTGGATGCTGGCGACAACCCCTGCACCAACGGTGCGGCCACCTTCACGGATCGAGAAGCGCAAGCCCTCTTCCATGGCGATCGGGGCGATCAGCTTGGCGGTGATCGACACGTTGTCGCCCGGCATGACCATC
>DITW01000098.1:15522-15669 GCA_002422945.1 Sphingomonadales bacterium UBA6174 | reverse complement strand
AGGAAGGGCCGGTGAAGGCCCTTCCGTCGTATCAGGCAGCGTTGTTTACTTGCGCCACGATCTTTTGAGCGGCATCGCCCAGATCGTTGGCCGGGACAATCGGCAGGCCGGAATTGGCGAGGATGTCCTTGCCCTGCTGGACGTTGG
>DITW01000098.1:0-15508 GCA_002422945.1 Sphingomonadales bacterium UBA6174 | reverse complement strand
CATGATGCCGCCGAAGATGTTGACGAGAATGCCCTTCACGGCAGGGTCGGACAGAATGATCTTGAACGCAGCCGTGACCTTCTCAGTGGTGGCGCCACCGCCCACATCGAGGAAGTTCGCCGGGAATGCGCCGTTCAGCTTGATGATGTCCATTGTGGCCATCGCCAGACCGGCACCGTTCACCATGCAGCCGATGTTGCCATCGAGCTTGATGTACGCGAGATCATATTTCGACGCTTCGACTTCTGCCGCGTCTTCTTCGGTTTCATCGCGCAGCGCCATCACATCCGGGTGACGGAACAGGGCGTTCGAGTCGAAGCTCATCTTGGTGTCGAGGACGAGCAGCTGGCCGTCCTTGCTTTCAACCAGCGGGTTGATTTCGAGCATCGCGCAATCAAGCGAGACGAACGCTTCATACAGGCTGGCGGCAAGCTTTGCGGCCTGCTTGTTGAGGTCGCCCGAAAGCTTCAGCGCGAACGCAACCGCGCGGCCATGGTGCGGCATGAAGCCCTGCGCCGGGTCGATCACGATGGTGGTGATCTTTTCCGGGGTGGAATGCGCGACTTCTTCAATGTCCATGCCGCCTTCGGTCGACACGATCATCGCAATGCGGCCGGTCTTGCGATCGACGAGCATCGAGAGGTAATATTCCTTGGCAATATCAACGCCATCGGTGACATAGAGGCGGTTGACCTGCTTGCCAGCGTCGCCGGTCTGGATGGTGACGAGCGTGTTGCCGAGCATTTCGGTCGCGTGGCTGCGGACTTCGTCCACCGACTTGGCGAGACGGACGCCGCCCTTGGCATCAGCCGGCAGTTCCTTGAACTTGCCCTTGCCGCGGCCACCAGCATGGATCTGGGACTTCACGACATACAACGGCCCCGGCAGCGACTCGGTCGCCTTGACGGCTTCTTCAACGGTCAGCGCGGCCACGCCCTTTGGGATGGCGATGCCGAATTTAGCCAGCAATTCCTTAGCCTGATATTCGTGAATATTCATGTCGTTCGTGCCCCTTTCGGCTGCAATGCGATCTGGATCGCTTGGGGCTAAAGCATAGCTTGGCGAAAGAATCCAGCCCGCATTTCCGCTAAGTTCGCGTTTGCAGCATCGCAAAAGTGATAGGATCGAACCTGTCTGCCCTTGTGTGCGGGCGAGTATTAGCCGTTCACCGCGCACAGCAATGCTGATGCGCTCGTCACCGACAGGATTTCCGGGTCCTTTAACGCACGGACATTGTGCAGAAATTGGTCCATCGGCATTTCGCGCCAGTCTTTTCCCTTCAAATTGGCCAGCGAACCCAGCCGCTGCAGCTGGGCGAGCGACAGGCGATCAACCATGCGCTTGGCCATGCAGCCCGCCATCGGGGGGCGCAAGCCCGCATTGATGAGACCGGTTCGGACCTTTTGTTCGGGCAGGCTGCATGCGGACAGCAAGCACAAGGCAGGGGCGAGGAGGAGGTGTGCGGGACGAAACATCAACGCATGGATGCAGAAAATTGCTGACCGGCGCAAGTCGCGGGGCTAAGGCATGGGCCATGGACGAAATCCCCGGCCCTTTATTGTTTCTGATGACCGTGATCGGCATGGAGGGCTTTGCTTATGCCGCCCATCGCTGGATCATGCATGGGCCGGGATGGTTTCTGCACAAGAGCCATCACCGCCCGCGCAAGGGCAGGTTTGAGTTGAACGATCTCTATGCGGCGATCTTCGCGCTGCCGTCGATCGGGCTGTTCTGGTATGGCATCGGCCTTGGCCATGGGGCCGGTTTTGCGTGGATCGCTGGCGGGATTGCGGCCTATGGCGCGATCTATTTCGGTTTCCACGATGTGATCGTCCATCAACGGATCGGCCATCATTATGTGCCGCGTTCGGCCTATATGAAGCGGATCATGCAGGCGCATCGGCTCCATCATGTGGTTGAAACGCGCGAGGGCAATGTCAGCTTTGGTTTTATTTACGCGCCAAGGCCGGAGGTGTTGAAGGCCGAACTGGCCAAGCGCGGACGGGCAGGGGTGCGCAGCCCGCGCGATGGAGGCTAAACGACCGTTTCCCATCGATCTGACGGGATGCGATTGAGCAGCATCGGCCAGCCGAATTTGAACAGGATAAAGAGCAGCCCGGCGTTCAGCATCGGTTTGAACGGCAAGGTCGCGACCAACACGGACAGGGCGACCAGCCAGATGCCCATCGCCACGGCGAATTTCACCTCTTCCTCATGGGATAGGGCAGCTTGTAGCGGGCGGCTGTTGCGGGTGCGCCGAATGAGGAGGCGGCCTTGATTATCGCGGGTCTTGTATAAAGCGGATAGACCATAAGCGCCCAATTGATGGAGCCAGCCCTTATCACGCGGGGCAAGCCCTGCCGCTTCTGCCGGTCGATTGGTAGGTGGGGCATTGGTTGTGGATATGGGTTCGGCGACCAGACCATCAGGCTTGGCCATCGCGCCGCCTTGCAAGTTCGCCTTGCCGCTTTCCGCTTGTGCCGCAAAGCCGTTGACCGGCTCGCCATCGACCAGCACGATCAGCCGACCATGTTGTTCGAGCACCTGATAGCGGGAGGGCGGCTTGTCCATCATAATGATTATATGGCTATATCATTCAGATGAACAAGAGGTTTAAGCTTCCAGCGCGTTGATCGCCTGATGCACTGCCGCCTCAATCTCGCTGCGGTCCAGTTTCGGCGGCAGGATCGGGCGCAAGTCCCAATCCACCACGCCCGCATGCTTGATCAAGCCGCGCGGCCAGACCTTCCCGGCGTTGAGCGCGACCGGCAACACCGGCAAGCCCAGCATCTTGTATAGGGCGGCAAAGCCTGCGCGCACCGCTGGCTGTTCGCCGGGGGCGACACGTGTGCCTTCGGGGAAAATGACGATCGATCGACCTGTTTTCACGGCCTCTTTCGCGTCCTGCATCAAGGCGCGCAGCGCACTGGCCGATCCCTCGCGATCCACCCCGATCACGCCATATTGCCGCGCGACCCAGCCCCAGAGCGGCATTTCCGATAATTCGCGCTTCATCACCACCACCGGATGATCGAAGATGATCAATGCCTCGATGGTTTCAAACATGGATTGATGCTTGCAGGTGATGAGATATTGGCCCGCAGGCACGGGCGCGGACAGGCGGCTGCGGATGCCGAGCAGAAAACGGGCGCAAAATCGGTGCCAATGCGCCCACACGATCACCACCCCGCGCACTGCGCGTGCGCCAAAAGGGGCTGCTGGAAAGCCCGAGAGCACGATCAGCAGCGATCCGGGATAGCAGATCAGCATGAACAAGAGGGAACGGATCAGCGCCATCGTCTGGAACTACCTTGTCAGCGCCGCTTGGCCGAGATCGTGAACTGGCCAAAGCCGCCCGCCTTGGCATAGCCCTCCAGCCGGTCCTCGTCGATTTGCGCGGTGCAGATCAGCAGCATCTTCATCGGCTTGGTCAGGCGCATTTCCCAATGGATTTCATCGCCGTCGATCCGTCCGGCCTCGATGTCGAGCGCGCCCATGTCGGCGCTATTGGTGCCGGTGAAGCGATCGCCATCGACATCGAAGTGCATCACCGATTTCTGTTCACCCATCGGCGTTTCGGTCACGCAGTCCCAATCGCCTGCCAATATGATGCCGCTCATTCTGGTGCCTCCAAGGTTTCAACCGGGATTTTGAGTTTGCGCAATTGCGGGCCGACCTTGGCCGCATCACCGACGATCACCCATGTAAAGCGGGCAGGATCGATCACGGCACGCACGGCCTTGTCGAGTTCGGCTGCGGTCATATGGCGATAGCGGCTGGCGAGGCCATCGTAAAAATCGTCCGGACGCTGGAACAGGGCATTGCGCTGCATCGCCGTCAGCACCTCGCCCGCCGTTTCAAAGCTGCCCGGCAGTTTCAGGATATTGTCCGAAATGCGGCGGCGGAATTCGTCCGGGGTAATGCCCTTGGTCGTGCGGAATGCCTTCACCTGCGACAGGATTTCGGCAATGGCCGGGCCGGTCTTGTCGGCCTGCACCGGGGCGGTGATGATGTACGGCACTTGCCCTTCAAACTGGGTCACGCCGCCGCGCACGCCATAGGACCAGCCCTTGGTTTCGCGCAGATCCATGTTGAGGCGGGACAGGAAATTGTTGCTCAACACCTCGATCCCGGTCTGGAGCGGCAGCAGTTCATCCGTGCCGTTCAACGGTAGCACCTGCCCGGCCAAGATTACCGACTGCGGCGAATCCGGGCGGTTGATGAGGATGATGCGCGAGGTTTTCGGGGCGGCGACGGTCGCGTTGATCGGCTTGGCCGGGGCGGCAGCGCCTGCCACCTGCCATGCGCCGAAACGCGCCTCCAGCTTCGGTTGCAATGCGGCCAAGGGCAGATCGCTCACGATGAAGATCGACTGTTTTTCCGGGCGTAGCCAAGATTGATGAAAGGCGATCAGATCGTCGCGGGTGACGGATTTGACGCTCGCTTCGGTCCCGCTGCCGGAGAATGGAATGCCATAGGGATTGTCCTTGCCGTATAAAAGCGGCGGTAAGGCGCGGCTGGCGATGGCGTTCGGTTCCTTGGCTTCCGCCGCGATGCCCGCCAATTGCTGGGCGCGCAGGCGTTCGACCTCATCCGGGGCAAAGGCTGGATTTTTGACGATGTCTTCGAACAGATCGAGCGATAGATCGAGATTGGGCGTCAACGCAAACAGCGACAGGCTGGTGCGGTCCATGCTTGCGCCCGCGCTGATCGACGCGCCGAGCCGTTCCTGTTCCTCGGCAATCTGGATCGAATTGCGGCTGGTCGTGCCTTCATCCAACAAGGACAGCATCAGCGCCTGCGTGCCGAGCTTATCGCGATTATCGGCGGCATAGCCGGCATCGAAACTGAGCGAGAGCCTTGTCGTCGGGGTCGCTTGGCGCTGGACATAACGGATGGTCACGCCATTCGATAATGTGGCGCGCTCGACAGTCGGGAAATCGAGATCGGCCACAGGCGCGACCTGTGGCAATTTGCTGCGGTCGGCCTTGGTCACGGGCGCGACATGATCGGGGGGCGACCCTTCGCCCGACCAATATTGGCGCGGGGCGATCTTGGCATTCGAGGTCTTGGCCTCTTCATAGGCACTGCGCTGCCCCGGTTCCACCGTCAGATTATAAACCGGGCGCGACAGCCATTTCTGCATCACCGCCGTCACCTGCGCGGGCGTCGCGCTGCCATATTGGGCGAGTTCTGTGCGGTAATGATTGACGTCGTTATTATACAGCAGCCCCTCAGCCAGCACATTCGCCTTACCGTTAAAGCCGCCGACCTGTTCTAGTCCCACGATGCTGCTGGCGAGTTCGCCGGTCGCGACGCGCTGCACCTCATCTTCAGTCGGGCCATTGGCGCGGAAATCGGCAATGATTTCATCGAGCCGCTTGGCAACCAGCGCCGGATCGACGCCCGGCTTCACATTAGCGGTGACCTCGAACAGGCCGACTTTTTCGAAGGCTTGCAGGCTGGCGGAGACGCTGACCGCGAGCTGCTCCTTGCGGACCAGCGCATTATCAAGGCGTGAGCTGGACAGGCCACCCAGCACCGATGCGGCAATATCGAGCGGCACGGCATCCGGGCTAGTGACACCCGGCACCACCCAATTACGATATAAGCGGGTGGTCGCGACGCGGTCCTTCATGACTTGCGACTTGGGCGCGGTCAGGGTGGGAATTTCGACATTATCAGCCGCCGGCTCTGGCCCGCGCGCAATGTCGCCGAACCATTTTTCGACCATGGGCTTGACGGTCTTGGCATCGATATCGCCCGCCAGCACCAGCACCGCATTGTTCGGGCCATAATGGGCGCGGAACCAGTTTTTCACATCCTCCAGCGATGCCGCATCAAGGTCCTCCATCGATCCGATGGTTGAATGGTGATAAGGGTGGCCTGCCGGGAACAGTGCCTCCAACTGCGCATATTCGACCATGCCAAAGGGTTGGTTATCGCCCTGGCGCTTTTCATTCTGGACAACGCCGCGCTGATTATCGAGCTTGGCCTGCGTCACCGCGCCGAGCAAATGGCCCATGCGGTCGCTTTCGAGAAACAGCGCGCGTTCCAGCGCCGCCGTCGGGACATTCTGGAAATAATTGGTGCGGTCGAACCATGTCGTGCCGTTGAAATCGGTCGCGCCGACCTCTTGCAAGGGTTCGAAATAATCGCCCGGCGCATTTTCCGAGCCGTTGAACATCAGATGTTCGAACAAATGGGCAAAGCCGGTCTTGCCCGCCGGTTCATTGCGCGAGCCGATATGATACCAGACCGACACCGCGACAATCGGAGCTTTGCGGTCTTCATGCACGATGACGCGCAGGCCATTGGCAAGGGTGAACGTCTCGTTCGGAATATTGACCTGTGCGGCCAATGTGCTGACCGGCACCGGGCCGGGCTTGGCGATGCCCGGCGCTGCGACAGGTGCGATAACTTTGGGTTGCGCTGCGCAACCTGCGACGAGCAACGGCGCAAGGCAAAGGGCAAGAACGGACGTACGCATGAAATACTCCCGATGAGATGATCTGGATCAGCCAGAGCTGGCCATCATGGCCGCGACCATAGCCGAGCCGGTTGAATTGGCAAATCATGAGATGATGAAACTGACTGGCAGATGAATAATGGACGCGATAGGGAGGGGCGATGAAATTGCCGGTCCCCCTTCCGATGCGCCACGCCCTCGACCTTGCAGCCCAAGCGGCGGCGGCAGGTGAAGTGCCGGTCGGCGCGGTCATCATGCGGGGGTCGGAAGTCGTGGCGGCGGTCGGCAATGCGATGCATAAAGGGCTTGATCCGACCGCGCACGCCGAAATGCGCGCGATCCGCGCGGCGTGCGAGAAACTGGGCGATGGGCGGCTGATGGGTTGCGACCTGTGGGTGACGCTGGAACCCTGCGCGATGTGCGCCGCCGCGATCAGCCACGCCCGCATCGACCGTGTGTATTACGCCGCAAGCGACCCCAAGGGCGGCGCGATCGAACACGGCCCGCGCTGGTTCGACCAACCAACCTGCCACCACCGGCCTGAGGTCTATGCCGGGCTAGGCGAGGCCGAAGCTGCGGCGCAGTTGCGGGAATTTTTTAGAGAGCGGAGGTAGGGGGCTTTCCCACCTACCCGTATCGTCATGCTGAACTTGTTTCAGCATCTCCAGCAGGATGGTCATAGATGCTGAAACAAGTTCAGCATGACGAGGGGAGTGTATAAAGGCGGCACAGGGCCAGCGACGTGCCTAGGACCGCTCCAGTTCCACGATATCGATTTCAAACCCCTGCCAGCCCCGCATTTTAGCGCCCTCTTGCGCAGCGGTCTTTTTCTTGCGGGCTTCGGCAAGGGATTTGGTGTGGCCCCAGAAGACCTCGGTCTTGCCGTTCTCCAGAGACGCTACAATCCGCCAATAATGCGTGAACTCGGTCGCGGTCGGTCCGATGGTTTTGACATAGCCATCGGGCAGGGTGGCAGTCAGCATGTATTTCTTTTTGGCCATCGCCCGATCTTTAAGCGAAAAATGATGGCGCGGCCATTCCGGAACTTTAGACCTTGGTCGAATATGGGGATGTCTACGTATTAAGTAGTTGATATAAAATAATAGATATTGATGTTTGATCCTGACGCCTCGTCTTGGCGAAGCGTGAAGTAAACAGGAGTTTGTATGCGTATCGTGACCAGTGCGTTGCTTGTTGCCGCCATGGCGGCGACCCCCGTGCTGGCCCAGCGGACCGATGAAAATGCGGTAAAATCGGCGGAGGATGCCTTTGGGGTGACGGTCGGTCATGAATCGCTGGGCATTTACAGCGCCGATAATATTCGCGGTTTTTCGCCCGGCGTGGCGGGGAATTTCCGCATGGAGGGCATGTATTTCGATGTGCAGGCGCCCGTATCGGGCCGGGTGGTCGCGGGGGCGACCTTGCGCGTGGGACCGGCGGCACAAGGGCAGAGCTTTCCCGCCCCGACCGGGGTTGTCGATTATGTCTTGCGCGATAGCGGCAATGATTATGCGGCCTCGGTCGTGCTTGATCTTGATGCTTATGGGTCGGTTGGCGGGGAATTGGACATGCAATTGCCAATTGTCACCGATCATCTGAGCACCGCCATCGGTACGGCAGTACGACGCGATCATTTTGGCAATGGCGGCCATGTCCGTTCTTTTTCATGGGGGATGGTGCCGCGCTGGCGGCCTGCGCCGGAAGTGGAGGTGACGGGGTTCTGGGGCCATATCAAACGCAGCGATGAGACGACCCAAGGCATCTATCTTGCGCAGGGGGATTTCCTGCCCGGTCGCATCCGCCGGGGGAAATTGCCGGGGCCTGATTGGGTGCTGAATGAAAATGTCTATGATAATTATGGTGTTGTTTCAAAGGCGATATTGGGATCATGGACAATCCGGGCCGGGCTGTTCCGGTCCGAGGTGCGATCCGGGGTCGGCTATCTCAATTTGGTGGCGCTCGATACGCCGACGACTGGCGAACGCATCGTGGCGGCCTTTCCGGCGGTGGATCAGGCATCGACCAGCGGTGAATTGCGCGTGTCGCGTGAATTTTCGGAAGGGGTAAGGCGGCATTTGTTCACCGTGTCGATGCGCGGGCGCGAGGTGAAAAACCGCAATGGCGATGGCGATCAGGCCGAATTCGGCAGTTTCGATATCAACGCCCGGATTGCGCCGCCGCGCCCGGACTTTGCCAGAGGTGCGATCACCCAAGATGGGGTGCGGCATAAGACGGGCGCTTTTGCCTATAGCCTCGCATGGCAGGGTCTGGGCGAATTGACCTTGGGGGCGCAGCGCAGCCGCTATGTCAAGAATGTGCGGCCCGAGGGGCAGGCGCAAAGCCGTCGGGTTACGCAACTCTGGCTCCCTTCGATGAGTATCGCCAGCCCATTGAGCGACCGGATTTCGGTCTATGGCAGCTATGTAAAGGGTCTGGAGGATGCGGGGAGCAGCCCGAGCTATGCGGCCAATGCCAATGAAATTCTGCCCGCCATTCGCACCTCGCAATGGGATGCGGGGGTGAAATGGACACCTTTCCAAAATGCGACAGTGATCATGGGCTATTTCAACGTGGCCAAGCCTTATCTCGCGCTGGATCAGGCCGATATCTATCGCAGCATCGGGCATGAACGCCATCAAGGGGCGGAGTTGAGCCTGACCGCGCAGGTCAATGACCGGCTGACGATTGTCACTGGCGCGGTGATGGGCCGTCCGCGCGTGTCCAAATCACCCTTGACCAATGAGGTTATCGGCAAGCGGCCCGTTGGCCAATCGGATGTTTCCGGCCAGTTCAATGTGGATTATAGCCTGCCCTTTGTGGCGGAAGGCCTGTCGGTCGATGGCTATGCCAGCTATCAAAGCCGTCAGGCTGGGACCGTCGATAATGCGGTGATGATCCACGGCTATGCGACCTTTGGGGTTGGCGGGCGCTACCAATGGAAATGGGGCAAGACGCCGCTGACGTTGCGGGTGCAAATGGGCAATATTTTCAACGCCTATAGCTATTATGCTGCGGGGAGTGGGGTCTATCTGCCGATCGACCAGCGGAGCGCATCGGCCTATCTGGTGGTGGATTTTTAGGGGGCGGGCGGCTTGCGCTTCAGAGGTGATTACCGGCAGCTCGTGCGAGCAGTTTTCCCCGTCATTCCCGCGTAGGCGGGAATCCAGACAGGGCGAACCTAAAAGGCTGCGTGCCCTTCGCCCCGCTGGTCATTCTGGATTCCCGCCTGCGCGGGAATGACGAGGTATGTGTGGAGGGGGAGGGCGCTTCCTTCACCTATGGGAATGTAGGATGTGTGGGCAGTAGCAGCGGCGGCGTGGGGCCGTTACCCGGCCTCCGCCTCGGTCGCGAGTTGTGGTTCGTCTTCCGCTTCGCCATGGCCAAGGGCGAGATAGTCCGCCGATTGCATTTCCATCAGGCGCGATACCGTGCGTTCGAATTCGAACGCGCCATCGCCGGTGGGATAGAGGCTCGCCGGATCGGCCGCGGCGGAGGCGAGGAGTTTGACGCGGTGTTCATATAATGCGTCGATCAGGGTGACGAAGCGGGCGGCTTCGTTGCGATTTTGCGGGCCCATGATCGGGATGGCGACGATGATCAGCGTGTGGAAATGCTGGGCAAGCGCGAGATAATCCGCCGCGCCACGCGCCTCGGCGCATAGGCGCTTGAAGGAAAATACGCCCACCCCCTTGAAGCTTTTCGGGGCATGGATAATGCGCCCGCCCGGAATTTCGAGGTCTTCCGACGGGACATGCGCCTTGTCGTTGACGGGATAATCGGTCAGGCGGAAAAAGGCTTCGCTTAATGACGCGGTGGCGACGGCATCTGCCGGGCTGTGCCATGTCTTGACCCCGGTCAGGCGTTCCAACCGGTAATCGACCGGGCCGTTCAAAGTCATGATGTCGAATTGCGCTTCCAACAGGTCGATGAACGGCAGGAAATGCACGCGGTTGAGGCCGTTTTTATACAGGTCGCGCGGGTGGCGGTTCGACGTGGTGACAACCGTCACCCCTTGTTCCAGCAGCGCCGTGAACAGGCGCGACAGGATCATCGCATCGGCGATATTGTTGACCTGCATTTCATCAAAAGCGAGCAGACGCAGATCGCGGGCAAGGTCGCGGGCGACGATCGGGATCGGATCACCCTTGTCGAGCGTGCGGGCCTGACGGATGCGGTCATGCACCTCCAGCATGAAGGCATGGAAATGGACGCGGCGCTTGGCCTTGATCGCGAGGCAATCAAAGAACATGTCCATGATCATCGATTTGCCGCGGCCCACCCCGCCCCAAAGATACAGATGGCGAATGACGGGCGCGGCGCTCTTGCGCTTGAACAGGCCAAACAACCCGCCGCCCGCAGCATTGGCGCGGTCGGCGGCTTCCAGCGCATCGGCCATCTGGCGCAGGCGCTCCATCGCCATGCGCTGATCGGCATCCGGGCGCAGTTCGCCCGCATCGACCATAATCTGATAGCGTTGGGCGATGCCGCTCATGTGTTAGCCTTCACTTTTCGGAATGTGTTTGCGAAAGGTGCCGGTAAAGGCGGCGACGGTGCGGCCTTGTTGTTCGATCAGACCGCGAACGAACGCCATGCGGCCGGTTTCCCGCAGCAGTTCGACCACGGCATCAACCGGCTCTCCGATGGTGGCGCCGTCGATAAACTGGATGCCCGCATCGATGGTGAGCGCCTTGATGACTGGGCGGACGCCTAGTTGATGCGCCCCCGCGAACAGCGCCATATCGACAAAGGCCATGATCGCGCCGCCATGGACATTGCCCGCTGGGTTTTGATGCGCGACGCGGGGCCAGAACCGCACGCGAGCGCGGCCATCTTCATCGGTGCGCAGGCGGATGGGTTCGAATTGGGCGTTGAACGTCTGAACTGCTTCGGCTTCCCAGATGTGCCAGCCCGGCATCTCCGGGTCTGGCTCGTATCGAAATCTGGGATAGCCGAGCGCTTGTTCCGTCAAGATCAGATCGCCCGTTCGGCCATCATCTTCTTGGTTTCGGCAATGGCACGCGCCGGGGACAGGCCCTTGGGGCAGACATTGGCGCAGTTCATGATGGTGTGGCNNGGAACGGATCTTCCAGTTCGTCCAGACGCTCGCCCGTCATTTCGTCACGGCTATCCGCCAACCAGCGATAGGCCTGCAACAAGATAGCTGGGCCGAGGAACTTGTCAGAGTTCCACCAATAGCTCGGGCAGGAGGTCGAGCAGCAGGCGCACAGAATGCACTCATACAGACCATCGAGCTTATTGCGATCTTCCGGCGACTGGAGACGCTCCTTGCCCGAAGGCGGCGGCGTGACGGTCTGCAGCCAAGGCTGGATCGAGGCATATTGCGCATAGAAATGGGTGAAATCAGGGACGAGATCCTTGATGACATCCATGTGCGGCAATGGGGTGATGCGGACATCGCCCTTGCAATCTTCAATCGCGGTCGTGCAGGCGAGTCCGTTGCGACCGTTGATGTTCATCGAGCACGATCCGCAAATCCCTTCGCGGCACGAACGACGGAAGGTCAGCGACGGGTCCTGTTCGGACTTCATCTTGATCAGCGCATCGAGGACCATCGGGCCGCAATCGTCGAGATCGATCTCGAACGTGTCGTAATGGGGGTTTTCACCCGAATCAGGATCGTAGCGATAGACCTTGAAGGCCTTGACGCTGGCGCCATCGGTCTTGTGAACCT
The DNA here is from genome assembly GCA_002422945.1 of Sphingomonadales bacterium UBA6174. Classification (GTDB taxonomy): domain Bacteria; phylum Pseudomonadota; class Alphaproteobacteria; order Sphingomonadales; family Sphingomonadaceae; genus Alteraquisediminimonas. The sequence goes on along the minus strand of DITW01000098.1, from coordinate 3,347 downwards.
TGCCACCTTTTTTGATCTTGCTGTTGGTGGGCAGTGAGAATTCCGCCATGTGATCAACTTCCCCGTCGTGTCGCGTGGTCCGTGTGTGCGGACCTGTTGCAATCTTCTGGCAATGCCTAAAGCATGGACTATGCCGCGTTGCAATAGCGGATTGGTGCATAAACGCCGCTTGTGCGCCGTTGGGTAGCCGATATGATGCGCGCTTGTATAAAGTGATAGGGTCTTGCAACCGATCCGCCACAACAAGAAGAGGGTTTTCGATGCCGTCATGGATTGCGCCGCTGGAGGCATTGTTGCTTGGCTATGCGCTGGGATCGATACCATTTGGGGTGATTCTGACGCGGATTGCGGGCGCGGGCGACCTGCGCCAGATCGGTTCCGGCAATATCGGCGCGACCAATGTCCTGCGCACGGGCCGCAAGGGGTTGGCCGCGGCGACATTGTTGCTGGATGGGGCCAAGGGCGCGGCGGCGATTATGATTGTCGGTGCGATCTGGCCTGACGCGACGGGTGTTGATCTACTGAGTATTGCCGCCATGGGCGCGTTTCTCGGCCATCTTTTCCCGATCTGGCTTGGGTTCAAGGGTGGCAAGGGCGTGGCGACATTGCTTGGCATATCGCTGGCGCTGGCATGGCCGGTCGGATTGGTGTTCGCATTGGTCTGGCTATCGGCGCTGTATCTTTCCAAGCGGTCGTCGGTGGGCGGCATGGTTGCGGCGCTGTCGACGCCATTGGCGGCGTTGGGGCTTGGTTTTGGCGGATATGCGACATTGTTTCTTGGGTTGGCCTTGGTGTGCGTGTTCAAGCATGCGGATAATATCCGGCGTCTGATCGCCGGGACGGAGCCAAAGGTGGGGCAAAAAGGTTGAAGTCCATTTATAAGGAGTAAGCGTTTTGAGTGTTGCGTTGCTTGAAGACCGGATCGCCCGTTTGCGGCTTATCCGTTCGGCCAATATCGGGCCGATCACCTATTTCCATCTATTGCAGCGATTCGGTTCGGCAGACGCCGCGTTGCGCGCGATTCCCGATCTGGCGGCGCGCGGGCGTGGCAAAGCGCCTCGCCTTGCCGCACGGGCCGAGATTGAGCGCGAAATGGAGCGGGTGGACCAGCTTGGCGCACGTTATCTGTTCTTGGGGCAGGGGCTGTATCCACTCGCGCTGGGCGAGGTTGAAAATGCGCCGCCGGTGTTGATCGTGCGCGGGCATGAGGCATTGCTGGATCGTCCGATGGTCGCGATGGTGGGTGCGCGCAATGCTTCTGCGGCGGCGTGCCGATTTGCCCGCGATCTGGCGGTGCGGTTGGGCGAGCGCGGCCATGTGACGGTATCTGGCCTTGCACGCGGGATCGACACGGCGGTGCATGCGGGCTCGATCGATAGCGGCACCATTGCGGTGATCGCGGGCGGGATCGACAGTTATTATCCGCCGGAAAATCGCGATTTGCAGGAGCGGATCGCGCACACCGGGCTGTTGGTGGCCGAACAACCGCCGGGGCGCGAACCACAGGCGCGGCATTTCCCCTATCGCAATCGCATTATCGCCGGGCTGGCGGGTGGCACATTGGTGGTGGAGGCCGCGCCCCGGTCCGGTTCGCTCATTACCGCGCGGCTGGCAGCGGAATATGGGCGAGAGGTGATGGCTGTGCCGGGGTCGCCGCTCGATGCGCGGGCGCAGGGCTGCAACCAACTGATCCGCGATGGCGCCACCTTGGTCCAGAATGTCGATGATGTGATCGAGGCGATCAGCAGCTTTGCCGCGATGCCCTTTCGCCAGGGCGGGCAGGACTTCCGTCCCGCTGCGCCGGTGGACGCGAGCGAGCGGGATCGCGATATGGTGATCGGCCTGTTGGGCGCGGTTTCGGTCGCTGTGGATGAGGTTGTGCGCCAGTCTGGACTGCCGCCGATGATCGTGCAGATTGTGTTGTTGGAGCTGGAATTGGCGGGTCGATTGGAGCGTCAGGCAGGGGGGAGATGCAGTCTGATCGAATAGCTATTGATGGGGCTTTATTGCAACTTCTTCGCAATAGCGAAAAATAATTTGCACCTGTCGCGTTGTTAGGTTGATGCACCGCAAAAATCGGCCTAATCGGGCAGCGTTTTTTGATCGCGGGCGGTATTTATTGCCGTCCGACTCGGTGGGTTAAGGTGTGCCAGTCTTTTGGTGCGCTGGGGGCCCAGATTACATGAGGGAGACGGCATCATGGCTCGTAAGAAGATTGCGCTGATCGGCGCTGGCAATATCGGTGGTACGCTGGCCCATCTGGCAGCCGCCAAGGAATTGGGCGATGTCGTCCTTTTCGACGTTGTAGAAGGCGTACCCCAGGGCAAGGCGCTTGACCTGTCGCAGTGCGGCCCGGTCGAAGGCTTCGATGCCAAGATCACCGGCACCAATGATTATGCCGATATCGCAGGCGCCGATGTCATCATCGTGACAGCTGGCGTCGCCCGCAAGCCGGGGATGAGCCGCGACGATCTGCTTGGCATCAACCTGAAGGTCATGAAGGCCGTCGGCGAAGGCATCAAGAACAACGCGCCGAACGCGTTCGTCATCTGCATCACCAATCCGCTNNTCGATGCGATGGTCTGGGCGCTGCGTGAATTCTCCGGCCTGCCGCCGCACATGGTCGTCGGCATGGCGGGCGTGCTCGACAGCGCGCGCTTCAGCCACTTCCTCGCTGAAGAATTCAAGGTCTCGGTGCGCGACGTGAATAGCTTCGTGCTCGGCGGCCATGGCGATACCATGGTGCCGGTCGTCGAATATTCGACCGTTGCCGGTATCCCGATCCCCGATCTGATCGAACAGGGCCGTTCCACCAAGGAGCGTATCGACGCGATTGTGGCCCGCACCCGCTCGGGCGGCGGCGAAATCGTCGGCCTGCTCAAGACCGGTTCGGCTTATTATGCACCGGCCACCAGCGGCATCGCGATGGCGGAAGCCTATCTCAATGACCAGAAGCGTTTGCTGCCTTGCGCGGCCTATGTCGACGGCCAGTATGGCGTGAACGGCCTTTATGTTGGCGTGCCGGTGATCATCGGTGCGGGTGGCGTTGAGCAGATTGTTGAAATCAAGCTCGATGCCGAAGCCAAGAGCAACCTTCAGGTGTCGATCGATGCCGTGAAGGAATTGCTGGACGCCTGCAAGGCCATCGATGGATCGCTTGCTTGATCGCTGGCAATAGCCATTTCTTGATGCATATCTGAAAAGTGGAAATCTAATGTCCATTCTTATTAACAAAAACACCAAGGTCATCACCCAGGGGATGACCGGTGCCACCGGCACCTTCCACACCGAACAGGCGCTGGCGTATGGCACCCAGATGGTGGGCGGCGTGACGCCGGGCAAGGGCG
>DITW01000029.1 GCA_002422945.1 Sphingomonadales bacterium UBA6174 | reverse complement strand
TCCAAAAAACCGGCACCACCTCAGACCTCCACAACCCCACCAGCCAGGCCGCGATGCGGCGCGAACGCCGCACCCGGCAAATCGCCAAGCTCCAGCAAGAAGGCAAGATTCGCGCCGATATCCCGGCAGAGGCATTGAGCCAGCATTTTGACCTCGTCACTGGCGCTACCGTGGCGCAATGGTTGCTTAACGACAATAGCGACCTCGCACCGCTGAAATCCTCGCTGGAGCAAGCCATTTCCCTTTTCCTGCATGGTATTGAAGCACGCGCGCTGGCCGTCGCCTGAATTGCGGGCGAGTTGCAACTCTGCCCTTTCATCCTGAATAATTCTTAATTATGTCGCCGCGCGGGGCACAGTAACGAAGCAAGTAATATCCTATAAAACCGATATAATATTGCAATTCGGGACACATCCAGCAGCGTCTTTTTCATTAATTCATAATGAAGATAGAAATATCGCCCATCATACCGATTTGATGGGGCTTCCTGTCGTCGCGGGGCACAGCAATCTGTATTATTGTCGCCATGCCTGCTGATCAGGGACGTTGCGCAACTATGATCCATTCGCACCGGAAGTGCGTGACGGCCCGACGATCAGACCGACGCTATTTCTGACTTGAAGCACCGCAACAAGGCGGGCGGGTCACATCCTCAAGTGAGCAATATCATGTCCAATATCCCTGTCTCCCTGACGTGTGTGAATGTTGAATTTGATGCCATGATGTCGGTCGGGCAGGACGCCCACGCCATCAAGATCACCAGCGTCGCCGCGCATGGCCTGACGGCACGTGCCTCCACGCCGCCGCATCCCGGCGATGATGTGACCATCACCCATGGGGCCATCACCGTGTCGGGGCAGGTTGAATGGGTTCAGGGGCATAATTTCCTGATCATTTCCGGCGAACTCATCGATATTCTCGGCCTGATCGGCAAGCAGCTTGGCCTTGGGGCCATATTGCGCCAACAAGAGAATATGGCGGCCTGATAACCCCGCCTCTTGTGGTCGATGCGACATTCGATCCATGAGGGTCGGATCCTAGTCCATTCGGCATAGATCGCCAGAGATATGGACGACGGCATTTTTTAAAAATACATAAACTCCTCACGTTTGCTGCTGAAATAGCAGGCGCAGATCAGGAGTCGCACCCTTGAATAATGATCACATCGTCAATGTTCATCATCTGAACATCTACGCCAATGAACTGGCAGGCCGCATGCGCAAGGCGCTCAACATCGCCGATGGCATGATCAACTTTCAGGAATGTCTGAAAGTCGTCGATGCGGTTGAACAAATCGGGCAACATCTGTCGCTGATGAACAACCAAGGCGATGAGTTTGATGCACTGGCGCTACGCGAGAAATTCACCATCAAGCACATGTCCGCCGCGCGCATCTTGCAGCGTTTGCTGAAATATCCTGACGTGCTGCAAAGCCAGCAAGATCTGGCCGATACCATCAACTGCTCCGCCCGCAGCATCCCGGTGTATATGTCGCATTTGCGCCATGCGCTTAACCAGCTGGGCCTTCATGACATCATCCATGTCAGCTATCGGTCGGGCTATTATATCACCGCCAAAAATGTCGCCAGAATTCGCAATATGGTTGTTGATGATGGCGAACAGATTGCGCGTGCCGCCTGATACGCGCGATTTCCAGTGAACGAGATGCATTCACCGCGTTAAAATAACAGCAGTATGAAGATGATAAAATGTGTCCCGATTCAATAATTCGGGACACATTTGACGCGATCGCCCCTCCGCTTAAGGCCAGCAGTGGCGCACCGACCGACAATGCAATAGAGCCATTTGCAGAATTGGGAGAAGATCGTTGCAAGGCACCAGACTTCAGGGGAAAATCGCGCTGGTTACGGGTGCGGCATCAGGTCTGGGCGCTGCCATCGCCTCGCGGTTCGCCGCACAAGGTGCGCGTGTCCTGATCTCCGACATCAATGGCGATAAAGCCCGCGAGCAGGCCGCGCGGATCGGCGATGCCGCAAGTGCCATCGCGCATGACGTCACCGATGCCGCAGACTGGCAAACGGTGATCAATCACGCATCCGATCAATTCGGTGGCCTGCATATTCTCGTGAATAATGCGGGTATCTGCCTGCCCGGCTCCGTCGAGGATATCAGCATCGAAGACTGGCATCGCACCCATCGAGTCGATCTCGACAGCGTGTTTCTGGGCAGCAAGATCGCCTTGCCGTTGATGGCCGCCTCTACCGCCGATCAAACGGGGAGCATTCTCAACATCTCGTCGATTTCCGGTATCGTCGCCGCAGGCAATATGGCGGCCTATAATTCCGCCAAGGCCGGGGTCCGCCATCTGACCAAGTCAATCGCGCTCCATTGCGCGAAACAGCAATATCGCATCACCTGCAACTCATTGCACCCGACCTTCATCGATACGCCGCTGCTCGATGGCTTCACCGGCACAAGAACGCGCGAAGACACCATCGCCAAATTGGGGCGGCAAATCCCCATTGGCCGTGTCGGACAACCGGACGATGTCGCATGGGCTGCCGTATATCTCTGTTCGGCTGAGGCGGCGTTCGTTACCGGCGCGGAACTCGCCATCGATGGCGGCCTGTCGGCGATGTAGGGATGCCCCTATTCATTCCTCCGCACCCTGATCGCGCACCGCCTCACCCGATACCCATTTGAGGATCGTGGCGAAGAACTCGTCTGGCGTATAGGGTTTGGAAATCATATCATCCATGCCTGCATCAAGGCAGCGCTCCCGATCCTCGGGAAAGGCATCCGCCGTCACCGCGATGATCGGCACATTTGCCATATTAGGCAGCGCCCGGATCTGCCGACAGGCCTCAATCCCGTCCATCACCGGCATCTGAAGATCCATCAAGATCAGGTCATATTGATTGGCCGCCACCTTTTCGATGGCTTCCCGACCGTCTGCGGCAAGATCGACCTTCTGGCTAGCGATGTCGTTGAGGAAGATGAAGGCTACCTCCCGGATGATGTCGTCATCATCAACTACCAAGATGCGACGTCCGCCATAACGGCTGGCGAGCGCGATCTCAGCCCGCGTGACATTCGCCTCATGCGGCATCCGTTGCGCCTGCGTCTCTTTATGCAAACGGGCGGTGAACCAGAACAGGCTCCCGCGCCCGAGCGTGGACTCCGCCCCGGCATCGCCACCCATCAACCGGGCAAGCGCCCGCGTGATCGCCAATCCCAATCCGGTGCCGGCAAAGCTGCGCGCGCTCGAATTATCCGCCTGTTCAAATGCCATGAACAAGCGGGGCAGTGTATCTGCAGCGATGCCGATGCCGGTGTCCTCCACCTCAATGCGCAACAGCATCTCCTCCGCATGATCTTCCACACATGAGATGCGAACGGTAATGCTGCCCTGATCGGTGAACTTCACCGCATTGCTGAGATAATTGAGCAATGCCTGCTGCAACCGCAACGGATCGCCGCGCAATGGCGGGAAAGTCATAGCGGAAACGACACGCAACTCCACGCCATCTGATCTTGGCCGGCCCTTGATGATCTTGATAGCATCCGAGACGATCCGATCGATATCGACCGCGACATGTTGCAGCGACAACTTGCCCGCTTCAATTTTCGACAGATCGAGAATGTCGTTGATGACATTCAACAAATGCCCCACCGCGACATTGATGTTGCTCACCATCTCGCGCTGACGCGGTGCCAGCCGGGACCGTTCCAGCAAATGCGCCATGCCGGTAATCGCCGTCAGCGGCGTCCTGATTTCATGGGACATATTGGCCAGAAAGGAACTTTTGGCCTTGCTGGCCACCTCTGCCGCACGACGCTCCCGCCGTTCGCGCAAGGCGCTGATACCAAAGGCCAGATTGGCCGCCAATTCTTCCAGCACGCTCAATTCGTTGTCGGTAAATGCGCCGGGTTCGGCGGCATAGATCGTCAAGACGCCAAGCGTGACCTTCTCGTAGATCAGCGGCAAGGCCACGCTGGAGCGATAACCGATTTCCAGCGCCATCTGCCGCCATGGCCCCATGGCTGGATTATCGAGCACATCATGATTGATTTGCGGCTTCCCGGTGCGGACCGCGATACCTGTCGGCCCGCGACCGATATCTTGCGTCTCGTCCCAAGAAATTCGCACCGTCGCGAGATAAGTCGACGCCGCGCCGGCCTCCGCCATCGGGATAATCCTTTTATCACCGTCTTTTTCGGGATAGCCGATCCACGCCATCCGATAGCCGCCGACAGAAACAACCAAGGCACATATTTCGTTCAGCAATTGCTGTTCGTTACTCACCCGCAACAAGACCAAATTGCCTTCGCCCAACAAACGGAGCGCCCGATTGAGGCGCAGCATATCCTCTTCCGCCATGCGCTGATCGGTAATGTCGCGTGAAATGCCAAAGGTGCCAAATATCTGGCCGTCATGGTCGAAGAGCGGCCCCTTGGTCGCCAGAAAAAGGCGCGGGCCAAATGCCGTATCGACAAATTCCTCGCGCGTTTCGGTGCGCGCTTCCGCTATCAATCTGGCGTCATGGGCTTGCAAGTCCTCGGCCTGTTCAAGCGAAAAAACGCGCGGTCATCCTTGCCCAGTACCTGATCGACATCCTGCCCGACAAAGACGCCCCCCGATTTATTGAAGAAGATATAACGCCCATCACGGTCTTTGGCGTAGATCGCCTCATGCGTCTGTTCGGCAATGGCCTCCAACAGGCCCAACGTCTTGAGCTGGCGCTGCGAGATTTCCAAGGTCTGTCGCCAGAACCGGGCAATCAGGATGTAAAGGAAAATAGAGGTCAGCGCGATATAGACCCAGCCCTTGAAAATACTGGCATACACCCGCGCCGCCGGATCGGTGATGAGGAACTCCACCGCCTTGTCGGAGATCAGAATCCATGCCCCGCCCAACAGGGCGTATAACAAGACAATCTTGAAAATGTGCCGTTGAGATCCGGCATCCTTATATCTGAAAGGCATGTGTATCCCTCACCGCGTTCAGTCTATAGGCCCGCCAAGAGGAACGGACAAAATCACTGCACCGTCCCGCGCCAGTGATCCGCCTTTGAAATTACCGGAAACTATAGGCTTTACGCTACACCGCCATCGGCAGCACGTCTAGTGACCCTAATCTGAAGTTCGCTTCGCCCCAGCCACGTAGAGCAGCAAACTTCAGATTCATCACGACAACTAGAACGTCGTGCGGGAAAATAGGAACCGCATTAGGTCCTGACCCTACACCTCGAACAGCAACACCGGCTTGATCGCGTCCCCTGTCTCGGACGCATGGGCGGCCTCGTTAATCTGGTCGAACCGGAACGTCTTGATCAAACGGTCGAACGGAAATTTGCCTGCCTTATACCATTCGATCATGCGGGGGATGAAGGTCTGCGGGTCGGCATCGCCTTCGGTGATATATTTCACGCCCGCGCCACGCAGGAGCATGCTCATCATATTGGCGGGCAGCATGGCTTCGGGCGGCGGCACGGCAACCAGTCCCAACATGCCATTTGGTCCCATGGTTTCTACCGCAATGGCAATCACCGCAGGAATGCCCGTCGTATCAAGGGCATGGTTGACAGCCCCGCCCGACAACTCCTTGATCCGCGCAAGCACATCATCGCATTCACGCGGATTGATGACATGGGTGGCCCCCAGTTCAAGCGCCAGCTTGCCGCGCGCGGCATTGGGTTCGATCACGATGACAGTGCCAGCATCGACCGCACGCGCGCCCAATAGCGCCGACAGGCCCACAGCCCCGCCCCCGAAAATGGCGAGGGACTGCCCCGCCTTCAAACCCAGCGACAGCACCGCCGCCCCTGCGCCAGTCTGCACGCCGCAGCCAAGCGGGCCAAGCAGCGCAAGCGGCAGATCCTTCGCCACCTTTACGGCATTGCGCTCATGCGCAATCGCATGGCTGGCGAAGGACGATTGGCCAAAGAAATTGCCATGCACGATCTGATCGCCTTGCGACAATGACGAAGGCGCACCACCGGTCAGGCGCACACCCGCAAAATTATGGGCCATGAAATTATGGCAATAGGCCGGCAAATGCTCCGCACAGGTCGGACAATGATCGCAGCTGTCAAAGCTGAGCACGACATGATCGCCGACAGCAAGCGACTTCACATCCGGGCCGATCGCTTCCACCACGCCCGAGCCTTCATGCCCCAGCACGATCGGCAGCGGCACCGGAAAGCCATCCCGCGCCACCAGATCGGTATGACACATGCCGACGCCATACATGCGCACCATCACTTCGGACCCCAATGGCGCTGCTACGTCAATGTCTTCCAACGTAAAGGGACCGCCGACATGGCGGACAATGGCTGCTGTTGCCTTCATTCTCACTCTCCTTCAATCTTCAATAACGAGCGCGCATAGCCTCGCGATGACATGTCATCGTTGATGGTGGAAATGACACCGTCAAATCTCCTGCCGCCCGGATATCCCTCACGCGCCCTTCGCCGCTTTTGGACATGGCCTTGCTATATGCGCGCCTTCCGTGCGCGTCCAGCAGGCAGCGACGCAAAGCCCGCTTGACGTCATCATTCGTCTGATCCTGTATTCACATCGTGTCGAAGCCAAAGGGCAAGAACCATTTGCGATCCTTGGCCACCCGTGCGCGTTCATGTTCCAAGATAGTCGTCGTCAACATGGCATTGGCCCCCGATGCTCCATCAATGGCGACGGCCTGCACCAATTGCTCGATCGCTTGATGGATCGCGCGGACCTGACCACGCACATCGCCGCCATCTGCGCCACCGATCGACGCGCGCAGCGCATCAAGCGCCAAGGCCATAGCACTACCGCCGGTGATCGATGACAGGAGCGCCGTCGCTATCGCTACTGCATCCGTCAGCTCTTCATGCTCATACGCCGGGATGTGATCGATCTGTCCGCGCAAAATCTGGAGATGGCCAATGGCAAGCTGGACCTGCTCTTGCGCCAAGGATGCTTCGGGCGGCAAATGCGGCAGAATAACTTCGGATAAGGACCGAACAATACTGGCAATGCGTTCATCAACAGTGGGGATCACTGATTATCTCCCTGGCTAAGCAGTCGGACAAGATCGTCTGCGAACATCGGGGCCGTAGCCGCAAGAAACGTCAGCAACACATCTTGGTGATTATGCTGAGATCGCGCGGCGGCAAGTCCATTGGCGGCCACGATGACGGTGGTTTTCCAACTGCTCATCACATCATAATAATGCAGGGTCTGGCGATTGACCGTCCGGCCAGAGCGACGTTCATATTCCCGAATAAACTCTTCCCGCTCGAACAAATCGCTCGCGCGGAAGGTGCCATCGGCATCGATCGTACCAAATACCTTCATCAGCACCCATGCCAGATCTTCATGAAAATCACCGATCCGAGCCAGTTCCCAATCCAGCAATGCCGTGATCTGGCCGCTATCCTCGTCAAACAGATAATTGCCGGTGCGATAATCGCCATGGGTCATCACCAGTTCCGCCGTATCCGGCAGATGATCCGCCAGCCATTGCTGGGCCAGCGCGGTGACCGGACGCGTAGCGCCTTCATCGATGCGCCACATCTCGGCCCAATAGTTGAACGACCAGCGGGCGGCCTGTTTCGGGTCGGCATCCGGCACGTCATAGCCGGGCAAATTGGCCGTCTTCCAATCATAGGCATGGATCGCGATCAGATGATCCAGAAACTGGTCACGCAGTTTCAGGCGCAAATCAGGGCCAAGCCATGTCCCCAATCCTGAAACCTTGACCCCGGACAGGCTGGGCTTGGTAACGCCGCCAACAACCCGCATGATCGCCGCCGCCTGTGGGAAAAAATCCCCTTTGGCATCTACCCATACCGGCTCTGGCACCGGCACAATGCCTTGCATCGCCTTCAGCAAGACAAATTCCCGCTCCCGATCCGTTTCGGTAATCGCCGAGCGCGGGTCCATCCGTAGCAGGAACGGTTCATCCTTGCCATCTTGACTCAAGGTGAAAAAGAACTGCTCCTTTGATGCGCCGCCGCCCACTCTGCGCACGCCGGACACAACCGCACCGGGCAGGATATGCGCGAAATATTGGGCGAGAATGTCGGTCACTTCCGGGATCAGCTTCGCGCGATAAGGCGGAAGCCCTCGATTGTCGCGGCGGCGATCGAGGATTTCACGATGTATCTGTTCCATGTCATTCAGCATGACCAAAACCTCAATAAGGACCGTTGGCGCGGATATGTTCGAGATAGCTTGTGGGCCAGGCGCACTCCATCCACCCGACACCGTGCCTGCCATCAATGGTCGCGCGCCCGCCACTTTCATTCAGGCTGAGCGCGGGGTGCGGCACCAAGGTATAGCAGCCGAATACATCTGTCTCGACACGGGTATTGCGCCCATCGGCATCAACGATATCGGCGACATAGCCGGTCTGCCAAAATTGATCGTCATAGGTGACATCCACGGACACCTTATCGACACGCGACATCAGGCCTTGCTTGAACACATAACCCCGCACATGTTCCTTGCCCAGCGCATTGAAGCGCCAGAAATGCACCGATGTATCGGTCCCGACTTGTCCGACAAACCATTCATATTGCTGGAAGGGAATCCAGTCGCGCGTGCCCCAGCTATGATCGCGATGCCCGGTCGCATCAAAATCAATGACGCGATCCCCCAGCCTTAGCACGCCCTTGACGCGACCGGCCTGTTCGATCCGATCCGTCGCGCAATAAGACGGACACCCGCGTGGATCTGCACCATAAGAATAAGGCGGGTGGAAGGCCTCAAAGTCGAATTCGACCATCGCCTCCGGCGTTTCCCAGCGCACATGGGCGCAATCGAATTTCAAATCCTGCTTCATGCTGAAGCCTTCGATTTGCCAATTATCAAAGCCCATGTCCGCAGGCACTGGCCTGTCGGCCAGTTTCTGCTGGATGGGCGCCGCGCCCAGGCCTGGACCGAAAACGGCCAAAGCAGCCCCGGCCATGCTGTCCGCTGTCACCCAGGTATAGGTGAAAAACGCGATCTGATGTTCTGGCAGCACGACGATATAGGGGATAGATTCACGCCCCAGTGCCACCGCTGGCAATTTGTGCCGACCATCATGGATCGGGTCCAATATCATCGCCTTTTCGCTCAGCACCGCATTATCAAACATTATCCACCCTCCTAAACATACCAATAACCGCCAATAATGATCGTTGTGACCAATATCAGCCAAAGCGACAACACGATACGAAACGGTCGCGGCGTCCACTGCAATTCCATGAAATGGCCGATCACCATGTTGATCTTGAAAGCAGCGATCAAGATGACGGCGGTCGCCCCGAAGCGCACGGCATCGCTATCCTCGGTCAACACCCAGCTTATCAACGTGACCGCGACAAGCAGCGCCCAGACTTTAACCGGGCTTAAATGCAGGATGCGGTTCATCCGGCCCACCTCAATAAATAGAGTAGTGGAAACAACATGATCCAGAGCAGGTCGACCATGTGCCAATAACAGCCCACAGACTCGATCCAGATCACGAAGCGTTGGTCGAGCGTATCGCGCCGCGCCTTGCCGACCATCCAGCTCAACGCGCCAATCCCGATTGCAAAATGCAGAAAATGAATGCCGGTAAAGGCGAAATAATAAGTGAAAAACTCATTGGTGAGCGGTGAAAATCCCGCTTGCGCCTTGTCGATATATTCAAAAATCTTGGTGGCCGCAAAACCGGAACCGATACAGATCGTCAGCAACAGATTATTGACAACCGATGATCGACGCTCTGCCCGCGCGGCATCGACCGCACGCGCCATGAATAGGCTGCTAGTCAGCAAGATCAGCGTATTGGCAAGCCCAAGTCCGGCATTGAGATGGATGCGCGAGCTTTCATACAGTTCCGGCGCGGCCATGCGACCAATCGAAAACAGCAGAAAGAACAGCGCAAACGCGCCCATATCCGCGACAATGAACGTCCAGACTCCGGAATCGCCCGGCAGATGTGGCGATTCCGGCTGGCATGCGCTGGCCTCGCCACCCGCCGAAAAGGGCGGGTGCACCGGCTCATGCATGGGCCTGCTCCTGTTCGATCCGGGTGATAGACCGCAAGAGGTAATAGGTCAGCGTCGGGCACCAGACGAACCAGATCGAAAATTCAATCCAATAGTTAAGCGTGCCGCTTCTGGAAAAGGGGCCGGATTTGAAAAAAGGCATCAGGCATTCCGCGATGAACATAAAGCCCACCCAAATGCCATACCATGCCAACCATTTCGGCACCAAAGGCTGCTGCCGACGATCCATCAAAAATGCCGCGCCGAGCGCAAACATCTGCACCGATGTGATGGAATAAGCGAGATCGATCAACAACCACGCCATGTCATACAGCATCTGCAGCACGGAATCCGGCAATGCTTCCGGTCGAAACGCGCCGGTCAGCCAAAAGGAGCAGCTCACCAGCACCGGCACGACCGTCAGGCCCGCACCCCATTTTTCGAGATCGACAAGGATGTTGTCCTTGCCCACAACCTGTTCCATCACCTTCGCAATCGCGAGACCCCAAACGCAATAGCTGATGGTAAAGGTCATCGCCAGAACCATGCCGGTGCGGACCTGATTGGCATTTTCACGGAAATAAGCGGCAATGTCGCTCGCTGGCAAATCAGCGGAATATGGTGGCAGATTATGCCCCATAATGCCCCAAAAGATGATGAACACGCCCATGAACAGCGGACCATTCCACGCACACAGGCGCCAAAATCGCGTATCGACTTTCTGCTCCATTTACCCTCTCCTCCATGAAAATAGCCGCAACAACCAAAGGATTGCTGCGGCTATATTTATTTAGCTAAGCATCACGCTGATCAGAACTTGAACGTTGCTTCGACGCCGTACATCCGCGGTTGCGAACGCACGCGATAGCCGTTGCCGAACAGGTTTTCGATCGAGATACCGAATGGATAATAGGTCTTGTTCGTCAGATTTTTCGCCCAGGCCGAGATCGAATAACGATCGGTGCCATAAGTGAGGCGGCTGTTGAGAACCCAATAATTCCCTTCGCCTTTGCCAAAGTTGCCCGACGCCACCGCCGTGAGCGGACCGCGGCTATAATCCTTGAACGAGTCATAATAGAAGCGACCCGTATATGCCGCGTCGCCATGCAGCGTCACAAGGCCATCGCCCACATCGAGCGCATCCCAGTCAAAGCCGAGGTTCGCCGACGTCTTGGCCGCGAATGGGAACGGATTGCCGGCCACACTCACCGGACCGCCCGATGACACTACGCAACTGCCAAGCTGGGCCGGGAAGTTCGGGATATCAGCCGGGTTGGACGGGCAAGCGCCCTTATTATATTTGGTGTCGAGCAAGGCGAATGACGCATTCAGGCGCAAGCGATTGGTCGCGGCGAACTGAGCTTCCAGTTCAAGACCCTTCATCTTGCCGCTCAATGAAATCAGGTTCGCGGTGGCGGTGGCATCGACGACCTGACCTTGCTGCCCCTTATAGTCATAATAAAAGAAGGAGCCGTTGATCTGGACACGATTGTCGGCAAGGCGCGATTTGAAGCCGACTTCAAAGGCATTCACCTTTTCTGGCGGCACGAAATACACCTGATTGGCGCTGCCATAGGCAAGGCCGTTAAACGTGCCCGCGCGATAGCCGCGGCTATAGCTGGCATAGAGCATCACATGTTCAACCGGCTTCCAGTCCACGATGAAGCGGCCAGAAAGGCGATTGGATGAACCCTTGCGATCGAGACCACCCGGTTTGGGTATGCCGAGCGCGGCGAATGACGGAATGACCTCAACCCCTGCCTCATCATAGACCGGCTGGAGGAAATATGGCGCATAAGCGCCGCCTTGCGTGAAGTCGGAAACCGTCAGCATCCGCGCCGCGCCGGTATCATCATAATAAGTGGTGATACCATCGCTGAAGTGGTTTTTGTCACTGGTGTAGCGCATGCCCGCCGTGACCTTCAGCGTTTCCGTCAGCTCATAGCTCCCCTCGCCATAAATGGCGTAGGATTTGCGATCTTGCTTGAAATGCTGCGTGCCGCGAATGCCGGTTGGCAAGGACGTTGCCGACAGACCATTGCCGTTAAAGCCGCCGCCCGGATTGAAATAGGTGGCAGGCAAGCCAAGCGCCGCACGAACATCGCTCGTGAAGTTGAAAAAGTCCGGGCTATTATTGGCAACGACCGTGTCCTTGCCATAATAAGCACCGACGATCATTTTGAACTTGTCCGCATCCAGATCGAGGCGAACATCCTGATTGAACGCATGGAATTTCGAGCGATAGCCAATCGAGCACAAACGCATCGGCGTTGCGTCGCAATCCGTTGACGACTGCGAATACAGGCCGGAATCATAGCCCGTGATCGAAATCAGCTTAAGCGCGTCACTCAACTCAATCTTGGCCGACAGCACGGCACCTTCGGCACGCGAGATCGCGACGCCAACGGTATCGACTTCAACCTCGTTGATGCCAAGGCCACGCCCCGACTGGCTGTAATTCGCCGGGACCAGTCCAGCCGGTGCGAGCTGCGCGAACAGGCCCCCCAGCAGAAAGTTTGAACTGGTATAGTCAATGACATCATTCGTCTTGGACTGGCCAGTCGGAATAGGTGTTTCCGTGCCGCCCCGCCCTTTGGCTGCATATCCCTTGATCGAGATATCAACGGTTTCGGAAGGTTTGAACCGCAACGTGCCACGCACGCCATAGGATTTGGTGCCGCCCGGATCGCGCCCGGAATTCAGGTTCAACCCAGAAGCGCCGCCCGCAGCCGAGGTATTAAGCCCAGTCCCCAGCCGGTTATGCACATAGGAATCGGAATCCACAAAAGTGCCGGCGATGCGAATGCCGATCTTGTCTTCAACCGGCGTGAGTTCGAGCGCCGCCGTCAGGTTGAAACGATTGAAATTACCATAGCCAACGGTCACCGAACCGTTGCTGCCCTTCAACTGCGGCTTGCGCGTGATGAAATTGATCGCGCCACCCGTGGTGTTGCGGCCATAAAGCGTTCCCTGCGGACCGCGCACCACTTCGATTTGTTCGAGGTCATAAAGCTGCTGGCCATGCGAGGCGCGGAACGCCTGATAGACTTCATCCACATAAACGCCGACCGGCGAAGCCGCATTGGCGTTGAATTCCGTGCCGACGCCCACGCCGCGCACCGAAAAATTCGGCTGCTGCTCACCATAAGGCGACGACACCTGCAAATTGGGCATGGAGTGGTTGAGGTCCGACGTTTCGAACACGCCCTGATTCGCCAGCGTCGCGGCGGAAATCGCCGACACCGCCACAGGGACATTCTGCAAATTTTCTGACCGCTTGGTGGCGGTCACAATGATATCTTCGATACCGGTATTTTCAGCCCGCTCTTGGGCATAGGCTGGAAAACACACACCTGCCGCAAGCGCGGCAAGACTCACGACTGCAATCTTCCTCATGACATCCTCCCTATTCTGCCTCGTGAAAGACACCTTGATTGATTGGTGTTCTTTTCGCGTGACGACGATACGCAAAATACGTTAGAGAGAAATTATGTCAACATATTTACGATCTAGATCGGAAAGCGCTAAGAAGCGTGCTGAAAGGTCATCGGCACACGAAATCATCACTGGCAAATAAGCCGCCCCCATGAGGCGAATCATCAGGTGATCGAACGCCTGACAAGAATGGGGCCAAACAAAATAGGGCCGGATTAGGATAGAGAGAGAGGCACGATGAATTGGTTGAAATCCCTTTTCGGCAAGGCAGACCCCAATAAGGTCCATGTCCAGCCGGGCGGCGAATCATTCACGGTTCCGACAGGGGAAACGGTGCTGGAAAGCGCCCTGAAAATGGGCCTTGCCTATCCGCATGATTGCACCGTCGGCACGTGCGGCGCTTGTCGCACCCGGCTGATCGCCGGCAAGGTCGAAGCGATCACGCCATTCGGCTATACGCTGAGCAAGGAAGAATTGGCCGCAGGCTATATCCTTGCCTGTCAGGCCCTGCCCAAATCGGATCTCGAACTCGAAGTCGACATCGCCGCGAGCACCGCCCGCCAGATCGTCACGCCTGCGCAACTGATCGCCATCAAGCCGCTCACCCACGACATCGTGGCCGTGACCTGGAAGACCGATGAGGCCCTTACTTATCAGGCCGGCCAATATGTCAATGTACGCTGGAATGGCGGCGAGGCGCATCGCTCTTATTCATTCGCCACAGCGCCGGATGTCGGTGGGCAGCACAATGTAACCTGCTTTATCCGCCATGTGCCGGGCGGGGCCTTTACCGACGCACTGTTCGCTGGCCGCGCTCAAGAGTTCGGTTATGAACTTGATGGCCCGCACGGCCAGTTTTGGCTGCGACCGGGCAAGGGACCGATCCTGTGCATTGCGGGGGGCAGCGGGCTGGCCCCGATCGTCAGCCTGTTGCAGGACGCCGCGCGCAAAAGGGCGCGCCGCGACTGCGTCCTGCTGTTTGGCGCGCGGGGCGAGCGTGATCTATATGGTGATGACGAGATCAGCGAGATTC
>DITW01000099.1:6852-7040 GCA_002422945.1 Sphingomonadales bacterium UBA6174 | reverse complement strand
AGGGGCTGATCCGCCATTTCCGTCCGGAAATCGAGCGTCGGATCAATGAAGCCCATGGCGCAGCACATCAGGAGGCAGCGGAGTAACCATGCCTAAAGTCACCGTAGACGGTATCGAGATCGAGGTTCCGGCAGGTTCGACCGTGCTTCAGGCATGCGAAGCTGCGGGCAAGGAAATCCCGCGTTTCT
>DITW01000099.1:1820-6744 GCA_002422945.1 Sphingomonadales bacterium UBA6174 | reverse complement strand
CGGCGAATGCGATTTGCAGGATCAGTCCGTGGCCTATGGCCGGGGCGGCAGCCGTTATGCCGAGAACAAGCGTGCGGTGACCGAGAAATATATGGGTCCGATCGTGAAAACGGTGATGACCCGCTGCATCCAATGCACCCGCTGCGTCCGCTTTGCGGAAGAAGTCGCCGGTGTCGAGGAAATCGGCGCGATCTATCGCGGCGAGAATATGCAGATCACATCTTATCTCGAGCGCGCGGTGACGAGCGAATTATCGGGCAATGTCGTCGATCTGTGCCCGGTCGGCGCGTTGACGTCCAAGCCTTATGCGTTTGAGGCACGGCCTTGGGAATTGACCAAGACGCCCGGCATCGACGTGATGGACGCGATGGGGACCAATGTCCGCTTTGACTCGCGCGGTCGTCAGTTGCTGCGGATCGTGCCGCGGATCAACGAGGATGTGAACGAGGAATGGGCGCATGATAAAACGCGCCATGCCGTGGATGGCCTGACCGCGCGGCGGTTGGACCGTCCTTATGTTCGCAAGAATGGCAAGCTCGAAGCCGCAAGCTGGGAAGACGCCTTCAAGGCAGTCGCCGCTGCGGCGAAAACGGCGGGCGGCTCGGTCGCGGCAGTGGCGGGCGATATGGTCGATTGTGAAACCATGTTTGCGGCGCGCGAACTGTTGACAGCGCTTGGCGGGTCGATGCTGGAAGGTCGTCAGACCGGTCTGGCCTATGACACCTCGTCGCTGTCGGCTGTCAATTTCAACACCGGCATCGCCAATATCGAAAAGGCGGATGTGATCCTGCTGGTCGGCAGCGATCTGCGGCGTGAAGCGCCATTGGTCAATGCGCGGGTGTTGAAGGCTATTCGCAAGCGCGGGGCTAAGGTTTTCGCCATCGGGCCGGAAACGGACCTGACCTATAAGGTCGAATATCTGGGGGCATCGCTCAAGACGCTGACGAAATTGCCCAAGGCCGTGGCTGATGCGTTCAAAAATGCGGTGCGTCCGGCGATCATCGTTGGCGGCGGCGCATTGCGCTATGAAGGCGCGCATGGCGCGGCTTTGGCGTTGGCGGAAAAGTACAAGCTCGTCCGCGAGCTGGAAGATGGCAGCAAGTGGAACGGCTTTAATGTCCTCCACTTCGCTGCGAGCCGCATGGGCGGGCTGATGCTAGGCTATGCCTTTGCGGGCGGCATCCGGGCGCTGGCGGTGGAAAAGCCGAAGCTCGGTTTCTTCCTTGGCGCGGATGAGGTGAATTACGATCTCTTTGCCGATACGTTCAAGGTCTATGTCGGTCATCATGGTGATGCGGGCGCGCATGCGGCGGATGTGATCCTCCCGGCAGCGGCCTATACCGAAAAGGCCGGGACCTATGTGAACCTTGAAGGCCGGGTCCAGCGCGGCGAACGCGCGGTGTTCCCGCCGGGCGATGCGCGCGAGGATTGGGCGATTTTCCGGGCGTTGTCGGATGTTGTCGGCAAGAAATTGCCGTTCGACAATCTCGAACAGCTTCGCGCCAAGATGGCGGCGGCGGTACCGGCGCTTGGGGTCGAAGGTCTGGCCGATTATGGCTGGGTCGTGCCGAAGCTCGATGCCAAGCCGGAAGGCGATGTCGCCGATTATCCGATCAAGGATTTCTATCTCACCAATGCCATTTGCCGCGCGTCGGCGACGATGCAGCGTTGTTCGGCTGAACTCGTCCATGGCGAGACATTTGCGGAGGCCGCCGAATGACCGCGTGGTTTCAGACCCAATTGGGTGATGGGCTGGGCTGGTTCGTTGCGAACCTGATCCTTGTCTTGGCGATTGCCTTGCCGTTGATGCTGGCAGTGGCGATGATTATTTATGGCGAGCGGCGCTTTTGGGGCGCTTTTGCGCTGCGTCGCGGCCCGAACGTCGTTGGTCCCTTCGGCCTGTTGCAAAGCTTTGCCGATGGTTTGAAGGTCGCGTTGCAGGAAATCATCGTGCCATCGGCGGCGAACAAGGCCTTGTTCCTGATCGCGCCGATCCTGACGTTCACCGTGGCGCAGATCCTGTGGGCGGTGATCCCATTTGGCGACAAGATGGTATTGTCCGACATTAATGTCGGCCTGTTGTACATCCTCGCGGCATCCTCCATCGGCGTATATGGCGTGATGATCGCGGGCTGGTCGTCCAACTCGAAATATCCATTTTATTCGGCGCTGCGTGCGGCGGCACAGATGGTGTCCTATGAAGTGTCGATCGGCTTTGTCCTGCTCGGCGTGGTCATGTTTGCAGGCAGCTTCAACCTTTCCGAAATCGTGCTCGCGCAAAAGGGGCATATCTTCGGGCTGGTGAATGGCTTTGCCCTCAACCCGCTGATCTTCCCGTTGAGCGTGATCTTCATGATTTCGGCCATGGCGGAAACCGGGCGCGCGCCGTTCGATTTGACCGAGGCTGAATCCGAACTCGTCGCCGGTTATCAGACCGAATATTCGGGCATGGCCTTTGCGCTCTATTGGCTCGGCGAATATGCGAACGTGTTGTTGATGTGCGCGCTGAATGCGACCCTGTTCTGGGGGGGCTGGTTGCCGCCGATTGACTGGGCGCCGCTGTATCTGGTGCCGGGCATTGTCTGGCTGTTCGCCAAGATCTTCCTCGGCTTTTTCATCTTCTCCTGGGTCAAGGCCACGGTCCCTCGTTACCGCTATGATCAGGTGATGCGTCTGGGGTGGAAAATCTTCCTGCCCATCTCGCTGATCTGGATCGTCCTGATTTCCGGCTATCTGATGCTGACAAGGTATTCTGCATGAGCGTCGCCCATCTCATCAAGTCGTTCACGCTCTGGGAGTTTGTGAAAGCGCACTGGCTGACCTTGAAGTATTTCTTCAAGCCCAAGGCGACGATCAACTATCCGTTCGAGAAGAACCCGATTTCGCCGCGTTTCCGTGGTGAACATGCGCTGCGCCGTTATCCGAACGGCGAAGAGCGGTGCATCGCGTGCAAATTGTGCGAGGCGATCTGCCCGGCACAGGCGATCACCATCGAGGCCGAACCTCGCGCCGATGGTTCGCGCCGCACGACCCGCTATGACATCGACATGACCAAGTGCATTTATTGCGGTTTCTGTCAGGAAGCCTGCCCGGTCGATGCGGTGGTCGAGGGGCCGAATTTCGAGTTCGCGACGGAGAGCCGTGAAGAGTTGCTCTATGACAAGGCAAAGCTGCTCGCGAATGGGGACAAATGGGAACGCGCAATCGCGGCGAATATCGCTGCCGATGCGCCGTACCGGTAAGGGGGCCGCGACATGATACAGGCTTTTGCCTTTTACCTTTTTGCGACCATGCTGATTGCGTCTGCGGTGCTGGTCATCAGCGCGCGCAACCCGGTGCATAGCGTGTTGTGGCTGATCCTCGGCTTTTTCAATGCGGCGGGCTTGATGCTCCTGCTCGGGGCCGAGTTCATCGCGATGCTGCTGGTCATTGTCTATGTCGGCGCGGTGGCGGTGCTGTTCCTGTTCGTCGTCATGATGCTCGACATTGATTTCGCCGAATTGCGGGCGGGCTTTGTCCGTTATCTGCCGTTCGGCGTGTTGCTGGCGCTGGTGCTGGCGGTGGAGATGATCTTTGCGGTCGGCGCATGGAAAGCGGGTTCGCTTGAAATGGGGCAGCGTCTGGCGCCGACCCCAAGCGATGTGCCGAATATCGAAGCCATCGGTGGGTTGCTGTATACCCGTTATCTCTATGTCTTTGAGGGTGCGGGTCTGGTGCTGCTGGTGGCGCTGATTGGCGCGATTGTGCTGACTCACCGTGCGCGTGGCGGGATCCGTCCGCAGAATATTTCCGAGCAGGTCAAGCGTCGTCCGCAGGATGCGACCCGCAATATCGATCAGCCCGTGGGGCAGGGGGTGGAGTTGTGATCGGACTGATGCACTATCTCGTCGTGGGGGCGATCTTGTTCGTGCTTGGCGTGTTGGGGATTTTCCTCAACCGCAAGAACGTCATCATCATCCTGATGTCGGTGGAATTGATCCTGTTGGCGGTCAACATCAACCTTGTCGCTTTCAGCGCCTATCTGGGCGACCTCGTCGGCCAGATTTTCGCGATGTTCGTGCTGACCGTGGCCGCTGGCGAAGCAGCAATCGGCCTTGCGATCCTTGTCATTTACTTCCGAGGCCGCGGCACGATTGCGGTTGACGATATTAACCGGATGAAGGGCTGACATGATCCAGCTCATTGTATTCCTGCCGCTGTTGGCGGCAATTGTCGCGGGCCTTGGCAACCGTGCCATCGGCAACGTCCCGGCCAAATTGGTGACGACGGGCGCGCTGTTCGCGTCCTGCGCGCTCAGTTGGCCGATCTTCATTTCCTTCCTGACCGGCGGGGCGGAAGCCCATGTCGTGCCGGTGCTCGATTTCATCCGTTCGGGTGATCTCAGCGTCGATTGGTCGTTGCGTGTCGATACGCTGACCTCGGTCATGCTGGTGGTGGTGACGACGGTGTCCGCGCTCGTCCATCTCTATAGCTGGGGCTATATGTCGGAAGACGACAGCCAGCCGCGCTTCTTCGCCTATCTCTCGCTGTTTACCTTTGCGATGTTGATGCTGGTGACGTCGGACAATCTGGTCCAGATGTTCTTCGGCTGGGAAGGCGTTGGCCTTGCCTCATATCTGTTGATCGGTTTTTGGTATAAAAAGCCATCGGCTTCGGCGGCGGCGATCAAGGCATTTGTCGTCAACCGCGTCGGTGACTTTGGTTTCTCGCTCGGTATTTTCGGCACATTCCTTGTATTCGGCACCGTCTCGATCCCGGCCATTCTCGCGGCATCGCCGGATATGGCGGGTTCGACCATTGGTTTCCTTGGCGCGCGCTTTGATGTGATGACATTGTTGTGCTTGCTGCTGTTCATCGGCGCGATGGGCAAATCGGCGCAGCTTGGCCTCCACACATGGTTGCCGGACGCGATGGAAGGCCCGAC
>DITW01000099.1:0-1770 GCA_002422945.1 Sphingomonadales bacterium UBA6174 | reverse complement strand
ATTCGACCTGTTCGCAGCTTGGCTATATGTTCTTCGCGGCGGGCGTTGGCGCGTATAATGCGGCGATGTTCCACTTGTTCACCCATGCCTTTTTTAAGGCGTTGCTGTTCCTTGGCGCGGGTTCGGTCATCCATGCGATGCACCATGAACAGGACATGCGTTATTATGGGGGCTTAAGGAAACATATCCCGCTGACTTTCTGGGCGATGATGGCCGGGACTTTGGCGATCACGGGTGTTGGCGTCTTGGGTGTGTTCGGTTTTGCCGGCTTCTATTCCAAGGACGCGATCATCGAAGCAACGTTCGCAAGTGGCTCGGAATCGGGCGGCATCGCCTTTGCCGCGGCCGTGTTCGCGGCGCTGCTCACCAGCTTCTATAGCTGGCGTCTGGTGTTCCTGACCTTCTATGGTAAGCCGCGCTGGGAACAGTCCGAGCATATTCAGCATGCGGTGCATGACGCGCATGGCCATGACGACGATGCTCATGCGGCCCATGGCCATGATGAACATGATCACGCGCATGGTTCGTCCAGCGATGGCACCGCGGGCTATCATCCGCATGAAAGCCCTTGGCCGATGCTGTTGCCGTTGGCTGTGCTGACTATCGGCGCGATTTTCGCGGGCTATGTCTTCCACACGCCGTTCCTCGATGCGAAACATGGTGCTGCATTCTGGCAGGGCTCGCTCGCGTTTGACGCGCATCTGATGCACGCCATGCATGAAGTGCCGATGTGGGTGAAGATGTCGGCATCTGCCGTGATGCTGACCGGCTTTGTGATCGCATGGTTTGCGTATGTGCGCAGCCCCAGCATCCCGGCGGCGTTCGTCAGCCAGTTCCGTGTGTTGCACGATTTCCTCTATCGGAAATGGTATTTCGACGAACTGTACGACGTGATCTTCGTCAAACCGTCCTTTGCCATCGGTCGTTTCCTGTGGAAGCGTGGTGATGAAGGCACGATCGACCGTTTTGGCCCCAATGGGGTGGCGGCTTTGGTCGTCAGCGGCAGCCGGCTCGCCGGTCGTTTGCAGAGCGGATATGTCTATAGCTACGCATTGGTGATGTTGCTCGGTCTTGCCGCAGCGGCCACCTGGGCAATGGTTGGGTGATCATGATGAGCTTTCCCATTCTCTCCGTCATGATCGCACTGCCGCTGGTGGCAGCGGCTGCGGCGCTTTTGACGAACGCGAACAATGCGCGCTGGATCGCGCTGATCGCGACGCTGGCGAATTTCGTCCTCGGCATTGTCTTGTGGGCCAATTACGAAATTGGCGGCGCACAATGGCAGTTTGTTGAAAATGTGCCTATGTTCGGGCGGTTCGCCTGGGCCTTGGGGATTGATGGCATCGCCTTGATGCTGATCATGTTGTCGGCATTCCTGATGCCGCTGTGCATTCTCGCGAGTTGGACTGCGATTGAAAAGCGCGTGCCGGAATATATGGCGGCGTTCCTGTTGATGGCCAGCCTGATGGTCGGCGTGTTTGCGGCGCAGGATTTGTTCCTGTTCTACATCTTCTTCGAAGCCGGTCTGATCCCGATGTATCTGATCATCGGCATCTGGGGCGGCGCGAACCGGATTTACGCCAGCTATAAATTCTTCCTCTACACGCTGTTCGGCTCTGTCCTGATGCTGATCGCGATGATGTGGATGGCACAGCAGGCGGGCACGACCTATATCCCGACTTTGCTCAACCATGATTTCCCGGTGCAGGCACAGACCTTGCTGTGGCTGGCGTTTTTCGCGAGCTTCGCGGTCAAGATGCCGATGTGGCC